>CAVIJE010000006.1:0-1823 GCA_963643355.1 Sodaliphilus sp. | reverse complement strand
ATAGAAATTCTTGAAGAAATATTTGCTCTTTTTCCAAAAAGAAATTGAAGGCTTCACGCCAAGAAGAATGTTTTCAAGAGAATTAAACGCTTCGATAAGTTTGAAATGTTGGTGAATCATTCCGATCTTGTAGTTAAAAGCGTCTTTAGGCGAAGATATTTTTACTTTATTTCCATCGACGAAAATATCTCCTTCATCAGGATAATAAATGCCCGAAAGCATATTCATCAAAGTGGTCTTTCCAGAGCCGTTTTCCCCTAAAAGAGAGAGGATTTCGCCATGATAAATTTGTAAGTTAACTTTATGATTTGCCTTTACTTCGCCAAAGGACTTAGAAATGTTTTTAAATTCTACGCAGATCTTTTTATCTTCCATATCTTTCACCAAAAAAAGAATAAGGCCCAAGAGAGGAAACCTCCCTTGGGTCTAACATCAATAAATTAGAATTTGCTGTTTAACAAATTGATACCATCGATGGTGATATCAAAATATGGAGCGGAACGCTTAGAGCTTTCGGCAAAATAAGTGATGCCATTCTTTGTTTCGATAGCTTCGGTATCGCCAGCAAAGGCTGCATCGGTATCAACGTCGGCAAGATAAGAAGTGATATGGCCGTTTGCGTCAACTTTCATTGTAGATTTAACGTTGTCACCAGAGACTGTGAAAGTAGAGGTGTCGAATACTTGGAGAGTGCCATTTCTTAATTTGTCAGCAACCTCGTTGACTTTTTCTTCAGTTCCTGCGACAGTTGCTTTCTTACCAAATTCGGTTAAAGCGACAGAGCCGTTAGTTAAGGTTGATCCTAATTCACCAGTCCAGTCGGTTTCAATTGATTCGCCTTTCTTGATTTGTTGTAAGCAATGTTTGAAATATGGAACCCAATCGATTTTTGAGGAAACAATGAAGGTTTCTGGGCAACGAGATTCGGTTGAACCGTTGTAGGAAACATTAGGAATTTTGGCTGTTTCGCAAGCAGAAGGGGCTCCCCAGGAGTCAGCGTGTTGAGAAATTAAGGCGCAGCCTTTGCTGATTAATGTTTCAGCGGCAGTCTTTTCAGCAGTTTCATCATACCAGGAACCAGTGAATTGAACGTCCATTGTGACATCGGAAACGATTGACTTAACGCCAAGATAGAATGAAGTATATCCGGAGATAACTTCGGCATAGGTATAAGCACCAACATAGCCAATCTTCTTAGAAGTGGTCGTGCCTTTATCAAGCATATCTTGTAATTTTAATCCAGCGGCAACGCCAGCAAGATATCTGCCTTCATAGATAGAGGCAAAGGCATTATGGAAATTAGAAACTTTTTCAGTATGGGCTTTTGTTCCAGAAGCGTGGGCAAATTGAACGTCTTTTTCTTCTTTTGCTGCTTTAAGAAGGTGGTCTTCATGTCCAAATGAGTCAGCAAAAACGAATTTACATCCTGATTCAACTAAATCGATGGCTTTGTCATAGGCTTCGTTTGCTTCAGGAACGCCAGTTGTGATTAATGCTTCGACACTTTCTTCTTCGCAAGCTTGTTTGAAAGCGTCGATGAAGTTCTTGTCATAGGTGGAATTCTCATCGTGTAAAGCGATAAGACCGGCTTTGAGAGTTGTGGTGTCTTGCTTGTTGTCACAACTTGCAAGAGTGCAAAGGCTGAGGATTGCTAAGGCTGATAATTTAATACACTTTTTCATGTGTTCTCCTTTTCTTGCTCGTAATCCTTGTTTGAGAATTGGAAAGAAAATTTGAACTAACAAATGAAAAAGACAAATAATGATACTTTTTCTTGTTCATAGTGTTGGATTAAGGTCCAACGTAGAAACTTTCCGCCAATC
>CAVIJE010000005.1:0-67417 GCA_963643355.1 Sodaliphilus sp. | reverse complement strand
GTTTTCTAGTCAACTTATTTTATTATTTAAAAGAAATGAAAAAAATCATATAGAAAAATATTATGTTTAAAAATTTAATATGGTTTGTTAAATAAATCTACCTGTATAAATCCTTATATATATTATTAGAGCAAATTTCAATTAACATAGTTGTTAATTCTTCCATGGAGAATTTGCATGAATCAAAAATCCAAACTCTATAAACTGCAACAAGACTCTGGATAAGAGAGGATTGTAAAAATTCAATATTGGCAACTATCCTATTTCTCTTTTTTGCAGGTGCTGGTATTAGATAAGGCTTTCCAAAGTCCTCAACTTTTGCATTGAAACGATATGTAGATGCATTAAGAACGGCTTTTGCCAATTTTTGATTTTCTTTAAGATATGAAAAAATTTTTCCAAAAAAATCAAATCTTGAAAAATTGTATCCCAATTCATTCATGCTAACCGTTAAGCCAGAAATCAATTCATCTTCCAAAGCTGAAACTAAGAGATCCAAAGATTGGTAATGAAGATAGAAAGTCGACTTGTTAATATCCGCTTCATAAACAAGATCTTCTATTTGAAGTTGTTCTGGATCACTTTCGCAGAGCAATTTTATCATTGATTTTTGAATAATATTTTCAGTTTTAATGAATCTTCTATCTTTCGCTTTCATAACGCCAAAATTATAGTATATATCGAAACATTTTTCTAGACTTAATTCTATTAATAGACTTTTGTCTACTTATTTATAGAGTAATAATCGCTGTTTTTGCCACAAAAATGAAAATAAAAAAACTCTGACTTTTTAATCAGAGAGTTCTTTATTATGGCGTGATTGAGGAGAGTTGAACTCCTAACCTCAAGCTTCGGAGGCTTGCGCTCTATCCAATTGAGCTACAACCACAAGCCCTTTGAGTATATAACTTTTTTAAGACTAAAACAAAAAGGCACGCCTAAACGTGCCATCAGACTAAATTGAATTAATTAACAGCTTCTTCAGCAAGCATTAATATGCCAGCAACGAGATTTACAAACAACAAGCTGCAAATTTTGAAAGCTGTGCTAACATCTTCGCCATTATCGCAAGCTTTCCAATATTTAACTGTCATTGGAATACACCAAATTAATGGAATTAGCGTCCAGCCAACTGAGATGCAGCCAAGAATCATGAACACCTTAGCGATCAAGCGAATAGTGTTTTTCTCGCTTGACGTGTTATTAACCGGAGTTGCCTTAATTGTTTCTTGAACAGAACACCCACAATGAGGGCAAACGACCGCTTCATCAAATATTTCAGATCCACAATGAGAACAGTATTTCATAAGAATTCCTCTTTTCTTTTTTAAAATTATACATAAATAATAGAAAAATGCACTCAATATATACGATCCCACAAAATAAGATTGCCTTTCCTCGTCTAAAGAACGTTTAGAAAAAAGATATTATCTAGAATCGAAACTTTATAAATAGTAATATAAATAGGGTTAAGAAAAATCTTTTATCAGACCTTCAAGCCTGGTTTTATCGCTACCAATTCAATTGCAATATTATTTATATGAAGATTAGGAAACATATCATTATTTGTTCAGTTATAGGGGTATCAGTATGCGTTGCATCCGTTTTCGCTATGCTCCCAATATCCTCAAGAAGTTCCACCTCAAGAGGTTCTGACTGGATGAAAAACCTATCTGATGATGCAACTATAACCAGTATCTCTATACCTGGTTCACATGATTCAGGTGCCCTTCATTCCATTGGGGATTTATCTGGCAAGTGTCAGGATCTTACAATTTCAGAGCAGTTAAAAGCCGGTGCGCGTTACTTTGATATAAGACTCCAATTAAGGAACAATGAATTAAGAATCGTTCATGGAATAGTTGACCAGAAGCTTTCATTTGCATCTGCATTAAATGATTTTCAAGCCTTTTTAAATGCTCATTCAAGCGAAGGATTAATAGTTTCAGTCAAAGAGGAAAGTGATCCTACAAATAGTAGCAAAACTTTTGAAGAGGCCTTAAAAGACTCTTTAAACGATTACCAAGCAATCTGGAATGTCAGTAGAGAATGCCCTAAAACATTAAAAGAATTAAGAGGAAAAGCATATTTAGTTTCACGCTACAAAAATAACACTATTGGATTACCGGCATACGAAGGATGGATAGAACACGATAAAGACGCTACAACTAACACCTTTGAGATTGAAAAAGCTAATTTGCACGTTCAAGATTATTTCAAAATAAGAAATATTGAAAACAAGAAAAGAGAAATCGTTAATTGTTTTGATAGCAGTGCTAACGATTTAAGCAAATTAACAATGAACTTCACTTCGTGTTATTACTTAGATTCATTCCCTCCAACATACGCAGGTACAACGGCAAAAATCATAAACGAATGGGTTATAAAAGAGGTTAAAAATCGAAAAAACCTCGGTATAACTGTCTCGGATTTTATAACGAGCGATTTATGCGAAGCAATATATGCGAGGAATTTATAATGAAGAAAACAGGGAAAGTAATTTGCTATATATTCGCATCGTTAATAATTGTATTTTCTTTAATATTCATCGTATTTGAGGCCAGGAATTTATTTAGTGGGGATTGGCTTATCTACGAAAATAAGGCTGATGGTTTTGTTAGATATTTATTTAGATTGATTATTGCCATTTTTAGCTTAATTGTTGGAATTTTTACTTACGTTTCGCTGAATAAAAAAGCAAGAGATGTTCATAAACTTTATTTTTATTTTGGATCTATTACATTATTAGCATCTTCAATGATCATCGCTTGTTATTCTTCGAATTACATCGATTTATTATTCATAATTCTTTCTACATCTTATTTCTTGGGCACATTGTTATATTTTATTGGGGATCGTTTATCAGCTAAAAGAGCATAACAGAATCGCCCTTTAACTTTATTCAATAAAGCCATCTTCCATTAGTTTATTTGAATTAACAAATAGCTAAATATCAAAAAATCCCTGCTAAAAGTGGCATATTTTTATTTAAAAAAGGATTGCGTAATCTATGACTCAATTCTTATGTAGAATAAGATAGCAGCTGAAAATAAGCATTAAGGTTCAAGTAGATATTAGTGTTACGATCGCGCCTTTGCCAATGGCGATTGTTCATTTTTAAAAATCAAACGTTTCATACATTCATAAGCCTTTTTTCAATAGGAGAATCATCATAGGAGATGCCCTCCATCATCCTTTCTGATGCATCCACAATATCAAAATATGGCAAATGTTATAATATTTTATGATTTCTTTGGCGTTGAAAAGCTTATAAACGGTCTTGCTCGAAAGATTGTACCTTAGTTCATAAACAACTTGAAGACTTCTCTATGACTTTGTTCATAAACAAGTTTAAAATGTTTTTTAAACAACGAATATTCTTACAAACTATCACGTTCATTTAAAAAGTCAGTATTAATCGATTGTTTTTAATTCCGTGCTATGTTAAAACGTATTGAACGTTAAGAGCAACTTAGCGGTGAACGGTATAAAAACACGTTTCACCGCTACTTTCATTAATGCATTCATGCTTATTTATGAAAACCCTAAATCTCTATAAGAATCGCAAAAAAGACAACAAATAAGGAACTTGAGGTGTTAAAAAACGCCAATGATAGGCGTTAATATACATTTTATTTGGTGCACTGAATGGGATTTGAACCCACACCCGTCTCCGGACTGGCTTCTGAGACCAGCGCGTATACCGTTCCGCCATCAGTGCAGCCTATTTAATATACTCTCTAGAACTCTTTTCTGAAAATAATTATTCGTCCAAAAAGGCAAATATCTCTTTCCAAAGTTCTTTGTTTTCGTTGGTTGCTCTAACGATATCCATTTCTACATTTTCAGTTGATGCCCTAGATAAAATTCCTTTAGAAAGAATGTTTGCTACATAATCTTCAGCATCCTTTGACTTATACACGGAATGCTTACGATTTTTTACGATTAGCCATTTAAAACGAGGATCATTTTTGAATACATGATTCAACGAATTGTATCCTTGATTGAGAGTCACATCAGAATCCTTATCCCCTTGAATATAGAAAACTTTAGCATTGCTATTTTTAAGGACACTCGAGGATTTGATGCAACCATATTTAGGGCAAAGGGATTTCAAAGCCATCCACATAAATGGCTTTAGAAAAATTTTTAACGCTTTAGGAAACTTTTCCAAGGTTATATCGAGTGGGTCATTGAATCCGGCAATATCAACTACTTTTTCAATATGATATTCGTTCTTGGAAGCTAAAGCTGCCCCATATCCTCCCCAAGAATGGCCAATAGAATATCTTTTTAATCCTTTGGCTTTTGGGTCTTTATCAAGCCATTTGAAGAAATATTCTTGATCTATTGCGGTATGTTCCAAAGAATAAATTTGATTGCCTTCAGATTCCATACATCCAGTATTGTCGTAAGCATAAACGAGGTAGCCATTTTCAGCCAGTAAGGATATGGTTTTTATATATGACGCACGTCCATCACCTAAACCGTGAAAAAACACAATAACCCCCTTAAAACTCCCGTCTTTTTTAAAATAACGCGAGCCAGAAAGATTCCAATCATGTTGAGTTTTGAAAGTAAATTTTTCTTCTTTCAAATTTAAATCAGACGCATGGAAATAAGGCAAGGTTGGATAACCATCATAACGGTGCCCGAAAACCTTTTTTAGAGCATGTCTAAGGATGCACATATTATTTCCTTCTTCCACGCCAAAGTTCAAAGAGTGCAGTTAAGTATTTGTGGTTTGCTAAAGCGACAAGAGCTAAAGCTTGTTTGTCACTAATTCCACCCATGCCTGCGCAACGTATAGGTGTTTCCATTAATGAAGAAATCATTTTCTCCATTCCTTTTTCATTTATGGCTTGAGTTGCAAACCTCTTTTTGAATTCTTTGATAATGATTTTACCGATCTTTGTATCGGCAATTTCTCCGAAAGTGGAATTTATCGTGACCTTTCTACTCTTATTCGGAAGATCGTTAACATAATCTCTTCCAAGCAAATAAGCGAATTCATCATCAACTAAAGAGAAAGGTCTTCTTTGCGATAGATTGTAGTAGTTTGGTAAATGGAATTTATCAGATTTAGCTTTGAAATCACTCTTAACGTGAATCTTTACGCTTAGTCTTATATCTTCCGATGAAGCACCTACTTCAAGAAGATAATCGCCATCTTCCACGACAAATTTATTTCTTTCTGTCGACCAAATGGCAAAATCATCATAATTAAGCGTTAATTTAACGCTCTTCCCAGCCCATGCTTTAATAGCAATTTTATCAAACGCCTTTAAGACGCGTTTTGGCTGATACAGTTCTGAATTAAGAGGGGAAACATAAAGCTGAACGATTTCTTCGCCGTTTCTTCCGCCCATATTGATAACATCAAAAGTAACATTTATTTGTTTACCATCTTCAAGGTTTTTAGCTGATACGTTAAGGTTTTTATAGTCGTATTTTGTGTAAGATATTCCATAGCCAAATGGGAATTGAACTTTCTTTTCCGCGGTTAGATAGTAACGGTATCCAACAAAAATGCTTTCTTTATAAAGTGAAAAATCATTATTTCCCGGGAAGAAGGTTGAAGAAGGCACGTCTAAATAACGTATAGGCCAGCTTTCGGCTAATTTTCCTGAAGGATTTACCTCTCCAAGAATGATATTTGATAAGGCCTCTGATCCGCCTTCCCCAGAAAGATAGGTAATAAGGAGCGCTTTTGCACGGCTTATTGCTGATAATTCAACCGGGGATCCAGAACAAAGAACAACTATAACGTTTTCGTTTATAGCGGAGATATTCTCGAATAAAGAATATTGTTCGGTTGGTAAACGCATGTTTTCTTTATCGTATCCTTCTGATTCATCAATTTCAGGAACGCCAAGGAAAAGAATTACTTTTTTATGGGTTGAAGCAAGATCGCATGCATCAAAATTCATCGCTTTTTTCGTATCATCGCTAATTTCATCAAGCGAATAGCCAGGTTCAAAAGGAACTGGGGTGCTTCTACCTTTGTTTATCACGTCAAGGAAGGATAGACCCCTTTTTGTTTCAACATGTGAGGAGCCGCCAGCTTGAATGCGTGGTTCTTTAGCAAATGCTCCAATAACGCATACGTCATCGTAGTTTGGTATAGGAAGAATTCCATCATTTTGCGTTAAAACGATAGATTTTTCAGCCATTTTGACAGCAATCGCGTGATTTTCTTCGGTTTTAGCTTTCTCTCCCATCTTCGTTTTAGAGCATTTATTAGCGAGATTGATGATTCTTGAAGCGGAATCGCGCACATCGCTCATTGGTAATTGATGGCGTTTAACCGCTTTGAAAAGAACTTTATTACGTTCTTTGTAATCAAAGCATGGCATTTCTAAATCTAAGCCATTTTTATGGGATTCTACGATTTTATCTACCGCTCCCCAATCAGAAACGACAACGCCATCGTAGTTCCATTCGCCTTTAAGGACATCTTTTAAAAGGTAGCTGTTTGAAGTAGCGTGAAAACCGTTAATGAGGTTATATGAAGCCATGACCATCCATGGATTTGCTTCATTAACGACTATTTCAAAAGGTTTTAAATAGAGTTCATGGAGGGCTCTAGCATCAACTTCGGCAGTATAGGTAAAACGTCTGGTTTCTTGATTGTTTAAAGCGTAGTGTTTCAAACAAGCTCCGACTCCTTCATTTTGACATCCATTAATAAATCCTGATGCCATTTTTGCGGCAAGAAGAGGGTCTTCTGAAAGATATTCGAAGTTTCTTCCGCAAAGAGGATTGCGTTTGATGTTAACTCCTGGCGCAAGAATTACGTTAGTATTATGTGCTTTGCATTCATTTGCGATCGCTTTACCAAATTCTTCCATTAAAGAGGGATCCCAAGAGCAAGCGTTTAAAGCGGCAGAAGGAAAGCAGGTTGCTAAAAAAGTATCGTTTTGAACGTCTTCTTTTGCTTTATCTTCTGGGGTTTCAGCAGGTTTTCTTAAGCCAGCTGGCCCATCGTTCATCGTTATTGAAGGTATATCAAATTTAGCTATTGAATGGGTTTGCCAATTTCCTTTTCCGGACAAAAGAGAAATTCTCTTTTTTAAGGGAAGGTTAACGACATCGTTCTTATATTTGTTCTTCTTCATAATGATTCTCCAACGCTTAATAATACTATTTTACAAATTTAAATGTTTCTAAGCAAAATAAAGGCTATTAATAGCCTTAATTGTGTCTTGTATCATCCTCGTAACATTCACAGAATCTTGCGAAAAAAGATTCAGGTTCATTCTTTTTTTCTAAATGAGCCAAGGATCCAATTTTATTAGCTCTGAAAGATGCTATTCCTTCTTCTCTTTCTTCGCTTACGAATTCCGTTAGCGAGGATGGAAGCAAAACGGTATTTTGCCAAATGGAATATGGTGAGCAATTCATTAAACGAGACATAAGCACGGAAGCCACGCCAAAATGGCAAAACAAAACAATCGTTTTATGATTAGAGTTGCTTACTTTATAGCTAAATCCGTTTCTTAGGTAACCATGAAAAGCTAAGATATCATCAAATTCTTTAATTACTTTATCGTATTCACCTAAGACTGTCGCACCGCTTTCGTTGACTATTTTTGCATCACGCCAATTGCTTGAATAAAGAATTTGTTCTTCTTCAACGACACTCGGAAGGAGGTCCCAGCAACTCCAAGAAGAATTATCTCTTTCCTTTCTTCTAAGCTTGCCTTGGAATTCAACAAGCCAAGGGCAAAATGTCAAAGGCGTTTCTTTGTAGTTATTAGCGCTTGCGATTTCAAAAGTTTTCTTAGCTCTTCCTAAAGGAGAAACATAGAAATGATCTATTGATGGATAATGATCTTTTAAATAAGCAGAAAGAAGAGTTGCTTCCCTCATTCCTTTTTCTGTTAACGAATCATGCTCATAATCAGGTTCGGCATGTCTGATAATTATAATTTTCATCAAATTTCCTCCATCTCCAAATAGGAATCTACAACTTCCCAAAAACGTTCGTCATTAACGTATTTAATTTCTTTCTCTCCATTTATATAAATGACCTCAACGTGAGCTAAAGATACGTCAGTCATTCTTATTTTAGGAGGGTTAGACGATGAATTAAGGGCGGTTTTAAGGAGATATTTATATTTTTCCTCATCAAACGGTAACATTTTAACAAATATGTCGTTTTTATCGTTGATATTTTCTTTTATATAGCATGCTTGATTGTTTGAAAAATTCAAAAAAGCACTGTAAAACCCCCTTAGATTTAATCCTCGAGGCATTGAAAGAAATATTTTAAAAATAATTATGCTTGCCATATTTCAGTAGTAGGTATCTCCTTACTTTCTCCATCGATTATTGAAAGAAGATATAAAGATATATCCGAATCTTCAAGATCGAATCTGTCTTTGATGTTTCTTTGGTAGGTGCGGAGTTGATCGACATACGCTTCATCTTCAATGTTTTTAGTCTTATAGTCTACGATTGTATAGTGCCCGTCTTTAACAAACATTAAATCAATAAAGCCAGTCGTGCGATTAACCTCATCAAAGAATCCGTATTCTGAATACACTTCATCAGCAGCTAAGGCTTCTTTCATTAATGGCGTCTCTAAAAGCTTTTGAATAATCTCTTTTTCTTTTGGATTTTGAATATAGGAAAGGTCGGGATTTTTAAAATCAAGCAATTCTAAAAGGCGGTGTAATTTAATGCCAAAAGACATTTTATTTTGAAGTTCGCCTTCGTTTTCTTCGTCTTTGATTGACTTCTTTTTTGAAGCACGTGCTTTGATTCTTTCTTTGAAAGGTATTTCTTCATCAAAGGGGACTATATTGATACGGCGAACGGTTTTCGTCCCTTCTTCATCACGATCAACTGATGTCGTTTTTTCAAAAGACACATCAACGGAATAACATTCATCTTCATATTCGCTTGTTTTATATGAAGTTCTAAATAAGGTCTCGCAATTGTCTTTATATTTTGCAAAGCAAGATACGACGCTACGGATAAAATTTGATCTTTTAACTGTTTTTTCGCCCTTATAACCTAACTCTTCCCAGCCAACCTTTTTATCTTTGTTTTCGGCTAAAACGGCTTTTCTTAAAGATTTTCCAAAGGCGATAAGTGCTTCATCTTTATTCTTACGATTTACTTTTGGCTTTTCTTCATTATCTTCCTCAGTTCCATCTAACGAAGAATCTAACTTGGAATTATTCAGATATTCGCAAATTTCCTTAAGGGTCTCCATCTCTAAAACGTCATAAGAACCTTTTAGGTATTTACTTACATATTTTTCTAAGAGAACGTTGAATATGTCATTTATTCTCTCATCTAATATTTTCTTTAGATAATCAACGTAGAATTCTTTGTAGAATTCATTATTTAAATTGGATTGATCTGCTGATAAATCATTTGTTTCAAGGGTGGATGAAATATTCTTAACTTTATCAATTAAAGTGTTTAAGAAATCAACTGCATCTTTATCTAGAAGGCCACCTTTAAGTGCTTTTGAAATGTAATTCTCATCAAAAAGAGGATAATGAGGGCAATAATCAAGCATTCCATAAAGGGTTTCCGCTTTAATATCTGATTCTTCGGATTTAAGAGTATCGCCAACGATATATAAGGCGTTCCCGGCCCTAGTTAAAGCCACGTAGAATAGACGCACATGCTCATCGTGTTCTGTTCCATTCTCTGACGGTGCGTTAAAAGCAAATCTATAAGGCAAATTATAGATGCCTTCTTCCGTCTTTCCTTCAGGTAAAACAAGATTAGGAAGCAAGATTCCAAATCTTCGATCGAAAAGATAAGGTTCATTGCTTAAATTGCTTATTTTTCCGATGTTATTGTAAGAATAAGGCATGTAGACGATTTTTCTTTCTAAGCCTTTAGAAGCGTGGATACTCATCATATCTACGGCGTTAGCGCATTGATAAACAGAAGAATCGGAAAGATCGAGGGAATATTTATCTAAATTCTCTAAAAGTTCAACGAAATCAGAGAGTCCTTCGCCAGATTCTTCTTTAGCAAGAACCATCGAATAAATGGATTCTATTTTAGCGACATTATCTTCGACGTTGCCGACCTTATTTAAGTTTTCGATAATGTGGAATCTATTTATGATGGCAAGGAATATATCGCTAAAAGAGGAATTTTTATATTCTTTCACAAATGATTCGATGTTTATCCAAAGTGGGTCTTCTTTTATAAATGAAAGATCGACTTTCTTAGCTTCGTATTTCTTTTTAGTGCAATCGTAGTTTAATAAATCGTAAATCTTTTGATCGCTATATTCGAAAGCATAGCTTCTTGCAATAGAAACAAAATAATGGGCTTTTTCATTATCTGACGCGTTCTTGTTTATGGCATCAATTAATTTAACGATTGATTGCAAAACAATGATTGAATCGATGGAGCGAAGATCGTTTTCAATCGAAACATTTAAAGGTATATTAGCGTGGTTAAAAAGGGATTGATATAGTTCAAAACCACTCTTGCTTCTAGTTAGGATGGCAAAATCCGAATATTTGCATGGGCGTGTCTTTTTTTCTCCTTTGAGAGTACAATCATACACCTCAAATTTGGAGTCGATTTTATCTTGGATATCTTGGATGATGGCTCTTGCTTCCCATTCTTTGCAATAAGCTGATTTTGAACCATATTCCTCTTTATAATCATCGTTGATTCCAGATTTAGAAACGATGCGTTTTATGCCAAAATGCGTATAAGGCGTTTTGCCATAAAGGTCTACTTTTGTATCGTATTTCAATTGCTCCATTTCATCTAAATAGGAAATGGAACCGTGAGAAAGAGTCATATAGTTTTTAAAGATGTAGTTTATATCATTTAAAAGCCTTTGTGCTGAACGGTAATTCTTATTCATGGCAATGACCTTTTGTTTCTCATCAGGACCATGAAGATATTCGTTTTGTCTGTTTCTAAATAGTTGGACGTTAGAATTGCGGAAGGCGTAGATGGATTGCTTTGCGTCCCCAACGCAGAAGATATGAGAGGTCTCTCCTTTTTCGTTTTTTTCTAAGAGAGAATTGATGAATTCTTCTTGGAAATCGTTAGTGTCTTGATATTCATCAACCATGATGTATTTGAAACGCGTTCTTACTTCTTCTGCGACATCTTTATATTTAGGGGCACTCAAAAGTTCCAAAGCGAGGGATTGAACATCTTGGAAGGTGAAGAAATTGTTCATCTTCTTATATTCAAATAAACGTTTGTCTACTTCTTGAATGATATTAAGAATCAAATGAATGTCATCTTTGAAAGAGATGAATTTACCCCATTCTTCTTCGAGACTGTCAGAAAATGAAGAACAATAAGTAAAGAAATTCTCTTTGCAAAATTCTTTAAATAAAACTAGGGAAATGTTTTTCTTTCTTGATTTATCTAAGCCTTCAAGTTCTTTGTTATCGGCAAAGAAGTTTTTGACGTGCAATATAAAATCGTAAGAGTCATAAGAAAGAAGATTTTTCATGCCTTCATATATTGGAAGGAGAAGATCGTCTTCTTCAGAATCTAATTGAAAATCAATCTTTTTGACATCTTGGTTGAAGATGATTTTATAGTTTGATTTAAAAAGGGTTTCAATATCATTCAAATGATAGTCTTCATCATCCTCATAAAATTTTCTAAATTTAGTTTTAACGAATAATTTATAGATGTACCTCTCTATTGTCTTTTTACTCTCTTTGACAAATTGGTCGAGGCAACCTTTAAAGAAGTCTTCGCTAAGATATTTTTCATCATAATTTTGGATGAAATCATTCTTTCCGTTTGGGGTTAATTTATCCAAAGATTCATACACGCCTGCCACGATTTGCTTAAAATCGTTATCGCTTTTCAAACAAAATTTGAGCAAAGATTTCGTTATCCTTTTTCTTTTTTCTTCGGAAGAATAATACTCTTTGAAGACTTCTTCTAATAATGAATTCTTCTTTGCATCAATGATATTTTCTGGGGCATTAAGAACGTTATCGCCAATGCCAAGTCTAGAAGAATATCTCTTAACTAAATAGGAGGCAAAAGAATCAAACGTTTGAATGTGAGCTGAATACATTTGATCTGCTTTATGAGTGTCGCTTCCTATCTCATCATCTTTTATTTCGGCAATGATTCTTTCTTTCATTTCATGTGCGGCATTATCAGTGAAGGTAAGAACTAAAAGCTCCGATGGTTCAATCAATCCTTTTTCAATCAAAACGGCAACTCTAGTTGAAAGAGTTTTAGTTTTTCCCGAACCAGCGCCAGCGGAAATAAGGATATTCGTCTCCATTGGTGCTTTAATGGCTTCTTGCTGTTCGATGTTTTTGCCATCGAGTTTTCTTTGTATGTCAGTGATTTCTTTATTCATTGGAATACCTCATTTCTCAAGTTTAAAATGCTCTTTTATTTCAGAAGCAAATGTTCGCTTGTCTAAGCTGTTGTGATAGCAGATGTCTTTATATTGGCAATAATCGCAAGCGAATTTGCTTTGGGGATTTATTTTGTCTTTCAATGATGGTTTAACGGCAGGGGCTATTTTAAAATCGTTGGCTTCTATTGCTTTTATAGAGCGAATCATTCCTTGGATGGAATCGTTAACGACATCTTCGAAATTGTATTTTTCTAATCCTGATTTCTTGATGATGTTCTCTTCGGCATCCGGTTCTGAGAAAATCGTTGAAATCTTTAAGTGTTCCCCGCTTGTTAGATTGCCTTTATTATTTGGTGTTATTGTTACGTCAAAAGATTGGTAATAAGAAGCATCATAACGGCTTATTCCATCAAGTTTAGCATTATCTTTAGCGACTTGTTCTTTTAATACATCTTTATCTTTTGAATGATAGAGATTTTTGAGGGAATAAGCATAGACATGTTGGATTCCAAAACCGCCAAAGGAGGCGTTTCCAATGAGGTTTTTTAGACTTTCGACATGTTCTAATGGGTAACGGAAGGAAGAGGCGGGATACGCTTCTTCTTTAATTGTTTTTAAGGCGTAATAATAAAGAGGAAGTTGAACAGACCTTCCATATGGAGTGGAATAAATATCAAAGGACTCATTGCCAGTTTTATAATCAATGATGGTCCAGAAATATTTGTCCTCTTTTTCTCCTTCGGCTTTGCTACGAACGATTTTATCAACCTGTCCGCTAAATTTGTAAGATCTCCCTTCTTCATCTTTGAGGGTGAAATAAATAGGGAGTTCAGAAATAGAATCGACATAACCCATTTCCGCTGAATGGGATAAAAATAATGGTATGAGTCTTTTTAGATGAGTGTGGTAAACATCAAGAATAACTTCATCATATGGCTGATATTCGATTTTCTCCTTTTTGAAACATTCTCTATATGTGTTAGCTGCAACATCCCACTCTTTTTCAAAGTCGTATTTCTTATCGAAAATGTTTTCACATAATTTATGGACGAGGTCTCCTAAATAACGGCTACGTGGGTCGTAATCGTTGCTCGGAAGAATCTTCTTCATGAGATAAGCGAATGGGCAATCGATGTATTTTTCTAAATCCGTAAGAGAATAAACTTTGTCATCAGCAAATATCTTTCCATCGATTTGCTTGTAGGAATGGTCGAATGTTCGATAATCAAATTCTGGTATTTTATTGCAGAAAAAACCATCAAGCACAAAAGAACAAAATAATTTTGCTGCAGGGGTTGTAAGAGCAAGATCATCAAGATTGTATTGGTCATATATTTCGACTTTGTTTTTCCAATTATTCTCACTAATTAACTCTGAATCAAATATCTTATCTGTCAAATGTTGTCCAACGCGTGAAAGGAGGACGATGTTGTTATAGGAAAGGAAGTTATTTTTGAAAGATTTATCAATTTTCGTTTTAACGTATGAGGTGTTGATTTCCACTTCTTCAAGTTCTTTGTCGGTTAAAACGTCGTTATCGCTTGAGATCTTATAGAATGTGTCATGTTGAAAATTAGTAACATAGTTAATCGTGTTATCAGAAACATAGAAATTATCAGTTATGGTAATTCCTTCTCTTGAATCTATTTGATTGAAGGTTCTTGAATTGATTATTTCCGTAAGGCAAGAATAGGCAAATTCAAAATTATCTAACGAATCCAAACCATATTGTTTTATTAAATCATGCAACTGGCTTACATCGTTATCTTTGAGTTCTTCTTCAGTGAAAGCAAAAGATTTGCTATTAAAAATATTTCTAACCTTGCTTCTAATTGAATCAATGCTAAGAATCTTTCTTTGAGTTACAAGCATTGTTTTAACACCAAAAAGATCAGAACAATAGTTGATGTAATAAAGGTCTTCTCCTCCATCACAAATAACGACTATTTGATCTTGCAAAACAGGATTTTCTAATAAACATTTTCTAATGTTTCCATAAACATAGAAGAATTGCATGAACTTATTTTTGAAATTGGTAATGCGAAGATAGTCTTCATTTAGAACCTTATCAATAATTTCGTCTTCAAAATATAAATCAGCAAAGCTAGCAAGGGAGTAGGTAACTCCTTTTCTCGTCGCTAAAGATAAAAGTTCTTTATCCTCACCCATCTCAAAGAAAATTATTTCATCGTATCTCTTTAATTCGGTAAGGCCATATTCATCGATAGCAAGATAATCTTTTGGTATGTAATCAAAAATTTTTCTGACGTTTTTGTTTTTATCTAAATTGCCAAACAAAAATATGTGGAGATATTTTTTAGCCCTTGAGTAATCGATATTGTGCTTGATTAATTCGGGAATAGGATCTTTTGCAAAAGAAAATGAAACCTTCGAAGCAAAATCTTGCTTAGTGATAAATTTCAAATTTAGTTTTGGATGTTTGTTTTTGTAGGAGAAAAGAATTGGGAAATATTCTCTTCTCGTGACGATGAGATATTTTTTGTCTTCAATAAGTTTCATAAAAACTCCTTTCGCTTGGCTACAAATATCATACCATTTTTGTATCGATTTGTTTAGATATAATTAAAAAAAGACAATGTCTTTATTTAAATATATCTACTCTTATATTTTCATTTTAAAACGTAAGTTTTAACTTATACTAATGATTTATTGGTTGACTAAATATCGAAATTTAAATAAGAAAAAAGCGTTAAGTAATTCATGATTAAATCACTTAACGCACATTTCAAAACGTTAATATTCGTTTATTTTCGTTTTTTTATGATGTTTTTATGTTGACTAATACCAATTAGCAGTTTTTAACAAATCTAACTGTGATTGTAGAATCGGTTTGGGCTGAAACAAAGAAGTTATATTCAAGGCTACTGCCATCATTGAAGGTTGTCTTATTTGTGAAGCAGCTCTTCATCTTGTTAGCAGAATAGCCATTGTATTTAGCACCGTATTCACTTAATCCCATTAAGGCATCTTCGGAGCCAAGCTTACAAGAATAGTCTCTAGATGTTGTTTTGTATAAGCTAGCATTTCCAGAGGCAGGGATAAGCGTTATTTCTTTGAACGAGGAGTTGTTTAATAATTTATTATCCTTTACTTCGTATGATGTTGCTTGCGTATTGCTTGTTGCTTGATAGGCATAGTCTTTTGTTACGATGCCGTGTGAATCAGTTTCGGTAGGTCCAGAAAGAACGTCGTCCGTATAGGAACGAACGCCATTTGTTATAGCTCCGCTAGCATTTATCGCTGATCCAACGTTCGTATAAAGTCTTTCGTCAACATGGAAAACTTGTAAGCCACGATAGGCATAGCTTCCACCAGTTCCGTAGTTGCTCCATTCCTTATATCCTTTAGAATCTTGTTCGTTTAATCCCGTTGGAGTGTAGTAAGAAAGCATCAGGTATTCGTCATATGGTGTACCGTTCCATTTATCGGTTGTTGTATTTCTAATAAGAATACAATCGCCAGAGCTTTCGAAATCATTAAGCGTAATCTCAAAATCATCTAGGCTGCCATCAACGGCCATTGGGTTGACCCAGCCTAAAAGATATTTAGAATAGGCATCGTGATCGCCAATATTGAGTTCCATCATATCCGCTCCACCAGTTGGGAACATGCTATAAGTGCTATCGTAATAGTCGTTTAAGCCTAAAAGGTGACCTGTTTCATGAACTAGGGTATGCGTATCAATGTTTGTTTTATAGTAACCAGTTTGAAGTTGGCTAATGTTGCTCCAGAAATATCTTCTTGGTGCAGGCGTATCTGCGTTTGCCTTATTTCCATCATCATATGTCGTAAAGTTCCACCAGACTTGCGATCCTTCTTCCCCAGAGCCATATTTTTTATCGGTCTTGTAAATTAATTCAACTCCATCAAGGAAGCCATCTCCATCATTATCAAAAGACTTTCTATCCCATGATGGATTGTCTTCGAAAGCTTTTTCAACGGCTGCATTCATAACTTGATTTGTTGCTTCAGGAGTCATGCCGGTTGAGAAGAAAAGGTTTTGGAGTTTAGTCGTTGTGAACTCGGAAGTGTAAACAGCACTTACCTTACCTTTGATATGAAGTTTTCCATAAGATGATTTCTCATAATACGAAGCAAGAGATTCCCACCCAGTTTCGCTAGCTTCACCGAAATAACCTTTTTCGATCGTGTTTAATTCATCTTCGGTGAATTTGTATTCGTCTGCCACATCCTTAAAAACAACAGGAATGACAAGAATATTCACCGTGCTAGTAGAAGGCATCTTACCATAGGTCAAAGAGCCAGCATAAGGAACGTTTTGCAAGGAATATTTCTTTGCATCTTCATCGCTTACTTTGCTATAGCCATGTCCTTCAGTTGCTTTCGTTGTATTTCCTTCCGAAACAATGAAATCTTTACTAAAGCTGTTGCCGCCCTTTCTAATTAAAAAAGTATATGTGCCAGTCTTGATTAAAGGAGCGTCTAAAGAAAATGATTCATTTCCCATTTTTAGGGAAATCGTCGTAAGCGAATCTAAATCTATGACATTCCCATTTAAGTAAATAACTGGGGAAGCCGCTTCATTAAACGTTTTTCCTAAAGTAAGATTCGTTGAGGAAAATTCTGCGTATAGTCCATTATTCTTATCTTCGCTAACGCTTGAACCAATAACATCCCCGCTAGATTCAGATGAATCCGTTGAAGGAACGATTTCATTGCCACACGAAACCATGAATATCACGCTCATAAGACTTAATGTTTTAAGCATTTTTTTCTTCATAACAAAAAACTCCTTTAAATTGCCATGTGTAATAATACACATTAAAAGAAAATTTAACACTTATTTTTTTATTAAAAAATAGGCATTGTAAGGACTAGCTTAATTAAGATAAAGAGAATAGGAATGCTAACAAAGGAAAGAATAGTCGAGAGGAATATCGTGTCGGAGGCAATATAGGCTTCTTTGTTAGCCTCAAGGCAATATATGGCAACAACCGCACCTACAGGGGCAGCATTTCCAATAACTAAAGCGGCTAATTGGAGTTCATCAAAATGAAGAAAGCCAGTAAGTTGGATTAAGATGCAAATCCCAAGAATCGCTAAAGGAACAATGAATACTCTTAAGGTGGCAATAAACCACGCTAAGCCATTCTTTAGGGCGTCTAAAACATTTGCCTCACCTAGGGTTAAGCCAATTGTTAGCATGCATAAAGGCGTGGACATATTATTGCCGAATTGAAATATTTTATATAAAGCTGGCAATGTCTTATCAATTCTTAAAAATCCATAGGAAATCCCATCTATTTCCACTTGCCAAATGACATTTTGAATAGCCCAGATCAATAAGCCTAGGAACATGCAAATCATGATTGGATTAACGAATATCTTTCTAATCGTTTTGCCAACATTATCTTTAGTGATTGCTTCACCGGTGATAATAACGTATGAATATAAATAAGTAAAAAGCCTAAAGGCGATTGACATTAAGGAGGTTGTAATTAGGATTCCCGACTCATTTCCGTATGTTGCCGCTAAAAGAGGCATCGAGAAAAATGTCAGCTGGCCAATACTCATGAGGATAGCGTATATTCTTCCTTTTTCTTTCCCAAATTTAATAAAAATAAGTCTTCCAAGTGCAAGGAAAAGAACATAGAAAATCATATCAATGGCAAAAATAATTAAATTGTTAGATAACTTTTCTATGTCAAAATCGTTCATGAAGGCGCAAAAAGCCATACAAGGGATAGCGACATTCATAACTATTGTATTTAATACTTTACGCCCGCCGTCTTTGATAACATTAAGTCTTCTTAAAAGAAAACCGATAATAATAAAAGCTATCGAAGCAATGATAGCTCCTAGAAAACTTTGGTTTGTTAAAACGGAAACAACGATGTCCATTTATTTAAAAATCTTCAATTTGCCCCTCTGAAGTTACAATTCCGCTTTTATTCCAAATGCGATTGGCATACTCTGGATGATCAACAAAAGGATTACGGCCATAGCCATTCTTAGAAAGATAGTTATTAACTTGAATTTCAATATTTGTTGGAGCGTAGGTTTTATTCCATTCTAAAAGAGTTTTTAAGGTTCCCATGGTCTTTTTTGATGTGCTGTCGCTAGGATTATTTGAAAGTTCGAAACCGTGGGATTTGTAATATGCAGTTGCAGCATAAAGGATTACTCTTGCCGATTCTCCACGGGCCGCTTCAAAACCGCATGATGCAGGATCCCATTCATTCGAAGATGAAATGCCATAGAAATAATTACCTCTAGAAGAATTTTCAGACGTTAGTGTTGGCCTAATGATAAATGGATCAGCTCCTGGCCCAGATTTTCCAGATCCTCTGCTTTTTGGCCAAGTATGCTCACGATTGCATTGTCCTTGCGTCGCAGTCTTCGTCTCATCATGATAGAAAGGAACGAAAGTACTTGAACCAGCTGGATATGCGGCTGCTTGAGCACCAACACTTAAGCATTGGCTATAAGATATAGTTTTAGTTTTCTTTGCATTAATGGCGTTTCCAAGAGTGATTCTAAAAGAATTTCCGAATTGCGTAAGATCAACGTTCCAAGTCGGATTTTCATCTTGTTTTGAAGAACTTGAACTTCCAGAAGAACTTGATTCTTCGGATGCAATGGATTCTGAAGATGAGTTTCCTCCTTCGGAGGATACCGATTCTTTTGATGTCTCTGACGATTCTATTTGACTCGAAATAGATTCGGAACTAGTAAAATCTTCACATGAACTTAGGCATAAACCTCCGAGTGTTAATGCCAATATTAAAAAACTTTTCTTTTTCATAACCTTAATATAATAATGCTTAATAGCATTTTAAAAAATTAGAAATTCCAATTCTAATTAAAGAAAAAGAAAATATGAAAAAAGCCAAGCATTTAACTTGGCTAGATTACAATTGGTGGATCATGTCGGGCTCGAACCGATGACCTCCTCCATGCCATGGAGGCGCTCTCCCAACTGAGCTAATGACCCATTTCGCGTTTTAGCGCGTTATTAAGAATAATGATTAATTTAACTCATGTCAATATCAAAATTAAAAAGGGCTCAATTTTGAGCCCTTGAATCAAACCATTAATTATTTTTGGTCTGGATTTTGTGTGTTTTTGATAGGCTTGTCTTCTCTTACAAATCCTTCTTTAGTTAACATATCATCAACTAATTTAAGTGCACGACGATATGAGAGATCAGAACGGATATTGAATAAGAGAGGCAAATCTTCATATTTCTTCGTTTGATGACGTTCTACTGGGATTGGGGTATCTTTGTAATCATCAGGGTTAGCGGCGAAATACACTTTGATGTGTTTTCCGCTGATTGTAATAAAGGCATATCTCTTGCGGTGAGCAGAGAAAGTGTCACCAGGAATAGAAATACGGTTCTTCACGCCATAGGATTTGATATAGTCACGTAAATCATAATATTTGTGGCGGATATCATAATCGGAATTCTTAACGCGTGTTTCGAAGCTTGCACGGCGTTTGTTTCTTAAAGCGGCAAATGGATCATTTGCACTTCCTTCTTCGATAACGTTTTCTTCTGCGTCTTCGCTATCTTCATCAGCTGTTTCTTCTTCAGCTTCTTCTTCGACAGTTGTTTCTTCCTCAACAGGTTCTTCTTCTTTTGGTTCTTCTACAGGTTTAGCAACTTCTTCGACATGCTTTTCATCAACATGTTTTTCAAGAGCTTTAGCAACCGCTTCTTCAACAATTGTTTCAACGTCTTCTTTTGTTAAGACTTCAACGGCTGGTTTTTCTTCTTTTGGTTCTTTTTCAGCTTCGTATTTTTCAATTTCTTCACGAACGATAACGCGAATTTGATCTTCGCTTAAAGCTGCATCAGCGGCAGGTGGAATGAGTTCTTCTTTCTTACTTGTTAAAATATCGGCAGCCATTAATCTAAACATAATAAAGCAACCGACGATATCCATTGCAAAGCAAAGAACGACAACAAAAATGCTAGCGCCTGTCCAAGCTTTATGGGCCATAATGCCATAACCTAAGATAACTAAGTATGGTAAGTATGCAATGCCGATGGCAATAGCAACTGCGCAAGCTATTAATTTTGCTTTCTTTGAATGGATGAGATCAATTACTGTAACGATGAAGGCTAAAGCAATGATAACGTCAACAACTAAAACGACAAACGACCATTTGGATGCAAAATTAAATGCGAATCCGGCTAAATAATACCTAACACTGACCCTGACGCCATAGCCACTTCCGCCAGGAATGAAATTTGCTAATCCACCAATGCCCGCTAGCAAAACAGAAGCAACGATGAGAACAGCTGCGACTATGAATGCAATCAAGCCGCTTTTTTTGATTTGTTTCATGTTTTTTTCTCCTACATGTATCCTCTAAATATTTTTTCGCCCTCAAAAGAGTGGAGACATATATGCCTTATGAGGATTTGAAGGCATACATGATATGATTATCGCCGAAGAAAAAACGATATTTCATACACAAAAAGAATAGAACCATGCTTATGTTTTGTCAAATAAATACTATATGTATTGACCATTTTTTGTTAAATTCGTATATGGTCCGACTATTTTTGAATGAATTAGTATATGGGTTAGGCGTTTTTCTACTTATCTAAATCCGTAAATTTCTCGTCTGAGGAATAAAGAAAACAATCCTTCTCATGTGAATTTATGATTCCTATTGCTTGAAGAAAAGAATAAATAATCGTTGAACCAACAAACTTCATTCCTCTCTTTCTTAAATCATTAGAAATCTCATCAGATAAAGAATTTGTTGTTTTATCATTTTCGAAGATTATCTGCTTGTTCCAAAAAGAATAAAGGTAGTTCTTGAATGAATTGAATTCTTCTTCAATGGAAAGGAAAATTTTAGCGTTTGTGGAAGCCGCTTTAATTTTAAGTTTGTTTCTTACGATATCTTTATTTTTGCTTAATCTATCAAAATCATCTTCGGTGTATTTAGAAATTTCTTTTGGGTCAAAATTTGAAAAAGCTTTACGAAAAGCCTCTCTTTTATTCAAAATGCATTCCCATGATAATCCAGCTTGAAAAGATTCTAATAGAAGCATTTCAAATAAATAGTTTTCTTCTAAATTAAGTTTTCCCCATTCTTCATCGTGATATTTAATATAAGATTGGTTTTTTAGGTTACACCAGTGGCATCTTTTCATATGAGAATAGTTTAAGTCCGCTTAATTATCTCATCAACTAGACGAGGGGCAAATAGCAAGTGTCCTCCTACAAATTTAATTATAAAAGCTCAGCCAACAACGACTGAGCAATAATCCTAGTGGCGCGCTCGAGGGGATTCGAACTCCTGACCTTCCCCTTAGGAGGGGGACGCTCTATCCAGCTGAGCTACGAGCGCATCCTAAGTATCTTATCACTTATTGTCTTGATTAACTATTCTTTGATAAGAACCTTTTCTATTTTAGCGATGTAAATGTCGTGGAAATCTTTCTTTGGGTAGCAATCATCGATGATGCTCTTATCAATGAAACATTCCTCTTTCATTGTTTGCCTATAAAGTTTGCGACAGATGAAAACCATTTTTGATTCATTGATGTAGGAATAATCTTTCTCTGAGGTTGAACTGAAGCCGACTTTAGCGATTTTATCTTCATCCCTTCCTGAATGACTTCCTAGATAAGCGAGTTCTTTCTTATATTCTCCACCAAAGAAACAGAGAGTGAAATAATCTTCCTTATCTAACAAGATTTTGCTAAATCTTTGCGGGCGAACATAGATAGTAACGACCCCCATTCCGCCTCCATGCCCCCATAAGGAGCCAATTTCTCCCCAAGAAATTGTCATGGCGTTAACTTTGTCTCCTTCTTTTCCGGTTACAAGTTCAACCCAATCATCAGAGATAGCAGCTATCGGGTTCATTTTTAATTCTTTGTAAGATATTTCTTTCATATATTTTCCTTTCTTTGTGTTATATTCATTTTTCAAAAATCCAAAAATGCATGGCAAAACCCCACTATATTTTAATTATTTGTCTTATCCAATAAGGCTAAGAAATCATCTTTAGGCATTGGTCTTGCGTAGAAATAGCCTTGTATAAGATCACAACCAATCGATTCAAGGTAATCAGACTCTTCTTGATGCTCAACGCCTTCGCAAAGAGTGATACGGTGCATGTTACGGTTAAGCGAAACGATCGATAAAAGAACGTTCTTCGAATATTGATCAAACTGTCCTCCCTTTCCAAATAAGAGCTTACGATCAAGTTTTAAGATGTCATAGTCAACGTGGTTGATCATCGCAAAGTTCGAGAAACCACTGCCAAAATCATCAATTGAGATCTTACCGCCTAATTCATGTATTCGTTTGATTAAAGAGTTGAGTTCATATTCATTGTTTAAAATAATTGATTCGGTGATTTCAAATTCAAGATATTTCCAAGGGACGTTATATTTAGCGACAATCTTTTCGTATTCATTAAAGAATGAAGGATTCTCAAAATGTTTTCTTGATAGATTTACGCTTACCATTAATGGAGTTCTTCCTTCATCCATTGTTTGTTTTATATCTTTAATGACTTTTTCGAATATATATAAGTCAAGTTTTGTTACGAAGCCATTACGTTCAAATACATCGATGAATTTCTGAGTGTTGATAAAGCCTTTTCTATCGTCTTTCCAGCGTACAAGGGCTTCGCATCCTTCAAAACGTTTAGAATGCAAATCATATTTGCCTTGGTAGTAAATAACAAAACGTCCTTCCTGAAGAGCTAACTCTTGCGATTGCTCAATATATAATTCAAGTTGCTCATCTTCAAGCATGTGATTGCTAAAGAATTTGATATCGTATGTGTTTCCTCCGCGATTTGCCGTCTCTGCAGCCTTTCTTGCACGATCAATTGCAAGCCAAATTGGCGTGCTATTTTCGGTTTTGAAATCAAATCTAAAGACACCGACATCAAAAGAAATACGGGAATTCGCATTAAGCGTTTGCGAGTTCAAGGCACCTTCAACTATAGATTCAACCCTTTCTTTGAGGGACTTATCATCTTTTTCTTCAAGTAACATTATGAAACGGTCTGAATATTCTCTCGAAAGAAGTTCATTTGTTTTAAGTTTAGATTCGAAATAAGTGGAAATCTTCGAAAGGAATTCATCAGCATTCTTTTTTCCTAAAGAAGTGTTAACCAATTTAAAACGGCGGATATTTAGATAAACTAAATACCTTTGGTCTTCTTCTCTTGAAATAAGGATGTTCGCGTCAGAAATAAAACGCTGTAAGTTAATTGAACGCGTTAGGGGATCGATGTATTTTTTCGAATAATTATCGATTCTTAACCTGCCTATGTAAAGTAGGCCGCCACAAGCAAAAATCAAAAACGCGATTGAGATTACATTTGTTGAAGCAAAATACGAAGTGATGATCCTCTCAAATGATTTATTTATCGTATCGTATCTAACGAGTATCAGTACCGCCCAATCGGATAAAGGGATTTTTGATGAATAAAAGAAATATGATTCGTTATTAAGTTGCATCAAGTCTACGTTATAGGAATTATTTTCGATTATGCTGTTGAAGGTGTTTAATTCCGTGGTCAAATCATTTTCCAAAAAATAGTTACGTAAATTGCCATACGAGGAAAATAACGTTATGTTTGATGATTCCGTCTCGCAGATTTTCGATGCTTTAGAATTAATAATTGCAGAGTAATAGTCTTCTTTTAAGGTATTAAGCATTAATGAAGCGTATTTAGAAACCGTGAACATTGAGGTGATACCAACGATGCTAAGATCATCACCACCTGAAAAAGCAAGATTTCTTACATATGGTTTTCCAATTATGACTTTATCTTCTTCGCCAAAGAAGGAAATTCTTTCAACGGCCTGTTCATTTTCTACGACAATTTTAGTCGCAAAGTCATATGAAGAAATGTTATATATTTTTCCATCTTGAAGATAAAGATCACCGTTTTCTAGTAAAAGACCAGGGGATTCAAGAATAGTGTTGCTTGAAAGGGTTTCAAGCATATTATTCAGTAATGTTTCCGCGTCTTTACCACTAACTTTATCTAATATCGCTTTACTTGATTCGATTTTTGTAAGCGTATCGTTAGAATCCTCGGATATTTTTAAAGCGATGATGTCTGATTGTTCTTTCATTAGTTCAGTTGCCGTCTTCTTAGTCTGGTCAGCTGCTTGATAATTGAAGAAAACATCCATGAAAGTAATGATGCCTACAATAGCAAAAATCGTTAAGAACAAAGAAGTGAATACTATTTTTTTCCTTTTGATGATTTCTTCACGGAAAATAAGAGAAGATTTTCCTTTGCTTATTTTTGCTTTCTTGGCGTTACGATATTGCAAAGAACCATAAATAATCGTTCCATCATCTTTTATCGCAGTGTTTTTGCCGATCTTTTTTGATTTATACAAAGCTTTGTCCGCTTCTTCTATTAAAAGGCTTATTGAAGTTCTATTTCCTACTTTGCCACTTATTCCTAAAGAACAAGATATTACTCCTTTAGAATTAAGATTGTTATTCTGAGCGAATCTTATCTTCAAAGATTCATCAATGAGACGATTGAGTTCTTCTTCATTTACCCCTTTGACGAAAGCGATAAATTCATCCCCGCCATAACGGGCGAAAATATGATTTTTGAAAACATCATTTAATTTATTAGCAACCGTTTTTAAGCATACGTCTCCAATCAAATGACCATGGGTATCATTGATTGTTTTGAAATTATCCAAATCAAACATGATGATGTAAGAATTATCATTGTTGCCGTTAATAATTTCCTTAGAGGCCATTTCAAAGAAATAGTTTCTTGAATGGATTTCGGTTAAATAGTCAAAGGATGTGCTATTGTTTTTATCTTCTTTTTCTATTTTTTCTAATTCTATTTCAAAAGAATCATCATTTTCACCAATGATTTTAAAAACTATATGGTTTTCATTTTCGCTTTCGAAGGCGTATTCTTCGTTAACGAGCCCTTTCCTGATGAATGTTAAGAGATTTTCTTTTGAATATTCTTTATCGGTAATTTTTAGGAAATCTTTGCTTAAATGGTCGTCGAAAAAAACATCAAAGGAAGTTGACTTCCTTTCTTCGTCGTCAATAAAGGTGACAATAAAAGTTTTTTTACGAACTATAAAAGTCAAAGAACAATCATTCATTAGGCATTCTCCAAATTGGATACGGTTCCAATTAGTTCCTGATATTAATCATAGTTCAAAATTGATGACGTGTCAGCATTGCATATATAATTCAAGATATGTCATGCGTCCTTCATGGAATTCCAATTCATCAATTGAATAATACCCCTCGTATGTCATTTTGAATTGATGGAGATTTTCCTTGCTTAAACTCGGAAAGTCTTTAAGGAGACATTTATATAATACGAAGCCATTATGGCATTTTATTTGGCAATTGTTTCAGACTCTAAAAAGATCGAAGATACCTCGAATATGAGACAACTTCTTCGTTTGATGCAAAATAAATTAACCGATCGCTTATTTTATTAATGCTAGAAAGATCATCTAGAAGCAATATGTCTGCATCGATTTTCCCGTGATGAGAACGGTATTTCAAAGAATCGCATTCGTAAACCAATATTTCAACTTTAATATCTGGATTATCTTTGGCGTACCGTTTTAAAAATAATAAGCAGAAAAATCAATAAATCGCAAAACCCTATGTAAAACCCACTTATTTTTGCTTTATTAAGTGTTTTTTCTTGCGAATTATTTTGAAGTATTCTGCGCCAAAATTAAGATCGCTTACCATTCTAGTTTCAGGATGTGACGCAACGTATATTCCAATGAAATCACGAATTTTCATAACCTCTTTATGAATTTTTTCATCAATATATATCGTATAATCATCGTAATCAAAACATCCCTTATGATTTAAGGCATCGTCAATGGCTTTATTCAAACGCACACTTCCTACTTTATTCTTTATTTGCTCGTAGGTAACAAACTTCTTGTTGCACATAAGAAACAAGAATCCATTTTCCTTACAATATTGCCTAAGTGCTTTATATTTGCGTATATTTACCTTTCTATTCATCTCTATTATTTCTTTAATTTCCATAATAACTATCTTGTTAGTGTTTGTTATAAAGAAAAAATCAGGATAGTAATGGTGAGTCTTTCCACCAAATTTATATTCAATTGCCGGAGCTTGCGTTCTCAATCTTTTAAAGCAGTTATGATAAATAAGTTTTGTAAGGGCTTTATATTCTTGGTCAGAATCGCAAGTGCAAACATATCCATCATCTAAAGTTACTTGCTTGGCTCCACTATGATTAAAGTTATTTCTCTTTTTAGCGGAATCATATATTTTCAAAAACTCTTTTATCGTGTATTTTTTACCGGGCTTTCCTTCCGCTATAGCATAAACTGAGAAGACCTTTTTACCGTTTCTTTTTTCTTTATTTAGCAAAACTTTTTCAGTCATAGGGCGATCTCCTTATATCTTAAATCTTTTATCTAAGCATATTAAGCGCATATAGATGTCTTTTCAATAATTAAACATCAGTTAAGCAACATCTTTGTTGGTTTGAGGCTTAGCTTTCCTTTAAAAAAATTTTACTTTTTTATTTTGCGGCATTTCCTGATATTTTGAAAGCCTTTCTCGGCCCCATAATTGCATTACGGAAATTTATCATTATTCCATATACAGTCAACTGGTCATAAAGCAATAATTTCTCTTATTGTGATAAAAAATAAAAACGTCGATTTCTCGACGTTAGTTAGATTAATGGTCGGAACGATGGGATTCGAACCCACGACCTTCTGGTCCCGAACCAGACGCACTACCAAGCTGTGCTACGTCCCGATTAAACGCTTACTAAGCGCAAGCGTTATTATACTCTAAAAATCGAACAGTGACATCTGATTAGATTCAGAAAGGCCCTCAAGAGCACCAACTTCTTTCAAGGCTTCAATCGCTGAAGTGCCAATCGAATAATAAACAGTATTTCCTGTTTTCTTGCTCTCTTCCTCATTTACAGTCTTTTTAACACGAGTCATAAGGTCTTCTTGGGAAAGGAAATCTCCTTCTTTTCTAGCCTTAACGATGCCTTCAGCAGCTAAAGATGGGAAACCAGAAATAACTTTAAATGGCGGAATGATCGAATTCCTTTCCTTGCAGACTTTCCAAATTTCCGCTTCAGATTCCATTAAGGAAATATTTTCAATCTTATAGCCACGATCAACCATCTCACAAGCCGCTAAATCGGAATTGAGTTCTTCTTTGTCGGTATCGGATGCTTCAGGGTCGCTCTTGATCTTGTTAATTCGATCAACAATTCCGTCTAGTGATCCAGACATAACCTTGATATCGAACTTATCGCAACGGGTCGTGAAATAAGTCGTATAGAATTCAAGAGGATGATAAAGTTTGAACCAAGCGACACGAACAGCTCCAATAACGTAGGCTGCCGCGTGAGCACGAGGGAAAAGGTATTTGATTTTATTCAAAGATTCGATATACCAATCTGGTACGTTATGCTTTTTCATCTCAACGTCATAATTAGGGTCACCCCCTGTGCCTTTACCATGACGTACGTCTTCCATGATATGGAATGACATCGATGGTTCAACACCCATCGAGATAAGATAGTTCATGATATCATCACGACATCCGACGACATCATCAAGCGAACGTCCTTGTTTAACGACTAAGTCTTGAGCGTTATTATTCCAAACGTCTGTACCGTGGGATAAACCAGAAATAATTAATAAGTCATTAAAGGTTTTTGGCTTTGCTTCTTCAAGAAGGCCTTGAACGAAGGAAGTGCCGAATTCCGGTAAGGCTCTAGCGCCTGTCTTTAAACCAAGAGGGTTTTTCTTAAGCTTAAGTTCATCAGGAGAAGAGAACAAAGAAAGAACTCTCTTGTCATCAAGAGGAATTGCCTCAGCTGCATCAGAAACGTCGATTCCGGTAAGATAGCATTGCATTCTTAAAGCGACTGGGTCAACGTGACCAAGTTCATCAAGTTTAAGAACGGAGTCATGCATGGAAGCAAATTCGAAGTGAGTGGTAAGCCACTCTGCCTCCGGATCATCAGCTGGGTGTTGGAAAGGGGTGAAATCGAAGATATCCATATCAGCAGGGATAACGACAATTCCGCCTGGGTGCTGACCAGTTGTACGTTTAACACCAGCACATTTATTTCCTAAGAATGCGCAATAAGCGCGGTTTTCATTATTAAGTTCTTCATGCTTAACGTCTCTAAAATAATCTCTAGCATAAGCATAGGCGTTCTTCTCTTGAGCAGCAGCAATCGTTCCCGCTCTAATAACGTGAGGGGAATGGACGAATTCGCCTTTACGGTATGCCTCGTTTTCTTCTGGAGTTGAAAGAATCTCACGAGTGTATAAGTGACCTTTTGCCTGGTAATCAGCAGGGAAGTTAAGATCGATATCAGGGACTTTATCAGCTTTGAATCCTAAGAATGTTTCAAAAGGAATTGATTGGCCATTTCTTAGCATATCCGTTCCGCATTCTGGGCAGTTCTTTCTAGGGAGGTCAAATCCAGAGCGAAGGTTTTTGAATTCTTCTTGCTCATTAGCCCATTCAAAATGTTTGCAATGCGGGCAAAGATAGTGTGGAGGCAAAGGATTAACTTCAGTGATTCCAGCCATTGTTGCGGCAAAAGAAGATCCAACAGATCCTCTAGAGCCAATAAAGTAGCCCATATGTTGTGGGTTATCTTTATCTTCAGCAGCATGTTTTACAAGAAGGTGAGCGATGTAATATGTAACGGCGTAACCATTACTGATAATACCGTCGAGTTCTCTATCAAGTCTCTTTTTGACTTCTGGATCAGGATTATCGCCATACGTCTTCTTTAGATTACCATAGCAAATCTCTCTGAGTTTTACGTCGGAATTTGGAAGGTTTGCAACAGGTGTATAAAGTTTGTCCTTAAGAACCTTCATAGGTTCGCACATATCAGCAATATCGCGTGTGTTCTTAATAACGTATTCTTGGCATTCTTCTTCCGGTAGCCACGTTCTAAAAGAGTCAAGCATCTCACGAGTGCTACGGAAATGTTGATCAGGATTTGGGAATGGAGCGTGATGCATTCTTCCGCGGTTTAACGGATGGATTGATTTTCCAAGACCAGCCGTATTTATATACACGTCCCTCGTTATTTTCTCTTCAGGGTTTACATAATGGCAGTCTCCGGTTGCTACAATTCTCTTCCCTAAACGCTTAGCGGTATCAACGATTCTTTGAAGAATATCCATAAGCCTTTCTTCATCGATCATTTCCATGCCAATAAGCCAAGAGTAGTTTTCTTTAGGCTGAATCTCTATGTAATCATAGAATTTCATCTCTTCTTCTAATTCTTCTTGGGTGCCATTCATTGCCATTTCAAAAACTCTGCCATTGAAACAGGCTGATCCAACAAGAAGATTTTCGCGATTTTCAGCTAAGAATTCTCTTGGAAGCAATGGAGTTGGAGCATTTCTTGATTGAGGAGCTAAATATGTCGTTTCCGACTCTGAGATAAGTTTAAATAGAGCCTTCAATCCAGCTTTATTTTTTGCGATAACAGTCGTATGGTAAGAAATAAGCAAACGATAGAAGTTTTGCGAATCGATAGGTAAATGATTTAAATCTTCGAAAGTGATATTTGGATTTTCGTATTTCTTTTGAAGGAGAGGAATCATGGCAAGCCAAATCTTCGAAAGTTGCTCAGCGTCGTAATCAGCGCGGTGGAACTTATTTGATTCACCATGAATATCTAAACGTCCAGCTAAGGCTTTTTCGTTTATTGCACCAGCGTCAGGGAAAAGGTATTTTGCAACCTGAAGGGTATCAACGACGACATTGTTAACTGGAGGCATTCCAGCGGATTTTCTCATTATGTTAAGGAAGTCCAAGTCGAATTTTGCGTTATGAGCGACAAGAATTGAATCACCGATAAATTCCGAAATCTCTTTGATGGCTTCTTGCATTTTTGGGGCGCCAACAAGCATATCTTCTGTAATGTGGTTAACTGCCATAGCGCCAGGAGACAATTTTCTTTCTGGATCAATGAAACGATCTATGCGTTTTATTGGCATTCCATCAGGCCCGACAATAACTGCGCTAAATTCAATTGGTCTATCATAGACATGCGAAAGACCCGTAGTTTCAAAGTCGAATACGCAATAGGTTTGATTGGCTATTGTTTCATTTGAGCTGCGATTAATGATTGGAACTGGTTTATCGAACATATAAAATTCGCAACCATATAGCAATTTGATTGGATCGGTGCTAAGACCAGCCTTCTTTCGAGCCTTATTAATATTTCCCATTGCTTTTTCAGCAGCAGGGAAACATTGAATTGCGCCATGGTCAGTAATAGCTAAAGCAGGCATTCCCCAATGGATTGCAAGTTTTAGATAATCTTCAATATCGCCAAGTCCGTCCATGGAAGAGAATTTTGAATGCAAATGAAGTTCCACGCGTTGGGTAGGTTCATTATCATCTCTTAATGGTTTTGGTGGGAGCTTTTCAATATAGTGAACGAAAATTTGTTTTTGCCCTGTGCGGAAGTCTTTATCAATGGCTCCCTTAACTAAGACTCTTGTGCCATTAGATTTGGCGTTGAATTGCGAAATATCTTCCTTGCTAAGAAGGCCTCTTGATTCCGACAAGCGAATATTGATTGCCGCGCCATATTCCCATTCGCCAATGCCAGCGGACATCATAAGTTTGCCTTTTCTTGATAGGCGTGTAGGGTTTTTCTCATCAATTCCATAAAGATAACCTTCAACTTCTACCGTGGTAGACTTTGTTGTGTAGCAATCCTTTATGGAAGCAAGTTTCTCGTAATTGCCTTTTTGATAAATCTTTTGATGTTCGATTCTTTCGTTTTCTTGACGTATGGCATTTAAATAGGATTCTTCCGTCGCTTTGATTTCTTCCCTAAGATAGTCATCAGAAAGATAATTCGCTTCTATTTCTTCGCTAGAAAGATTTTCCTTTTCGTCTTCTTCCTCTTCTTCCTCCTCGTCAATTTCTTCTTTTATTGATACAGGAGTCTCTTCTTTTTGAATTGAAGACGTCTTTGTTTTAGGAGCCTCTTCTTCTTTCTTTAAAGGTTCTTTTGTTGTCAAAAGTTCGAAATCATAATTAAGGAAAGATAGATACGAATTAAATTCTTCGATCATTTTTCCGAACTTTTCCGAATCATCTTTTGGCTCAAGTATATAAATCTTTTTGTCTTCCCCATTAAATAAAGGAGTCGAAGAAAAAGAAAGATAATGGCTTAAGAGATAGTTGTTGAATAAATTTTTCACGTCTTCAAAAGAAGGGCCTTTTTCGTATTCAAAAGAAATGGAATATGAATAGGTTATGTTAGCAAGATGCTCAACAAATTCGCTAATAAGTTCGTAATCCCAAGGGGATTCTTTTTTTATGACCATTTTAATGGTGTTCGTTTCATCGCGTTTAACGGAAACAAAATCCATATCGTAACGATACGCTTCCTGAATGTTGATCGAATCCAGGAATCTTTGCATTTTTTGATTTTTCATATTAGAAAAGCCCCAATATGTCTTTAATTATGATGGCAACGCCAAATAAGAGGAGAAGGCCGACGCCAATAAGGGAGACCACGTTTTTAACTTTGTCATTTATTTTTCTATGGAGAACCGCTTCAACGAACGTAACCAATAATTGCCATCCATCAAGTCCTGGGAAAGGCAATAAATTAAGGACGCCAAGATTCAAAGAAAGGAAGCCTCCGTATAAGAAGAATGTTCTTCCCCAGCCAATTTGGGCCGAAGACATCGAAAGGACGGAACCCATTGCCACGACCGAGCCAACATTTGAAAAATTAAATGAGAAAATGGCAGCAAGCCCTTGTCCGATCATCACGAAGAAATTCGTAAAATAAGTGCACCCATTTAGCAATCTTTTGCCAAATGGAGCCCAATATTCGTAAGCGTTAACCGATAAAGTATCTTCGCTTGAATATTTATCTCCGCCTTTCAAAAGGAAATCTTTAACGTTGTTCTTTGAAGATTGGAATTGTTCTCTTGTTGGAGAAGAAATATACGAAGAACATTCAAGGAACGTAAGGTGGATTGTCGCCTCTTCATTTTCCTTTAAGGTGTATGGATTGTTTTTATCTGGGTAGGCCGTAACGCCTAATTCTTTTTGAATGCCAGTCGGGAAGAATCCAGTCTTTTGTTCGTAAAAAGTAACGCAAGAAACAAGATCATTAGAAGAAACGACTGATTCAAAAACAAAGACCGCACAATAGTTTTTATCACCAATTGTCGCGTTAGCATCAAGCAAATATCCATATTGGTTGTTATTATCATCTGCTACCACGTCTAAAGCTAAAAGTTTATTTGTTTCGCTATCTAAAAGTTCACCATTAACGCTTCCGTTAATCCAAAAGCAATATTGTTTGGCAGTCGCGCTTTCCGTGTCAGTTGAATCAACGTAAACAAGGTTGTTAGTTAAACCAGTATCAACATATGAGCCAGTGTAATAAGATGGGAAGCAAACAGAATAAACGAGGCAAAACAGGAACGCTAGGAAGAAATTTACAGCAACGCCTGCGACCATTACTAAAGCTCTCTTCCATGGTTTAATTCCCTCTAACGACCTTTCAGCCGGAACATTTTTCCCTGAAGGAAGTTCAACTCCCTCGGTATACATAGAAACATATCCGCCAAGAGGCAAAGCTCTAATGGAAAACGCAGTCTCACCGCCTTTTCTTGTTTTAGAGAAAATCTTCGGTCCGAAACCAATAGAATATTCAAGACAATAAACGTTAAAGGCCTTAGCCACTGTTAGGTGACCAAGCTCATGCATGCCAACTAAAATGCCAAGCATGACAAGTAATATGACGATAGTGATAAATATTTGCATCTTACTCCCTCCCGTATTTTTCTCTCACAAACGATCTAACATAAAAATCCATAGAACGAATATCGCGAATCGTTGGATCTTTTTTGTTTGGGAAATGTCTAAGGCATTTTTCTACTATTCCCTCAATAGAGAGGAAAGGAATTTTGCCGCTTAAGAAAAGATAAACCGCTTCTTCATTAGCCGCATTTAAGACGGTAGGCATTAACCCGCCCTCTTTTAAAGCACTAAGGGCGATATTCACCGCCGGATATCTTTCTGGATTAAATTTATGGAAAGTAAAATTCCCAAAATCCCCTATATTTCCCTTATGAAATACTTTGAATTCATTTTTTCCTTCGTATAAAGCGTATTCAATTGGACCATGCATATCAGGTTTGCATACGTCTGCATAATAAGTTCCGTCTTTCATAAGTAAGGCAGAATGAACATAGCTTTCATCGTGCATCAAAACTTCAATTTTGTTTATCGGAAAGTGAAACAATTGATATGCTTCAATAACTTCAAATCCTTTGTTAAACATCGTTGCAGAATCAATTGTGATTTTCTTCCCCATCGACCAGGTTGGATGTCTTAAAGCATCTTCAACCGTTACATGCTCAAGTTCTTTTCTTGAAAGTTTTCTAAATGATCCGCCTGAAGCGGTGATAACCAATTTATCTACATCTTCTCTTTTAACTTTTGAAAGGCATTTAGCAAGGGCAACATGCTCAGAGTCAATCGGATAAAGCTTTCCGTGTCCTTCCTTTAGAAGTTTGTTTATCTTATCCCCGCCAACAACAAGCGATTCCTTGTTTGCGAGGCAAAGAATTTTATCGTTAGTTAAAGAAACGATTGATGGCATTAATCCAGCAAAGCCAACTAAAGCGTTAACGACCATATCCGGATTAGATTCATTAATGAGTTCTAAAAGGCCGTCATCGCCAGCGTAAATATGCTCGACGTCAAATAACGATTTATTTTCTTCATCCTTGACGCAAAAGAATTTAATGGATGGGAATCTCTTGATGATTTCTTGGCCTTTAGAAACGTTTCTTCCAATTGAAACGCCAACTAATTCAAAAGATGATGGATCCTTTTCTAATATATCTAAAACCTGACCGCCAATATTTCCGGAGGCACCTAATAGCAAAACTTTTCTCATAACAAAATATTATAACCATGGGAAAGGAAGACGACGATGATTGAAACGCCAACCATTGCAAACACAGAAGAATCAATACGATCAAGAACTCCGCCATGGCCCCTTAAAATATTGCCGAAATCTTTAATACCAAAATGACGTTTTATCAAGGAGAAAGAAAGGTCTCCCAAATCGCCAAGTAAAGGAATAATCAAGCTAAGAATAAGAATTCTATACCAATGATCCAAATCTAAATAAGGTAACATTGGCGATTTTCCGAACGCGCAACCAAGCCCAAAGGCGCCTGAGCAAATAACCGAGCAAACGATGCCCCAAGCAAAGCCTTCCCAGGTCTTCTTTGGTGAAACACGTTCGATCATCTTATGCTTTCCAAAGAATATTCCGCCAAAATAGGCAAAAATATCATTAGCAACAACACCAACTAAAACATAAAGTTCTAACTCTGCTGAATTCCAGAATTGGAATGATGGATCATTAATTGCTGCGTCACCTGTGAGTCCGTTTATCGCTGCAACCTCAGAATTAGAGAAGGCGTTGAATGGAAAATATCTTATGAAATAGAAAGCCTGAATGCCAAGCCCAACAAGAATCGTCACCAAAAAGAAATACATGACATCGTTGAATGTAAAATTCTTATCAAACATAGAAATGGTGAAATAAACAATTAACGAGGAGGCGATTCCAATAATTGAAATATCTAAGGACGAATACCATTTTTCTAGCGAAAACACATATGAGGTATGGTCTTTTTCGTAACCCGCCAGGTTATATTTCAAAATAAACCAATAAACATAGGAGAAGGTTATAAAGAAGGTTAAAACCCAAACCCACCATCCGTATTTCTTTTGTGGTGCTAAATGGACTTCAATTAAGATGATGGCCAAAGCAATCATAAACATAAAAAGGCATGTCCAGCTTCCTAATACGAATGCAGGGATAAACAAAGCAGCCAATATCAAAGCAACAATTACTCTAGAGCGTAATGAAGCCTTAAAACCCTCAGGAGGGGTGTTCACATCTATTTCAAATTTCTTGTTATTCATTCTTTAATCCCCCAAATCTCCTGTTACGGTTTTGATATTCTTCTAAGCAATCAATTAATTCGCTGCGGTGAAAATCCGGCCATTTGACAGGTGTAAAAACAAATTCTGCATAGGCGTTTTCGTATAAAAGATAATTAGATAAACGCATCTCGCCACTTGTTCTAATCATCAAATCGACGTCTGGTATAAGAGGGTTCCAAAGATAGTTTTTAAACGTTTCTTCATTAACGTCATCCAAAGATATTTTTCCTTCTTTATATTCGGAAGCAATCTTTTTAGCAGCTCTAACTATTTCATCACGGCCACCATAATTAAGACAAATATTCAAATAAAAAGTCGAATTGTTTTTTGTCCTATCAATTGCTTGATTACAGATTTTTCTAGTTTGCTCTCTAATTCTTCCTAAATCTCCAGAAACAAGAATCCTCGTTCCTTTACTATCGAGATAATCGATTTCTTTTTTAAAGAATTCTTCTAGGTAATCCATCAAATGGTTGATTTCATCTTCAGGACGGTTCCAGTTTTCTGTCGAAAAAGCATAAAAAGACATATATTTAATGTCAAATTCCATGCATGTATCAAATATTTCTATTAATCGTTTGCAAGCTTCTTTGTGGCCAAGGTGGCGAGGGAGCCCACGAGCTTTTGCCCATCTTCCATTGCCGTCCATGATAAATGCGACATGCGACAGTTTTTTAGTTAAAACGAATTCTTTTTTCATATGAAAAAATTATAGCCTAAAACACCGTGATAAAAAATGATAATCCATAGAAAATATCGAATTCAAAAAGTTCGCAAGTTTTATGGTATTTTTGTTACAATGTATGCATTATGAATGAAAACGAAGAAAAAATAATTGATGTAGACGTCATCGATGATAAAAAATCCAAAATGAATCCAAAGGAAAAAAGGAATGCCATCATAATATGCTCTGTTGGAATGGCTATTCTTTTAGGAACAATCATCATTCCAATAATCGGACATTTTTCTTCGCAAATATCTCCAAGTAAAAAGAGTTCTCCTTCATTTTCGTGGGATAATCAAACGCCAGGTTTATATACGGATAATGGATTATTTAGAACCAACTCAAATGTCTTCTCTTTAGAAAAAGAGGGGGAGCGTTATGTTGTTTACGGGGTAAATTCGACTGACGAAGACAAATATTTAATCATGCCTTCTGCCGTTAATATTTCTAGCGAAAACAAAACATATGCGATTAGTAGCGTTGCATTAAAAAGCGAAAGCGATTCAAATATTTTCAATTCAACAGATTGCAAAATAAAAGGCGTTTATTTTAGTGGATTGTATTCCAGAATAGGATCTTCTTCTTTTCAAAATCTTTCTAATCTTGAAGAGGTAAAATTCGGCTCTGGTGAAGGAAGTCAAAACATAGAAAAGAATGCCTTTGCTAATGATATCTCGCTTAAAAATATCGTTTTCTCAAGAAACTTAATTTCCATTGGCGAAAATGCTTTTGAAAATAACGTTTCTCTTACATCGATTAATTTTAAAGACACGAGTTTGGAAGCGTTAGGCAGTAGCGTCTTTGCTGGATGTACTTCTTTAAATGAAATAACATTGCCTTCCTCTTTGAAAGAAATATCAGAGTCTTTATTTGCTGGCTGTACTTCATTAGAGACTATAAAGTATTCTAGTACAGCAGCCGCTTTTAAGAATTTAACTAAAGGCGTTGATTGGAGCAAAGATTCTTCAATCAAAGAAGTAGTTTGCACCGATTCAACAATTTCCTTATAAAAGAAAAGAGGGCGGTTTCGCCCTCGATTTTTTGATTTTAGTATCAGATAGTCATGATTTCTTTTTGCTTTTCGGCAAGAATATCATCGACCGTTTTGTTTGCTTCAGTAACAATCTTTTGGATATCTTCTTCAACACGGTCTTTATAATCGTCGCTCATCGAATCATCATCTTTTAAAAGATCGAGATAATCACGGCGGATATTTCTGATTGCAACCTTCGTTTCATCGCCAATGACTTTTGCTTCTTTGGCAATTTGCTTTCTTACGTCTTCAGTGAGAGGTGGGACAATGATACGGATATCGCTTGCTTCAACTTGAGGGTTAACGCCCAAATTTGCTCCAGCAATAGCGCTAGCAATAGTCTTAATATCCTCACGTGAATAAGGCTTAATTAACAATTGTCTTGGCTCAGGCATTGAGATAGACGAAAGAGATGTAATATCCATCTTATCGCCATAATAATCACACTTAATGCCATCAAGCATTTTTGGATTTGCGCGGCCTGTTCTTAATTTAGCCAATCTTCCCTTGTAGGATTCTATGGCCTTGTCCATTTGGCCTTTTGCTTCATTTACTAATTGGTCCATATTTTATTTCTCCTTGGATATAGTTGATCCGATATCTTCCCCTTGTAAAACTCTTAATAAGCTATTTGGATCAGACATATTAAAGACATGAATCTTTACGTCTGAATCTGCAAGCATCGCCACGGCTGTTAAATCCATGACAGCAAGCTTTTTTGCCATTACTTCTGTATATGTTAACTTCTTAAGAAGCTTTGCATCCTTATTAATTCTTGGATCGGAATCATAAACGCCTTCGACCCCATTCTTGCCCATAATAATTGAATCGGCGTTAATTTCTAGGGCACGGAGCGTAGCACAAGAATCAGTCGTGAAATAAGGGTTTCCAGTTCCTCCAGCAAAGACAACAACTTGTCCTTTTTCTAGATGTGAAATGGCTTTTCTACGGATGTATGGTTCGCAAACTTGCGGAACGTTGATTGAAGACATAACTTTCGTAGAAAGTCCAAGGCTTTCTAGAGCACTTTGTAAGGCCAAACCATTCATGATTGTGCCTAACATCCCCATATAGTCGGCTGTGGAGCGTTCAATGCCAACTTTATCAGCAAGACGCCCTCTCCAAATGTTGCCAGCTCCAACAACAAGGCTGATTTGCACACCTAAATCGTGAGCTTCTTTCACAACCTTGGCAATTGCCTTTAATTTCTTTTCATCGTAAATAGAGTGATCAGTTTCGTTTTCTAAAGCTTCTCCAGAAACCTTGAGAACGATACGTTTGTAAATAGTTTTATTTTCCATATAAATATATTATACAAAATAAATAGTTATTTTGAATAAGAAAAAAGGATGCTACATGAGCATCCTAGATTTAGCTTGTGATTAAGCAGCAAGGCCTTCGCCAACTTGATAGCGGACAAAGGAGATAACTTTGTTGCCTTTTTCAGCAAGAACTTGTTCAACGGTCTTAGATGGATCGAGTAAGAATTTTTGTTTGATTAAGCAATATTGTGATAAGGCTTTGTCAACTTTCTTCTCAGCGATTTGATCTTTGACAGGTTGTGGTTTGTTGATGAGTTTTTCATCAGCGGCAACTTCTGCTTTAGCAACGTTGAGTTCTCTTTCTCTTTCGGCTGCTGGAACATCTTCTAAGTTAAGATAGATTGCGCCAGAGTCTGCGATATGCATAGCAAGGTGGTGAGCGAATTCCTCATCTTCTTTTGCTAAGAGGACACAAACAGCAATACGTCCCTTTTGGTGGATATATGTGCCAAATCCTTGTCCATCTTCTTTTGTGATGACGGCTAAACGACGGAATTCGGTTTTTTCACCAGTGGCAAGAGCGACGGTGTCATGCATTTGAAGAGTTGCTTCACGAGCTTCTTCGACAGAAGCTGGGCTATTAGCAAGAGTATAATCAAGAACATATTTGGCATATTCTTGGAATTTGTCGGAGGCAGAAACGAAATCTGTTTCGCAGTTGACTTCGATTAAAGCGGCTTTGTTGCCTTCTGCTTTAACGAGTGCTAATCCTTCAGCGGCTGTTCTTCCAGCACGCTTGGCTTGTTTGGCGATACCTTTTTCACGGAGATAGTCGATTGATTTCTCAATGTCGTATCCAGTTGCTTCTAAGGCTTTTTTGCAATCCATCATGCCAGCTCCGGTACGATCGCGGAGGGTTTTGATTGCGGCAATGGTGTTTTGATCGGCCATAATAGTTTCCTTTCCTTAGGCTGCTTTTGTTTCAGCTGGTTTTTCTTCGGCTTTTGCGCCATCTTTTTCAGCTTGAGCAGCTTTTCTTTCAGCAAAACGGGCGTTGCGTTCTGCTTGCATTTTCTTAAAGCGTTCTTCACGAGCTTGTTTTTGGGCACGGATAGCGGCTTTACGTTGTTCGTTGGCGATATCAGCGGCACGGACAGCGTCTTTCATTGTTGCTTCTTCAGTTGTGTCTTTGACATAAGCAAATTCAGTGATTCCACCCTTGGATTCAACGATGGCATCGGCTAAGACACCGAGTAAAACCTTTAAAGCGGTTGGGGCATCATTGTTGGAAGGGATTGGGAAGTTGACGATATCTGGATCATCGGAAGTATCGCAAATTGCAAACGTAGGAATGTGAAGTTTGCGAGCTTCTTCAATGGCGTTATGTTCAACAGTTGGGTCATCAACGATAACTGCTTGTGGTAAGCGTCTCATTTCTTTGATGCCTTCGAGGTTGCGGGAAAGTTTTTCTAATTCTTTCTTTAAGAGAGCAACTTCTTTCTTTGGGAGCTTCTCGAAATCTCCGTTTGCTTCCATCTCTTCAAGTTCCTTTAATTTCTTGGTACGGCCAAGGATTGTACGGAAATTGGTGAGAGTTCCGCCTAACCAACGGTTGGCGATGTAGAAGGAACCAGAACGTGTAGCTTCATCAACGATGATTTGCTTTGCTGATTCTTTTGTGCCGACGAAGAGGACTTTTCCGCCTTCATCAACGATGCTCTTGAGTTTGGCGTAAGCGACGTTGACTTGATCAACGGTCTTGCCCATATCAATGAGATAGATGCCATTTCTGGCGCCATAGATGAATTTGCCCATCTTTGGGTTCCATCTTCTGGTTTGGTGTCCGAAGTGGACGCCTGCTTCAAGAAGTTTTCTCATGGTCATGATTGGAGCATTTGGATCTCTAATCAATGATTCCATGGATTCTTCAGGAGCTGCTGTTTCTTCAACAGCTTCTACTTTTGTTTCATTGTCACTCATTTTAGTGACCTCCATTTGTTTTAGCCTCCCCCATTTCAAAGAACTGACCACCATGACGATTTTTAAGCTATTTCGCCCGTCAAGGAACACGGCGTCCCATCCACGAGGTGCGTATAAGCACTTTCCCTAAAGAAAGGCCGAGAGAGATTATATAACAAACGTAAGTCAATAAAAAGTATTATTTTATCCCCTGATAGTAATCTACACGATTAGATAAAAATTAGTCTTTATCTTCCTTATTTTTATTTTGCCTTGGAAAGAAATCTTTATATTGCTCTTTCATCATCTTAGTCGAGACGTGAGTGTAAATTTGCGTTGTATTTATAGAAGAATGGCCTAGAAGTTCCTGGACTAAACGTAAATCCGCTCCATTATCAATAAAGGTCGTAGCAAAAGTGTGTCTTAAAATATGAGGATGAAGTCCATAATAGAATCCAGTTTTGTTTTCCACTTGGCGAAGAATGTATTCAAGCCCTCTAACGGTTAGATTCTCACCGCGATCATTCAAAAAGAAAGCATCTGCAGGGCGTGTTGAATGATGCTTAGAATACAATTCGGGGCGAAGTTTCTTAAAATACGATTGCATAACCGGAACAGCGGTCTTAGAAATTGGAACAAGTCTTTCTTTATCGCCTTTTCCGATAACCCTGATCATTCTTGAACGGTAGTCGATATTTCTAGCTTTAAGAGTAACTATTTCCGAAGCTCTCATTCCTGAAGCATACATTAATTCCAAGATGGCTTGATCGCGTAAAGCAAGAAAATCCGTTCTTTTGGCGTTCTCGTTTAAAAGAGCGATGACTTGTTCTGTAGTGAGAGTCGAAGGATACCTGATTGGTTTTTTAGGGGCTCTAGCACTCCTAAAAGGATTTGTTAGCGTATACCCCTTCTTTTGCAAGAAAGCATAAAACTGCCTACACGAAGTAATTCTTCTTTGCAAAGATCTTGCGCCAACTCCTTTTTTCAATTGAGAATCTTCAAAATCACGAATGACATTTCTATCAACATTCGTCATCAAAACATTTTGCTCATTTAAGAACTCAAAGAAAAAATCTATGTCCCTTTGATAGGAATCAATGGTGTGAGTTGAGTAACGTTTTGCGATTAAGGAATCGAGGAATTCTCTTTCAGGACGGTTCATTCATTTATGACTTTCCAATAAGATTCTATCGTTTCTAAAGCTTTCTTGATAGTCGGTTCGCGATTATCTTTTTTCGTACCTGGGAAAAGAACCCAAGAAGCATTCATTGGAGCAAAAGATTCTTTGCTCGCATTTAAAATGTAATCTATCAAAGCACCACAAACGCTTTCTCTTGATAATTTTGCAAATGGGAGGTTATTCATTTTTCGATAGGCGTTTATACCTGCGATAATTCCCATTGCGGCTGATTCAACATAGCCTTCAACGCCTGAAAGTTGACCGGCAATAAATATATTGTCCTTGTTTTTCAAACTAAGGTCTTCATTTAAAGCGACAGGTGAGGCAATATATGAGTTTCTATGCATCAAACCATAACGAACAAAACGAGCATTTTCTAATCCAGGAATCATCGAAAAAACTCTTTTTTGCTCTGGATAGGTGAGGTTAGTTTGAAATCCTACGAGGTTATAATAATCGCCTAATTTTGTATCTTGACGAAGCTGACATACGGCGTATGGGTGCGGATGTTCCTCAGTCCAAAGTCCTCTTGGTGTTAAAGGACCATAGCGTAAAGTGTCAGCACCACGCGATGCGATAACTTCAACCGGTAAGCAGCTTTCAAAATAATGCGTATCGAATTCATGGAGCAAGGCTTTCTCCGCGTTAACTAATTCCTCAACGAATTTATAATATTCGTCTTTTGTAAAAGGACAATTGATGTAAGCTGAATCGCCCTGTTCAAAACGCGATTTGAAATAGGCCTTGGAAAAATCGATTGAATCTTTAGCGACGATAGGTGCTGATGCATCAAAGAATGAAAAATTCTTTTTGCCAATAGTTTTACAAATGTCTTCTAACAAAGGTCCGCTCGTTAAGGGTCCTGTTGCAACGATAGTTATTTCATCATTTGGAAGAGATGCAAGATCTTCGTTAATTATTGTGAGGTTTGGAAATGACTTTAGCTTATCCGTTATATGTTTAGCGAACAATTCGCGATCAACCGACAAAGCGTTGCCAGCTGGAACCTCAGAGACGCTTGCTGCTTCCATCATTATTGAAGACATGCTTTTCATCTCTTCCTTTAGGAGGCCGCAGCAATTCGTCAATTGTTTCGATTTTAATGAATTTGAACAGACAAGCTCACCAAAAAGAGATGTGACGTGAGCACCATCATCAAAAGATGGCCTTCTTTCGTAAAGATGAACTTCTACGCCTTTTTTCAAAAGAAAGTAAGCGGCTTCTGAACCGGCTAAACCTCCGCCGATTACATTAATATGCTTAGGCATCATTTCCCTCTTTTTTCTTTGAAAGCCATTCATGATAACGACACTTAGGGAAATTTGTGCAGCCGAGGAAATCAACCCTCTTACCGTGTTTTATGACTAAATGTCCTTTATGGCATGATGGGCATTCTTTGACGTAGTCGGCTTCGGTATATTCTTTCTTAGTACTTGGCTCCCCATCCTTTCCCTTGATGTAGGTGCAGTTTGGATAATTAGAGCAGCCAATGAATTCTTGGCCTTTCTTGTTTTTGCGTTTTACAAGGGGTTTGCCGCATAGAGGGCACATCTCACCGGTCTCTTCGACTTTAGGAACAACCTTCAAAACGTATTTGCAATTTGGATAATCGGAGCAGGCGGTAAATGTTCCATAGCGTCCTCTCTTAAGAACTAATGGCTTTCCACATTCTGGGCACATATCACCAGTTTCTTCATCAGGATCCTTATACATGACATTACGCACTTCTTCAAATTTAACGATAAACGGATCATAGAAATCATTCATAGCTTTAGAGCGCGTCTCTTCTCCAAGTTCAATCTTATCAAGCGTGGTTTCCATATTAGCCGTATATCCTGAAGAAATGATTTCCGGGAAATATTTGTCCAAGACTTTAGTCGTCTTAATACCAGAATCAGTTGGAGTTAAAACGCCAGATTTGCTTGTAACGTATTTACGAGTAATAAGAGTTTTGATTGTTGAAGCATATGTAGATGGACGGCCAATGCCTTTTTCTTCCATGCTACGAACCAATTTAGCTTCTGTTAGACGAGCTGGTCCTTTTGTATATTTTTGCTCTGGATCAACTTTTTTGATTTCATATTGTTCATCTTTCTTGAAATCAGGAAGCTTCTTACTTTCATCATCTTCGAATTCACCATAAACTGCTGTATAACCCTTAAACAAGGCGACTTTGCCAGTAGTCTTGAAAGTCAAGCCATTGCATTCAAATAATACAGTGGTTAATTCTTCTTCTTTTGGTGCCATCAAAGAAGCGATAGCGCGATCATAAATTAAACGATAAAGTTTTGCTTCAGTTTCGGAAACATACTTAGCAACATAATCAGGAGTTCTAGCAGTCGAAGTTGGACGAATAGCTTCGTGAGCATCTTGAATATTTTTTCCAGTCGAAGACGTATTGTTTAAATTGCCAATGTATTCTTTGCCGAAAGTATTTTCAATAAATGGCTTAGCATCACCAAATATGAATTCTTTTGAAAGACGCGTAGAATCAGTTCTTAGGTAAGTGATCAAACCAACGTGCTCCCCGTTAATCTCTAAGCCTTCATAAAGCTTTTGAGCGGTTGATTGCGTTAATGCCGTAGACATTTTGTAACGGTTATACGCTTCTTGTTGCATGGTTGATGTTGAGAAAGGATATTTTGGAGAGGTCTTTTTCTTCGTTTTTGAAATAGAGACCACTTTCATTTCCTTGCCAATGCGTGCAAGAATTGCATCAGCTTCTTCTTTGTTATGAATCTCAACGTTTTTGCCATCTACCTTATCTAAGGTAACAGTGACTTTCTTGCCGTTAACTAAAATATCGGCTTCAACTGTCCAATATTCTTCTGGAACGAATGCCTTTATTTCATCATCGTTATCAACAATCAATTTCAAAGTTGCTGATTGGACACGTCCTGCGGAAGGAGAACCAATTTTACGTTTTAAAAGAGTAGATAGTTTAAAACCAATGATACGATCATACATTCTTCTCACTTCTTGTGATTGAACGAGATTCATATCAATGTGGGTTGGGTTGGCAATCGCCGCTTCAATAACAGGTTTTGTAATTTCGTGGAAAACAAGGCGTTTTACCTTTTTTGTATCTAAAGCTAAAACTTGGGCAAGATGCCAAGCAATAGCCTCTCCTTCGCGATCAGGGTCGCTTGCAAGGATTATTTCATCGGCTTTGCTTGCTTCATTTTTAAGCATTTTTACCGTGGCTTCTTTGCCTTTGCTGATGACAAAATCAGGTTTGAAATCATTTTCGATATCAATGCCCAAACCTCCTTTAAACCTTGTTGAAAGGTCTCTTATGTGGCCTTTTGAGGCAATAACTTTATAATCGTTTCCAAGGTAATGAGAGATAGTTGAACACTTATTAGGTGACTCGACAATAACTAATTTCATGCTGTTTCCTCCTGTTTTGCGTTCAACATATTAGTGAGGTTTTTTTACTTTGTCAAAGCGAAAAATTTCCATATTCATCCATATAAATAAGAATATTTATAAGGCCACAAAAAATTTTTATTCGGTATTAATTTAGCAAATTCAAAACGTCTTGGGTTGAAGCCACAAGCGATGCGCCATCCCTAATTAAAGAATTGCATGCGCTATCTTCATCCGCCCTAAAAGGAATGCAAGCAACTTCCTTTCCTCCTTCTAAGGCGTAGCCAACAGTGATTAATGTTCCTGATTTCTTATTGGCTTCGCCAACGATTGTAAGTCTAGATAAGGCTGCAATAATCCTATTTCTAAATGGGAAGTTTTCTTTATTTGGCTTAACTCCCGGTGGGTATTCGGAAATAAGAAGACCGCTTTTTTTGAGTCTTTCGTAAATATCCTCATTTTCCATTGGATAGCACATATCAATTCCTGAGCCTAAAATTCCGACGGCCTTTCCGCCAGTTTCTAATGCTGCTCTTGTTGCAGCCCCATCGATTCCTTTAGCCATTCCAGAAACGATCGTGTAATTTCTTGAAGCCAAATCGCTTGAAATCTTCTCAGCCATTTTCTTTCCGTAGGCGGAGGCGTCTCTGCTTCCAACGTAAGAGATACATTTGCTTTGATCGCTTATACAATCTAGACTTCCATAATAATAAAGGATAAAAGGTGGCTTAAAGCAAGTCTTCAAAGACTCTGGGTAGTCAGAGTCTGTAATTGCTAAAGTTTTGCACTTAATGCTCTTTTCAGTCTCTAGAGCATCTTCATGTGAAAACTTCTCCTTTCTTTTTATCGCCTCGAAAATAGATTCCCAATCTCCTTTGTATTTAACTGATAGATATAAGAGAACCGTTTTTGCACTTAATTGTTTCATTTTTTCTCCCTTCACCTATATAAAGACGGGGTAAAAGAAAAAATGCCTAAAAAAGTTTAATTTGTTCTGTATAAAAAGATTTTATCGGCGCATAGCTTTTGCGATGAACGTGCTCAATTGGGCCATATTCCTTCAAAGCGTCCATATGTAATTTAGTTCCGTATCCTTTATGTTTAGCAAAACCATACTGAGGATATTCTTTATCAAGCTCCGCCATATAGTGATCACGCGAGACTTTTGCAAGAATCGAGGCAGCGGCTATATTTAAACATTGGGCATCGCCCTTAACCATCGCAATAAGAGGCTTTTCAGTTTTTAGTTTCATCGCATCGGTGATGATCATATCGTATGGAACATTAATTTTAGAAAGGGCGTCAAGCATGCATTTCTTTGTTGCTTCATAGATATTTATCTCATCTATCGTATCTGCGCTAACAGAAGAAATCGCATATGCTAACGCATGCTCTTTTATTTCAAGAAAGAGTTCTTCTCTTTTCTTCTCGCTTAGTTTTTTAGAATCGTTTATTTCTTCGTTAACATAGGAGGGATCAAAGACAACGGCCGCAGCAAAAACAGGTCCGGCCAACGGTCCCCTTCCGGCTTCATCGATTCCAACGATCAATTTAACCGAATCGCTATAAAACTCTCTTTCTTTTACTAACATTTAGCCTTCTCTAAAGATATCTTGCCAAGATTTCCATCTTGAAGATCTTTGATTAATGATTGGGCGCCTTTAGAAATATCTAAAACTCCGCCTTGTAAAAGATAGCCGCGTTTTTTGCATATTTCTTCAAAAACATCTTTTTCTTCCATATTAGAAATATCGTCTATTCCGTAACGTTCTTTCATGCATGATGGATATTCTTCTTTTAGATAGGAAAATAAACGTGCTGAAAGATCATCAAGTGGCAAAACTTCCTCTTTGATGGAGCCAAGCAAGGCAAGGCGGATGGCTTCATCTTTGTTTGGATAGTTCATTGGAAGAATACCTGGGGTATCAAGTAAAACAAAATCCGTGGATACTTTGATCCATTGTTCAGCTCTAGTAACGCCTGGTTTATTGCCTACTTTAGCGGAATTCTTTCCGGCTAAGTTATTGATGAATGTAGATTTACCAACATTAGGGATGCCTAATATCAAAAGACGCAAAGGCTGTTTCTTCATGCCAAGTTTTGCTTCTTTTTCTCTTTTCTTTCTTACAAGAGGCTCGCTTGTTTGAATAAGCAAATTAAGAATTTTTTGGTGTTTGATGTCGCTTGAAAAAGAAATTATCCCCTGTTCTTTGTAATATTCAATCCAAGATTTGGTTATAAGAGGATCTGCTTTATCATATTTTGAAAGCAAAAGGATACGTGGCTTATTGCCGATTAATTTATCTAGCATTGGGTTTCTCGTACTTAAAGGAGCCCTAGCATCGGCGATTTCAATGATAAGGTCGCATCCTTTGACCATTGGCCCGATAGCGTTTAGCGCTTTGGCCATATGTCCCGGGAAATAATGGACGTTTTTTTGTTGTTGGAATTCGCTCATAACAATTCTAATCCCCATGGCATTATAAGGCTTGAAAGATCAATAGTCTCTTTGCTTTTACCATTTTCATCAATCGAAAACCAACATTTGCCAATTATCGTCACGACACGCCCGACAAAACAGTTTTCGTTTACCGGACCAATTATGCGAGAGTCATTTGAGCATCCTTCCATTCTGTTGTCTCCAACAAGGAAATATTCTCCGTCTTTCAAAGTCAACTGGTTTTCCTCTCCGTTTGCAAAATTCGAGCCAAGATTCGTTTGTCCAATAACTGTATTCAAAAATTCTTTTGATTCATCATTCCAAGAAGTAAGGTTATAAAAGGTTTGTTCGACTTCTTTAAAAGAATCTTCTTCTTTTCCTTTTATATATAAGAGGCCATCGTTTGCAAAATATAGCGTCTCGCCAGGCATGCCAATCACGCGTTTAATCTTTAATTCGGCGTTTTCTTTTAGAATTCCGTCTTGATAATCGGAATTAAAATAAGTCACGACAATCGAGAAACGCTTAATTGATTCTTTATACGTTGACGCGCAATCCATCAAGCCATAATCGCAAAGATAAGAATGAGATTTAGAAGAAAAACCTCCAACAAGATATGTTTTTCCAATATTTACGTCTTTTCCATTCTCTTTTATTTTTATTTCTTTGTTCAGGGTTGGATACATTGACTCGCCATTAACGTAAAAACGTTTATAACGGGCAAAATCATAAGTCAATTGTCCGAAAGTAGATAAAACCACGGCAAAAACAAAAACAAGGAAAAATTGCAAAAAGAAATGGAAAAAGCCTTTTTTCTTCTTTCTCCCTTTTTTGTTTAATGGTTCAAGGATGTCGCCCTTATTTACATCTACTAATTCCGCCATGTTTTTGATTATATCAAAAAATATATGAATAATCTTTTGATTGTACAAAAAAATGGCTCCCGAAGGAGCCATATGTCACTTTGTAATAAATGTAAGAAATTATTTAACTTCTTTAATACGGGCAGCTTTGCCAGAAAGACCACGCATATAGTGGATTCTTGCTCTTCTGACACGGCCGTGTTTTACGACTTCAATCTTAGCGATTGATGGGGATTGGACTGGGAAAATTCTTTCGACGCCAATGCCACTGGACATTTTTCTAACGATGAATGTCTCGCTGACGCCATGGCCACGACGTTGGATGACAACGCCTTCGTAATTTTGAATACGTTCTTTTTTGTTTTCGATGATACGGACGGAAACTCTGACGGTGTCACCAGCAGAGAAATCAGGGATATCATCACGAAGTTGTGAAGCGGTAACTTCATTAACTAAATTTAAGTTCATGTGTTTTTCTCCTAATTGAATGAATTGCGTTCTCTTCAAGTTCTCATCTAAGTGACTAAGGATGGCGGAGCTTGCGTAGCATGCCTAAACATGCGTGAGATATTATATACAAAGGGAAAGTCCTTTTACAAGTTAATTTTTAAGGAGTTAAGCATTTTTACTTGACACCCATAAAATACGCCTATAAGATATTCGACGTTCTGAAAAGGAGAAATTATTATGTCAGTTAAAATCAGATTAACCCGTATTGGTCGTCATAAAGACCCATTCTATCGTATTGTTGTTGCCGATTCCCGTTCCCCAAGAGATGGACGTTATATCGAACAAATCGGTACATATGATCCAGCTTTAGGCGATAGCGAAGCTACAATCAATGAAGAATTAGCCTTAAAGTGGCTCAACAATGGTGCTACCCCATCTGATAGCGTCCGTGCAATGCTTTCCGCTAAAGGCATCATGACCAAATATGCCGAAGGAAAGGCAAAAAAAGCTAACAAGGAGCAAAAATAATGATCGATTACGAGAAGGTCGTTCATGGCCTAATCGATCCACTTGTTGAGCATCGTGACTCCATCATGATTCGCGTAATGCCAGAATCAGACGAGAAAGATGTTTCCCTCTTAATTGTTGCCGAGGATGATGACACAGCCCGTTTGATTGGCAAAAAAGGCATTGTCGCTAACGCTCTTCGCGAAGCCATTGGCATCGCCGGAAAAGCAGACAATTCCAACGTTCGCATCCACTTGAAATTTGAAAGTTTCAGCGAAGACAAAGAAAAGGAGAATGGCGCTGAGTAATTCAGCGTCATTTTTTTAAAATATGAAAACAATCTGCTTAGGAAAAATAGTAAAAACATTCGGCTTAAATGGCGTGGTGCGTTGCAAATCCGAAACATCATTCGCCTCAGATCGTTTTACGCTTGGAAGAAAATTAATTCTCAAAAACCCAAAAAGCGGTGACGAAAAGGAAGTTGAAGTCGCCTCATTTAGAGATTCCGGAGATTATTATTTTCTTTCTTTCAAAGAACTTGAAGACATCAATTTAATCGAGCCTTTTCTTGGCTATTCTATTGAAATAGACGAAGCTGAGGCCACTCTTCCTGAAGGTTACTACCATTTATTTGATTTAATCGGCTGCAAAATGATCAATAACGAAGACAATTCTTTGATTGGTGAAGTAATCGATGTGATGAGTTTTGCTAGCAAATCAACCTTTAAGGTCAAAGAGAATAATGGCAAAACCTGTTATATACCCTTTGTCATGGATGAATTCATCACTTCAATTGACATTGAAAAGAAAGAAATCCACGTCAACGTTATTGCTGGGCTCTTATGAAGATAACAATTTTGACCTTATTCCCTGAAATGTTTGATGGATTCATGACCAATTCCATCATAAAAAGGGCTATTTCTAAGGGAGTTGTCACTCTTGAATGCGTTCAAATAAGAGATTATACGAAAGATAAATATGGAAGATGCGACACTCCACCAATTGGCGGAGGAGCTGGTCTTATCATGAAATGTCAGCCAATCATTGACGCTTTAGAAGATAAGAAAACACCTTCTTCTCATACGGTTTTATTTTCTCCAAGAGGAAACACGTATACGGAAGCAAAAGCTCAAGAATTTTCCAAACTCGATCATCTCATTCTTATTTGTGGCCATTACGAAGGGATCGACGAAAGAGTTAATCCCTACGTTGATGAATTGATTTCGATTGGCGATTACATTCTCACTGGAGGAGAGTTACCAGCAATGTCTGTCGCTGATTCTGTCATCCGTCTACTTGATGGAGCGATCAATAATGAATCATTAAAAGATGAGTCATTTAACGATAATGCTCTCGAGTATCCTCAATATACCGAGCCTTATGACTATAAAGGCGCGACGGTTCCCGATATTCTTTATTCAGGAAATCATGAAGCAATTAACAAATATCGTCGAAAAGAATCTTTGTTATTAACCGAAAAGTATCGTCCTGATTTATTTGAGAAATTAGAATTAAGCAAACAAGATAAAAAGCTCTTAGCCGAAGCCAAGAGCGGAATTACTCCTAAATGGGAAGAAGATGCCTTGCTTAAAGGACACAAGTTCATCAAGAAGAAAGACAATTAACGTCCAAATCCACCCATGCCTCCACCCATTGGAGGCATTTTTCCATTTTTGGAATATTTTTGAAGCATCTTCATTTGTTCTTTTGTTTTTTCAAATTGTCTTAAGACCCTATTGATGTCGGCATTGGTTTTTCCACTACCTTTAGCAATGCGGTTCTTTTGTGAAAATTTAAGAATTTCCGGATGTTTTCTTTCATATGGCGTCATGGAATTGATGATGGTTTCAAAGTCTTTCATGCGTTTCTCAGCCGCTTCTTGTTGTTCTTCGCTAATAGACGGAGCGCCAGGAAGATGCTTTAAGATAGAAGAAATCGAGCCAAGGCGTTGAACTGCTTTCATTTGCTTAAGCATATCTTCTAAGGTGAAGTCGCCTTGCATTAATTTCTTAGCATCTTTAGCCGCTTCTTTCTCATCCATCACTTCTTTGGCTTTTTCAACAAGCGATACGACATCACCCATTCCTAAGATACGATCAGCCATTCTATCCGGATGGAAAAGATCTAAATCCGTGACTTTTTCGCCAACGCCGGCGAACTTGATTGGAAGGCCAGAGATATATTTGATAGAAAGCGCAGCACCGCCTTTAGCATCGCCATCAAGTTTCGACATGATAACGCCAGATAGGCGAAGTTTGTTATTAAACGCAGTCGCGACATTTACCGCATCTTGGCCAGCCATTGCATCAACTAAGAGCAAAACTTCTTCTGGGTGAATTTCTGAATTGATGTTTTTAAGCTCATCCATGAGTTTATCGTCGATTTGTAAACGACCTGCTGTATCAAGGATAAGAACGTCGTATCCTTGAGAAATTGCCGTTTCTTTAGCTTTTTTAGCGACATCGACTGGATCAACTTCCGTGCCAAGTTCAAAGAAATCGACTTGAATAGATTTTGCTAGTGTTCCTAATTGTTCGATAGCGGCTGGACGATATACGTCTAAGCCAGCCAAAAGAACTTTCTTTCCTAACTTATTTTTCATCAAATAAGCAAGTTTTGAAGCGGATGTCGTTTTACCCGAACCTTGTAAACCAACGAGCATAATCGTTGTTAATCCACTTTTTGCATAATTGATTTCCGTATTTTCAGCGCCAAGGAGTTCAACTAATTCATCATGGCAAATCTTGATTAATTGCTGAGATGGATTAACTTTCTTAAGGATTTCTTGCCCAGCGGCTTTTTCTTTGATATCGGAAGTAAATGTTTTAACGACCTTGTAATTTACGTCCGCTTCAAGAAGAGCGATTCTGATTTCCTTTAAAGCGGAATCCATGTTCTCTTCCGTCAAAACGCTTTGACGACGCATCTTCTTAAAAATATTGCTAAATTTATCAGTTAATGATTCAAATGCCATTTTCCATTACCTCCTTGATGTAATTCATATCGTTCTTTTCAATGCCTTTTTTAATTTCTTTTTTGAAAGAAAGAATATGAAGTTTATTTTCGTATTCGCCTAATTTTGCAAGCGATTTATGCAAACTATCGGAAACGGCCGCTTTAGAGATACTATGATTTTCGGCTATCTCCGATAAGGAAAGATCGAAAAGATAATAATCAGAGAAAATATCTTTTTGCGATGAGGTCAAAAGTTCTTTATATTCATCAAAAAGAAGTAAGGCCTCTTCTCTTTTCTCCACTATCTCATCACTCATCTTTTTTATCTCCGACTAAGAGGGCGTGCAAATATTCATCTAAATCGAACTCTTCAAGATCGTCCATTTGCTCACCTAAGCCAATAAAACGCACTGGAACGCCAAGTTGCGAACGGATAGAAAGAATGATTCCGCCCTTAGATGTTCCATCCATTTTTGTGATGACAATACCAGTAAGATCACATACTTCTTTGAAGGATGAGGCTTGAGTAACGCCATTTTGGCCAGTCGTCGCATCGATAATGAGGAATGTTTCATGCGGCGCTCCTTCAATTTCTTTAGAAAGAACGCGTCTCATTTTTGCTAATTCATCCATTAAATTCTTCTTATTCTGCAAACGTCCTGCCGTATCGACGATGAGAAGATCGATATGATTTTCTTTAGCGTATTTAGCTGCATCGAAGCAAACTGAAGCGGGGTCAGAATTCGTTTCGCCAGTGATTATTGGGCAATTAAGACGTTTGGCCCAAATCTTTAGTTGATCAACGGCTCCTGCCCTAAAGGTATCGGCAGCCGCTAACATAACCTTCTTTCCACGATCGAGATAACGCTTAGCTAATTTAGCAATGGATGTCGTCTTGCCAACTCCATTAACGCCAATAACAAGCAAAACTGTCGTTTCGCCTTCTTTGAATTGAAGGTCATTAACGATAGAGTCTCCGCTTTCAAGATAATCAACGAACATCATATCGACTAATTCTTCATTGATCTTTTTAGGCTCGACGATGTTTTCATCTTTTGATTTAGTCAAAAGGCCATCGAGCAACTTTAAAGTAAGTTCAACTCCAACGTCTGCTTCAATAAGTATTTGTTCAAGTTCGTCGAAATAATCGGCGTTTACTTGGCTATAACGTTTAGAGAGTTCCTCTAATCTATCAGCAAAGGCCGCACGTGATTTTGCTAAGCCTTTTTGATATTTTCGAGTGGCTTCTTTTTCTGATTCGTCTTCTTTTTTCTTGGAAAATTTATTTTTTAAATATGCAAATAAACCCATACGTACCCCCTTATTTCAATCCGACATAAGCTTTTTTAGCTAAAGCGTCCCTTGCTGCATTAGCTTCTGCTTCTTTCTTTGTTTTTCCTTTTCCTTCGCCAAGTTCAAAACTATCAAAGAAAGCCCCCATGACAAAATAATGAACGTCATTTTCGTTTATTTCTTTGACTAAGCGATAGGTGACTGCTTGTTTATAATCAGCTTGCAAAAGTTCTTGAAGAACGCTTTTAGGATTCTCGGCGACTTCCACTTTGCCAGTTTTTATTCTTTCATAGTAAAGAGAGATGAGGAAGTTATTAACTTTCTCGAAACCTTGATCAAGATATAGGGCTCCAGTGAATGATTCAAAGATATCCTCCATCAAAGGTAGGGATTTCTTTGGATCACTCGTATAGGAAGGACCAACTTGAACATAATCGCCTAAGCCAAGCTCTAGTGCTAATTCCGCTTCAGATTCGGTGCGGATGAAATGAGAGCGAAGAACAGAAAGGTCCCCTTGCCTCATCTCCGGATGAAGACGGTAGCAAAGTTGGCCTACCACGAAGCCAATAATTGAATCGCCTAAAAATTCAAGCCTTTCATAATCGAAATGCTTGGCTGAATTCTTCGTTCCATTATGTGAGGAATGGGTCAAGGCTTGAACGTAAAGCGATTCATCCTTAGGCTCAATTCCCATCTTATCTAATAATTCTTTAATAGGACGTGCCATTATTTTTCTTCTTTCTTGAAGGCGAGCGTTATTTGCTCAGTGATGTTCGCCTCAATCATTCTATATTCAACTTCCATTGCCGAAAGGAAGGATTCCGCGTCGGAGTTACCATGAGCTTTTACTGCTACTCCATTAATTCCAATAAGCATGGCCCCACCAACGTTCTTTGGATCCATGATTTTCTTGAAATCGGTAACGACTTCTTTTGCAAAAAGATAGCCAAGCTTTGTTTTGAAATTCTTCGTGAAACCTTTTTTAAGGAGTTTGCCGATTTGTTTTGCCGTTCCTTCTGTCGTTTTTAGGAGAACGTTACCTGTATATCCATCGGTTACGACAACATCTGCCCCACCAGCAAGAACTTGGCTCGCTTCAATGTTTCCTTGAAAATTAAGGCGTTTGTCTTCTTTAAGAAGTTTGTATGCTTCTTTACCAACGCTCGAGCCCTTTCCTTCTTCTGTACCATTAGCTAAAGTTTTAATTACTGGGTCTTTTATTTTATAGAAGGATTCGGAAAAGACTTTACCCATATAGCCAAATTGTGCCATTTCCTCAGGGGTGTTTTCAGTTGAAGCACCGACATCAAGGATCGTGACAAAGGTTTCGGCGTTCTTTCCTAAATTAGGGAAAGAAGTAATTAAAGCCGGGCGAAGAACGCCAGGAATTTTCTTTAAGATCAATGTTGCGGCTGAAAGGAATCCGCCTGTTGCGCCAGCTGAGATAACTCCGTCAGCTTTTTCTTTTGCGGCAATGTTTAAGGCAACAACCATCGAAGATTCTTTTCTTCTAAGAACCTCCAAAGCTCCGGCGTTCATTGGAACGATGTCTCTTGCATCAACGACTTTTGCAAAGGAAAGATCGTTTAATTCTTCAATTTTTCCAACGCAGACAATTTCATAATCAGGATGTCTTTCGTGGAATTTCTTAACTGCTTCGACCGTGATTTTGCTTCCAAGGTCGCTTCCCATCATATCAACAACTATTTTTCTCATATACTTATCTCCTGGACATATATCTTCTCTAGTATAACTAGAGAGAGCATTTTTTACTAGGACAAAGAAGTCCTCTTTTCTTTCATTACGCTTTTTATCAGTTCATTATTCTCGGGATTTTTTCGATCGTTCAAAATTTTCGTGGCGTCATCTCTAGCGCATTCTAAAATTTTGAAGTCATCAATAATATTCAAAGTTGAAAAGGATGGAAGACCCGATTGCTTGACACCAATTATTTCTCCTGGACCTCTAAGGCGAAGATCTTCTTCGGCCAATTTAAATCCGTCATTTGTTTTTAGAAGAATATCTAGTTTTTCTTCGCTATCGCTTTCGTCGCCTTTTTTATAAGCCATGATAAACTGCGAGAAAGAACCGTCTCTTCCGACTCTTCCCCTCAATTGATGAAGAGAGGAAAGAGAGAAATGCGTTGGAGAATAAACAACCATCGTATTGGCTTCTTTAACGTCAATTCCTACTTCGATAAGAGAGGTTGCAACCAATATTGGGCAAAGTCCGCTACGGAAGGCGAGTTCAGCAACTTCTTTGCTTTCTTCATCCATTTTTCCGTGCATCATAGTGACTTTATTTGGATACATTTTCTTATAGTTTTCCGCCACTTCGATTACGCTTGTATTTTCTTTTGCTCCTCCTTCAATTTGGGGGACGACAACAAAAACGCGATGGTTGCTATCGATTGCTTCTTTGACTATCTTTTGAATTTTAGGGTCATTGGGCTCGAGAATGGAAGTTTTCACATCTCTCTTTTTTGAAGGAAATTCGCTTAAAGTCGATACGTCTAAATCGCCATATACCGTTAAAGTTAAGGTGCGGGGGATTGGTGTTGCACTCATCATCAATAAATCAGCGTGCTCGCCCTTTCCGACTAAAAGGCTTCTTTGATTAACGCCGAATTTATGTTGTTCATCTATGATTACTAATCCTAGATAAGCATATTCAAGGGAAGAAGAAAATAAGGCATGCGTTCCAACGACAATATCAATCGTGCCGTCTTTGATATCTTCGGAGATGGCTCTTTTTTCTGAAGGCGACAAGGAACCGACAAGCAAAGCGATATTCACATTGCTCCCTAAGAAGATTTCTTTTAGATTTTGATAATGTTGTCTAGCTAAAGAATCAGTTGGAGCCATTAAGGCTGTTTGTTCGCTTCTGAGATGATTTGCGTATGCGCACAAAGCAGCAACCAAGGTTTTACCCGTTCCAACATCACCTTGTAATAAACGATACATAACACCTGGTGAATTCATATCATTAAGGCATTCTTTGAACGCTTTAAGCTGGTCAGACGTAGGTTTATAAGGCAAGGTGGAAATAAATCTTTCCATCTTTTCGATAGATATTTTTCTTCTTAAATCTTTTTGTAACGATCTATTTTCTCCACGAACCAATTGATTTCTTAAAGAGAAACGCAAGGCTTCTTCGTATTTAAGGTAACGCATGCCTTGATGAAGTTGACTACGGTCATTAGGAAAATGAACGTCTTTGTAGGCGTTCCATCTATCTGTGAGACGGTATTTTTCTATTAAAGATGAAGGAATTTCATCTACTAATTCATCCTTAGAGGAAAGAAGAATCCTTTTGACTAAGGCTTGAAAGATGTGATTGGCGATATTGCTTGGCAAGGAATATATCGGTTTAATTGCCGCGTTGCTTTCGATTTTTCCCTTAAGCATTTTCATCAAGGAAATCTTGCAATGTTTCTTATCGAATTTGCCAACAAGAGTGAATTCATCTTCAAGATTGAGAAAATGTGAAAGATAGGATTGATTCCACGCTTCAACCTCAAAAACATATTCATCTTTCGTTTCAAAAGTAAAACGGAAAACGCTTCTTTTGCCAAAACGAAAACAACGTGGCATATTTCCGCTTATTTTTCCTAAAAGAACTACACGCTCCCCTTCTTCATATATTGCCTTAGGAAAAGAATAGGTAAAATCATCATACTTCCTAGGAAGATGATTTAAAACGTCAATAGGCTCATTTATGCCCATCAAAGAGAGTGCTTCATTAAATGCTTTAGACTTCGAAATACCCATCGCTATATTTTAGCATATGGGCTTAAATTTAGATATTTTCTTCTAAGGAATACTTGCCTGATTCTAACTTATATTCCTTGCCGTTTGGGAAGGTTACGAGGGCTTTGCAACCAAAAGGAATATCAACTTCGATTATCAATTTATTATTTTCAAGTCTCCAAGAGGAAGAAAGAGAACCATACGGAGTCATCGTTTTAGCTTTAACATATGTTAAATCTCCACCAAGGAGAGGCTTTATCGAAACCGTTTTATATCCAGGCTCTAAAGGAGTGATGCCCGCAATGCGTTTGTATAAGAAATCACCAACGGCACCTGAGGCATAATGATTATAGGAAATCATTGGAATGGAGCCTGTACCGTCATCTTTTATCTCGCATTCGCCATTTTCATCAAGGCCGTCCCATCTTTCCCAAATCGTTGTCGCGCCAACCTTGACTTCGTATAGCCATGATGGGCATTTAGTGTTAAGCAACATCTTATAAGCGACATCTTTTTCGCCATTATCCGCTAAAGCAAAAAGAATATATGGCGTGCCAGGGAAACCTGTCCCAATGCAATATGAGGCTTTCTCGATTATCGAAACAAGATTTTTTACGGCCTTTTCTCTAGCTTCATTAGAGAACATATTTAAATACAAAGGCAAGACGTATGCCGTTTGAAATTCATTATGCAATTTTCCATTTCCATCAGTAAAAACGGAGATATATGCGTCTTTTACTTTTTCGCTTAAGGCAAAATATTTCTTTTCGTCTTCTTTTTTGCCAAGGATTCCTGCTATTTTTGATAGCAACGAAGAGGTATTATACAAAGAAGCTGTTGCAGTCCAAGGGTGTCGCGCTTGCCACTCGGCCATATTATTGACTCCTGGAGCAATCCAATCGCCAAAATGGAACGCGTTTATCCCCTTCCAAATATATCTATTTTTCCCAAAAGAAAATAGATTAGCCCAGAATTTACATGCTTTAACGTATTTTTTCATGGCAGAATAATTTTCCTCAAGGAAGGAAATATCCCCAGTTGCTAGATAAGCATTGTATGGGAGGAGAATGCAAACATCGCCCCACCAATCAATGGCTTGACGAGGCATTGTCGCTGGCATGCCATACCCTTGAACAGGAACGGTGTTAGGGAATCCTCCACCGCGATTTTGCTCTTTTCTTAAATCCAAAAGCCATTTTTTAAGGAAACGAGTCATTTCAAAATTAAACAAAGCTGTTGGAGAAAAAACCGCAATATCTCCTGTCCAGCCCATTCTTTCGTCTCTTTGAGGGCAGTCGGTTGGAATATCCATGAAATTCGATTTGCTTGACCAAATAATATTGGAATTAAGCTTATTGATCATTTCATTTGAACATTCGAAAGATCCGATTTGTTTTAGATCGCTATAAAGAGCAATTCCCTCAATTTCGATATCTTTGAGTTCAATACCTTCTAAGTGAAGAGAAATGTATCTAAAACCCATATAAGTGAAGGTTGGAGAATACGTTTGCTCGCCATTTTTACAAATATATTCAAAACGGCATTTTGCCGAACGTAGGAAAATAGTATTCAAATCGCCATTAGGTTGGAGGATTTCTGCATGTTTAACAAGAATTTTCGCTCCATCTATGGCATTTTTGATATGTAGCCTAACAATACCAGCAAAGTTTTGTCCAAAATCAAATATAGGATCGTTATTTGAATCGTTATGCAAAAATGTTGGAATTAGCGTTTCGTGCTCTATGACCTTTGAGGAATAATCCGCTAAAAGTTCAGGATGAAGACGCGGATTTTCTAGTCCCGCTTGATGATAAGAAATCGAGGAAAAAGATTTTCTTCCGTCATATCTTTCTCCATCATATAGATCCGCTTCAAGGAAAGGGGAGGAATGGGAGACTTCCCAAGTTTGATCGCTAGCGACCACTTCTTTGCTTCCATCCTCATAGAAAATATGAATATCGCAAAGCAAAGCTTGTTTATCTGCACTAATACGGTTTTTCCTTGTGAAAACAAATGAGCCTACAGCCCATCCTCCTGCAACATTTATATATACCGTTTGATTTCTTTCTAAGGCTTCTTTTATATCGTAACGTTGATATTGAAGTTCGTTTGCATAGGAAGTAAAGCCCGGGGCAAAATAATTCTTATTTATTTTTTCTTCGCCAACATGAAGATCATAAATTCCAAAAGAGGTGACATATGCATAGGCTTTTTTGATTTTCTTTGCGATTTTTAATTCTTTTTTGAAAGTTAATGGGAGGGGGGAGATTTTCTTTTCGCTAAAGGTGTATTGAGGATCGGAAATCCATTTTCCTTTGAAAGACCCGCCTAAATAGCCAGTGTCAAAAGAAAGAGTTTTCTCCGCTTCTTCATTATAAGAATTTCTTATTGTGATTCTCGCTTCATAAGTTTGAAAGGGTTTAAAAGGCTCTCCTTTATAGGTAATATAAATTTCATCCTTGCCTTCATAAATCCAGCCATTGCATTCTAATTTAACGTATGTCGCAGAATCTTTTTCTTTATCGCTTCTTGCACTGTAATGAAAAATTGGATTCTTAGCATCCGTTAAAATATCCTTTTCTTGTCCATCAAGAGTAAAATTAACAATCTCTAGCATATTTATCTCCTCCAATATAACGATATTTAGAAACGTTTTTAAAAACAAGATAATGATGATCGAATTTTTAAAAACCGTTCTTAAAGAAGAGAGGGGCTTAGTTTCCTAAACCCCTCAAGAATTTAATTATTGATTCTTATTCAGCGGCAACAGTTTCTTCTTCAACGGCTTTATAACCGAAGAAGGAGTTAACGCAGCCAACAACGACGCTGATGCCAAACATGACAATTGATGTGATCGCAAGATTGGCACTGATCATGTTGTCTGGATCTTGTTGCAAGGCCATTTTAACATCATCATTTGAGAAGAAGATGTAAGAGAGGCCTTCAGCACGAGCTTGGATGAGGAAGATTAAGGCAAAGGCGAAGAATAATGTCGCAATAACCTTAAGAGCTAATCCAGCCATATCGCAGATTTTTCCTACTTTGCCAGTGAATCTAACAAAGTAGAGAGCGATTGATATTGCTAAGAAGACAAGAGCGAAGACGCCGAATCTAACGACTTCACCAACACTTCCACCATTGAAGTAACCACCTCTAGCGACATTGACGCCATAGATGATGATTGAAACTAAGCCAATGATGAAGGTGAGAGCGGAAATTATCATTCCGACACTAATTTTTTTGGAAATTACTGGTTTCATACTTATTTATCCTCCTTCTTTTTAGCAGGCATAAGGGTTAAACCAACCCAAGCAAGGGCGAAGACGCCAGTTAAGACGGCTGATGTGATGAGAGTTGCATTTAAGGCTGTTTCCCACCATGGGGTTAAGCTGATGATTGTAACGTCAATAACAGCGGAATTTGCGAAAGCGTATAACTGATATTTGAGGTTTTCTCTTGCTTGCTTAACGAGTGTTGGATCGTTTTTGCAGTTTTCAGGAGAGAGATATGTCCATTTGCCATCATGTCCATCTTTGGAATTGATGTTGGAGTTATTAGAACCGAATTCAGCGACTTGGGTGATGCCAGCCATAATCATTCCTTCAGCGTTGAAGTAATAGGCTGATGAGGCAAGGTCAGTAGAGATAAGGCCTTTGAATCCCCATTCTCCGCGGAGAACGTTTTGAAGCATTCCAACAGATTGAGAAGCGTTTGTTGCACCAATACGGTTGAAGGCAATCATGACGGCTAAGCCATTGGCGTCGTTAAGCATGCCTTCGAAGCCTCTAAGGTCTGTTTGTCTAGCTTTTTGCTCATTCATATAAGCAGAAACGCCAGCACGGTTATGTTCTTGATCGTTGAAGCCCATGTGTTTTGGACCAACAAGGGAGCCTTTTTCTAAGGAGCCCTTACCAATCATCTCACCGATTCTGTTTGTTAACATTGGATCTTCGGAGATGTATTCGTAGTTACGGCCATTATATGGAGTTCTTCTGAGGGTTAAGCCCGTTCCCCAAACGGATTGATATTTAAGGAGTAAGCCTGCTTCACCTTCGATTTTGCCCCATTCATAGGCGAGTTGAGGGTTGAATGATGTGCCTAAGAGAGTTTGGGAGTTGATGTTTGTCTTATAGGTAAGAGTTGGATCGCCAACGCCTTTTCCATCTTCATCATAGGAAGCATATTCATTGTATGCGCCAACATAGCCGTTAACGCCTTCGTGTTGAGAAACGATTGGGTTATCAATATTAGTGAGGGTGTCAGATTGTCCTCCACCATGGACGACAGCGCCAATAGCTTCATTAACGGAGATTTGGCTTGTCATCTTATCCCACCATTCATCTTCGATATTGTTAATTCTATCGTATGTGAGATTCTTTGCTGAGAAGTTGTATTCCTCGCCAAGGTCTTTGCCTTGCCAATTTTCAACTTCTTCGCCAGTTGAACTTAAGACATATTGTTCGCCACGAATTTCTTTGATCCATTCATCTTTCTTTGGTGAATCGCCAATTTTTACTGTGACATCCGTGTTGTAGTTCTTTGGCCAGGTTCCTTCCCAGTCTTGTCTAGAAAGGTAAACGACTGTGTCTTTTAAGAAGTAATTGAGGTCAGCATTATCGAATTGGTTTGTGATGACTTTTCCGTTATCTGTTGCGAATGTGGTCTTGTCTAAGCTTCCAAGATCCCATGTTTTGCAAGTTCCGGTTGCATCAGCATCCATGCCGTTGGTTGTGCTATAGCCTTGAGCACTTAAGAAATTATTGGCAGCTTCATGAGCGCCAGCGGCGGCTGTGAAGTAGTATTTTCCTTCGTCAAGGATATAAGTTTTTGCATTCTTATAATCGTAAGAAGCAAGATATTTGGCTGGAACGGTGATTTCTACTTTAGCAGATTTTCCTGCTTCAACATCAACTTTACCAGAAGAGAGGAATTGAACGGCACTCTTCTCAACTAAGTTCTTTTTGTCGTATTCGGTGTATGGTGTATTAACATAGAGTTGTCCAAGGAATTTGCCAGCTTTATCGCCGTTGTTATGAATGGTGATTTCGGCTGTGACATTTCCTCCGTTAACTCTATCAACTTTTAAGCTTGTTAATTCTTGAGTATATGGGAGATAGGAGAGACCATGTCCGAATGTATAATCGACTTCATCGGAATATTTCCATGCATTTCCTGTTGTGGATCCTTTTTTGGAAGCAGGATTGAACGAAGCATTTGCGACTGAGTCGAAATATCTCGTTTCATAATATTGATAGCCAATATAGATGCCTTCTGCTTCAACATAGTAATTTCCGCCAGAATAGTTAGCTTTTGAACCGCCAAAGTCGCTTCCGGAGCCATTTCCGATTGTGACACCTGGCCATCTAACTTTATCTTCGCTATCAGTTCCAGCATATCTAGCAGCAATTTCGGCATCGGCATATTCATCTCCTCCGAAATTTTGCATAGCAGGGAGAGATTCCCAATTCTTAGCATATGTATCGGATAAAGCGCCAGTAGGATTAACTTCGCCACTTAAGACGTTAACAATACCAGTTGCTTGGTAATCATTTAAGACACCCATATAAGCAATGGCATCAACTTCATGTTCTCCGCCTTTCGCTATTGCGGAAATGTTCATGGCGTTACCGGTATTAAGAAGAACGATGACTTTTGAACAAGTTGCTTTAGCCTTATCAACGATTTGAAGTTCGTCGGCAGAAAGTTCTAACGGATCTTTTCCTGTTTCTTCATCTTTCCAGTTTGTTGCACTTCCAGGCTTGTAGGTATTGGATTCACCAGCGCCACGGCCGAAGACACAAATAGCAACCGTATCATCTTTGACAATTTTGTTTTCCCAGCCTTCATCGGCAAATTTCACTTTACCGGTTTTGCTTCCGTCACCATAAGCGGATAAATCAATTTCTTCCGTCCATGCGGTTGTTGGGATTTCGTTGATTTTGTAATTTATCATATCACCAGGTGAGGTGACCATACCAAACCAATATGTCGTTGTGGTGTTTCCAAAACGTGTTTTTACCGTTGCGTATTCATCGGAAAGCATTTTGCCATATATTCCTTTGAGTGTTGGCTCAAGGGTATAACCGGCATTTTCAAGAGCGGTATCGATATTTACGAGATCGCTGTTCCCGGCTCTAAGATCGCCAGCGGATTGCATATATGGTTTATATGCTGCGTTTCCAAAAAGAGCAATTTTCTTAGATTTGTTGCTTAATGGAAGGGCATCATTGTCATTCTTAAGAATAACTGTTCCTTCTTCGCCTTCTCTTTCGGATAAGCGTTTGGATGCCTTAACATAATCTTCCGTTGTGGCATAGTCAGATTTGAATCTGCTTGAAGTCTCATCGGTAACAACGCGGTAGCTCTCAGTGCCAAGAGCGCTATCGATTGTCGAGCGCCAAGATTTTGCGAATCCTTCTCCAACAGAAGTAATTGCAAGTATCGAGGCCGCTATACTAGTGAGACCGGCTAAAAAACTTGTTTTTTTCATTATTGTCCTCCTTAATGATTTTGACAGTTTTTACCTTTTTCACTTTTTAACCGTAAATGTAAGCGGTTACCAAGTAATTTAAATGTAAATCATTACCGATAAAAAGCAATAGAAAATGCTCAAAATGATTGAATATCGGACAAACAAACGCATATAATAAACTCAAATGAGCGTTTCGCTCAAAAATCAATCAAGAGGAATGTCATATGTCATATTATTCAAGACAGCAAGAAATCATAGATTATTTAAAGGAGCACAAGCAAGCGCGCGTAAGTGAACTTGCAAGAGATTTATATTGTTCTGAAGCGACAATAAGAAGGGATTTATCAAAACTTGAATTTGATCGTTTGATCAAAAGAACGCACGGTGCAGCCATTCTTTCCGATAAGCAAGAGGAAGTCTCCGCAACGATCAGAGAAACGGAAAACGCAATGGCTAAAGAAAAAATCGGCAGAATTGCTTTTATGCATTGCCCAATATTCCGCAGTATTTTCATCGATAATTCCTCAACCGCACTTTTCTTTCTTAAAACTCTCGATTTATCAAATAAAATAGTCGTTTCAAACGGTGTTATCGCTTTAAGAAACGCCTCAGCCAACCCTAAGTGCGAAGCCTATGCCCTTGGCGGTCGTTTAAGAGCTGATATTCTTGAGTTAACCGGTTCAAAGGCGTTAGAAGACCTTAATAATTATCATTTTGATCTTGCGGTCGTATCCTGTGCTTCTATTCTTGAGAAAGCAACGTATGAAACAAGCGAAAATACCGCTGCAATCAAAAAAAGAGCTTTGGAAAATTCTAAATTCAAGGTTTTATTGGTTGATAAAGCTAAAGTTGGCCGTGGGGCGCTTTTCAAGACAATGAATCTTGAAGCTTACGACATGATCATTACTGACGCTAAAAACGATGAATTAGAGCCCTTCATGACAATGAAAAACAATATAGTCAAACAATAGAATAAATAAAAAAAATCGCCAAATTGGCGATTTTTCTTATGTTTTGTTTGATTATTTTATTCAATACCAACCAAGAAAGAATAAACAGGTTGATTCCCACTAAACATATTAATTTCAACGTCTGGATAAAGACCTTGTATTTCTTCTTGAAGAGTTTGAAGTTCTTCTTCGGAAACATCAGCGCCAGCAATGATTGTTGCAACGCAAGAATTCTCATTTATAAGAGATTTCAATAAGGCTCTGAGGGCTTCATTCTTATCAGGAACGCAAGCGGCAACCTTCTTATCATCTCTCATTGCCATATAATAATCTTTAGTTATATGCACTCCATCGATGTCGGTATCTTTGATAGCGTAAGTAACAGAGCCAGAGATAACGTTTTTAAGTGCGGCTTTCATCGTTTCGTAGTTAGTTTCCGATTCCGCTTCAGAAGAGAATTGCATCAAAGCGGATAAGCCTTGAGGAATTGTTTTTGATGGAATAACGTAAGGATTGACTTCTTTGTTTTCAACAAGAACATCGCAAGCTTGGTTAGCCGCTAAAACAATATTTGAGTTATTTGGAAGGATATAAACGGTCTTCGCGTGGGCTTTTTTAACCGCATCAAGGAAGTCTTGTGTCGATGGATTCATCGTTTGGCCACCAGAAACAATCACGTCAACGCCAAGCTCTTTGAACATTTCATCAAGACCGCTGCCAGAAGAAACGGCAATTATCGCATAATCTTTTAAAGGAACATTTTGAGCCTCTTTTTCAGCTTTGGCTCTAGCGATGTTACTTTCCATATCGGTAGCTGAATTGCCATGTTCGATATTGTGATGCTCTTCAGACATGTTTTCGATCGTTATTGTTAGGAATTCGCCGTATTGTTGGGCGAAATTGAGCATAACACCAGGTGTAAGAGTATGAATATGAACTTTTATCAAGTCATCATCACGAACGAAAACCAAGGATTTTCCATGATTGGCTAGGAAATTTTTGAAACGTTCTTCATTGAAGGATTTTTTGCCATCACCAGGTTTGCCTAAACGGATCAATAATTGAGTGCAATATCCATATCCCTCTTCAGATTCAGATAATTCTGCGCCAGCATATTTTCCATTTGGTGTAGATAAAACGTTAGAAATAGCCTCACCTTCAGCAAGATTTTCAATTCTTTCGATGAATTTGCCATTTGCCGCCTTAGCCATGCCTTCGATAATGACAGTTAAGCCAGCTCCACCAGAGTCAACAACGCCAACTTGTTTTAAAACAGGCAATAAATCAGGCGTGTGTTGTAACGATTTCTTCGCTTCCGCAAAAAGGAAATTTAAAGCGTCTTCAATGCTCGTTAATTTTCCGACATTTTCAACAAGAGCCGCGCTGGATTCACGAATAACGGTAAGAATCGTTCCTTCAACTGGGTTTTTAACGGCCTTATAAGCAATTTCTTTGCCCATTGCAAAGGCATTTGCCAAATCTTCGACCGAAAGTCTATTTTTTCCTTTGCAGCCTTCGGAGAATCCTTTAAAGATTTGAGATGTAATAACGCCAGAATTTCCTCTAGCACCCATCATAAGGCCTCTAGAGAAAAGGCGCGATATCGTTTCAACGGATTCGTCATTGTTGTTTTTAACCTCTTTAGCTCCGCTAGAGAGCGTGAGGTTCATATTCATTCCCGTGTCACCATCTGGAACCGGGAAAACGTTTAATTGATCAATTTCAGGGTAATGGTTGTAAAGATTATTAGCACCTGACAAAAACAATTGTTTTAATTGTTGTCCATCTATATGTTTCATAATTATTTAATTTCTTGAACGTCTTGCACAAAAACGTTAACCTTCCAATCGGATATTGAGAACGCAGTTTTCAAATCATAAGCGATCTTTTTTTGAACTTCGCCAATGACTTCAGTAATTTTAACCCCATAAGCAATGACCAAATAGACGTCAACTTGGTAACCGCTTTTAGTCTTGTGGCAATAAACGCCTTTTATATAATCGGTATTATTCAGCAACCTATTCATCCCTTCGGTAATGACTTCACCAAGAGTTGAAGATGCAGTTAATCCCATAACGCCATAGCATGATGTCGCAGCATCACCAGCGACTTGAGCAATGGCTTCTTCGGAGATTTTGATTTCTCCATATTTCGTTTCTTTAATAGCTGCCATAAGATTTATGCTTTTTCTTTTATTCTAAAGCCTTAGTATTATCGCATATCGAAGAAGGATATGCAACGGCGAGGGAATCCCCGCCCATAAAAGAAAAAAGCCCGGCGGCGCGCTATTTTCGCTGGCCTTTCGAGCCATACTATCTTCGCCGCTGCGGTGCTTAACTTCCGTGTTCGGGATGGGAACGGGTGTGACCACCGCGCCATCGCCACCAGACTTTTTTCCAAAGAAGGCCCGATGCCCCCTGAATACCGGATACTACCCTTGACATGCTCTCGCTGAACAATGCGCAATTTATGAAGCGACCTAGCTTACTCACTCTTAAATAGAGATTAGTGAAATTAAGTCCTCGTGCTATTAGTACCGGTCTCCTGAACGCCTCGCGGCGCTTGCAGATCCGGCCTATCGACCCCCTGACTTCGGGGGGCACTTACTTCTTTCGAATGGGATGTCTCATCTTATGGCGAGCTTCATGCTTATATGCTTTCAGCATTTATCTCTTCCGGAGGTAGCTACCCGGCCATGCCGCTGGCGCGACAACCGATATACCAGTGCTCCGTTGATCCCGGTCCTCTCGTACTAGGGACCAGACCCTTCAAACTTCCTACGCCCACGACAGATAGGGACCAAACTGTCTCACGACGTTT
>CAVIJE010000004.1:60722-70699 GCA_963643355.1 Sodaliphilus sp. | reverse complement strand
GATTTTCTTTCCTAATTTTTCAAATTCGTAGTCTTCTAATTCAAATGAATCTACAGTGAAATCGTAGAAGTTCGTAATGCTCTTATCCATGATTAATTTAGGTGCTTTATGTTGAGGCTTTTCCATGACTTCTTTGACTAAATCAATATGACGGTCATAAAGATGAGCATCAGATATGACGTGAATCAAAGTGCCCGCTTTTAAACCTGAGACTTGGGCAAACATCATCAATAATAAGGAATATTGCAAGACATTCCAGTTATTGGCCGTAAGCATATCATTCGATCTTTGGTTTAAGATGCCATTTAAAGTATCGCCAGAAACATTGAATGTCATTGAATAGGCGCATGGATATAAATGCATCTCATGAAGATCATCAAAATTATAGATGTTGGTCATAATTCTTCTTGATTGAGGATTGTTTTTCAAATCAAAAAGAACTCTATCAACTTGGTCAAATTCTCCCTCTGGATAGATTGATTTTCTACCTAATTGGTAACCATAGGCTTTGCCAATTGATCCAGTTTCATCAGCCCATGAATCCCAAATATGCGAATGAAGGTCATGAACGTTGTTTGATTTCTTTTGCCAAATCCAAAGAATCTCATCCAAGCAATTCTTAAAAGCGGTCTTTCTTATCGTTAGGATAGGAAGCTCTTCTTGTAGGTTATAACGGTTTACAATACCAAACTTTTTAATGGTGTGAGCTGGCGTTCCATCTTCCCAATGAGGACGGACCTTACAATTTGTATCCCAAATTCCCTCATTCAATATTTCTTTGCAATTCTCAATAAAAATTTCATCTGCGCGTGACATATCTAATCTCCGTATTTATTTCTTATTAATGATACAAACTTCTATTTAATTTTAATAGAAAAAATAAAGGTATTTATTTCTTGATATGGCAAAAGACAAGACGAAAAGAAAGATAGGAATATTTTGATCAAAAAGGAAAATAAACTGGCAATCTCCTCCTCATTATATTCAAAGGATAATGTTGAACTAGGAAAAAGTGAATTACTCGGTTAAGGTTACGGCGCTGCCCCGCTTGATGCCCCGCCAACAAACAATTAGAATAGTATTGTCTTAAGAATTTCTAGAACCGCTAAGACTATCTGAAGGATGATCAAGGCTAGTTCTAGATTTTTTCTTTTTGGCGGTTTCCTGCGCTTTTTGAGCTCCATGAGAAGCAAAATCAAGGATCTCAATTATTCAATTTCCATAATAAAGAAAAAGTGCATTCCATTCAGAATGCACTTTTGATTATTTACTTACAAGTTGGTGCGGGAAATCGGACTCGAACCGACATGGGAATCCCATACGCCCCTCAAACGTACGCGTCTACCAGTTCCGCCATTCCCGCAGCGTTCCATATTATAAGTAAAGACTTTTCTATTAGCAAGAGAAATTTTAAATTACGCCAAACTTGGGAAGAAAAGACAAGCAATTCCAAAGTAAATCACAAGCGTTAATACGTCCATTACGGTGGTTAACATTGGCTGAGCAAGTAAGGCTGGATCTTTTTTAATGGCGGCCGCGCCCATACAAAGCGAAGTGCCCACTATCTTTGAGAAGATAATAGCAAAGAACATCGTTATTGAGACTAAGGCTGAGAAGGTTAAGGAGTGTGTGGCAAATTGAGCTGCGTGTTCCCCGGAAAAAGCCATTCCATTCCAGATGTAATAATTTGAGAAATCAAATGTGGCTCCGTCTCCAGGATAATTGACCTCGCCTAAAGAAACGATTCCCGTGTATTGTTCCATCGTTACCCAAACAAAGCAGAAGAGTGCAACGCAAGCCGCGACAATAAGGGAGCTACGGAATTCCTTCCAAAGAATCTTTAAGATATCCTTTGGCCCGAATTCATTTGTTGCTAGGCCTCTAATCATCATGCCCGTTGTTTGACCTCCGGCATTTCCTCCAGTATCCATTAAGGTAGGAACGAAGGAAACAAGAATTGGCAATGAAACAAAGATCATTTGGGATTCAAGACGGTTCAATACCATTGTCGTAAAGGTTCCAAGAACCAATAGAGCAATAATCCAAGGAATACACTTTTTGGCATTTTCGAGTACGCCAGTTTCGTTATATGTCTTCTCGGATGGAACGAGATTAGTCATATGAGCGATATCTTCGTTACTTTCTTCCGTGATAACGTCCATAGCGTCATCGACTGTGACAATACCAAGAAGGCAATTATCTTCATTTAAGACTGCTAAGGCGTTTAAGTCATATTTTCTAAACATGTTTGCAACGTCTTCCTTATCGGTGTTGACGTGGCAAAATGGCGCGTCTTTATTCATAATATCCGAAAGAAGTGCGTCATCTTTTGACCAAATGAGGTCGTCAAGGTCAACTGTTCCGACGAACTTACGTCTTTCATTTCTAACGAATATTGTATAGACGGTTTCGGCTTCACGTCCTCTTAATCTAATATGGTCGATTGCTTTTTTGACGTTCATCCCTTCTTTCAATTCGATGAATTCGGTTGTCATGATAGCCCCGGCCGTATCCTCTTTATATTTAAGAAGTTGATTTATGTCTTTTCGCATCTCAGGGTCGGCTGCGGCAAGAACCTTTTTAGCAAGGTTAGCAGGCATATCGCCAACTGAGTCTGCTAAGTCATCCGCGTATTGCGAATTGACAATCTCGACTAATTCTTTATTAGTCATGGCTTGAACCAATGATTCTTTTAAGTCTTGCGAAAGCTCATCGAATAAAGAGGCGTTTTGTTCAGATTTCGTGTCTCTAAACAAAGTAATGACGTCTTTGATATCTAAGTCCTCGCAGGCTTTTGCGATATCAGCATCAGGAATTCTCTCAAAGATTCTCTTTAATTCTTTTCTATCGTGTTTGCTGATGGCCTCTAAGAGGACTTCTGAATCAAAAGACGCTTCGTTGATATCTTCGGAAGTTAATTCGTCTATAGGCACATCGATATTCTCAATATCTTGGTTGCTTATTTTTTCTTCTTCTTCGTTATTTTTCTTTTCATTATCGTTCATTTCTTCATCCTCCCGTTATGCCTAGTGTAGCATTTTAAAATAATTTTGTATCGAAAAACATTTAAATTTATAAATTTAAGGACACTAACTAGCTAAGCCGTTTTATAATACTTTCCGTAATTCAAGGAGAATTTAAATGTCTGAATTAAAATTTATTGTTGAAACAAGTGCACGTCACGTCCACTTAACTCAAGAAACCGTTGAGGTTTTATTTGGAAAAGGCCATGAATTGACCCCAAGAAAATATCTTTCCCAACCTGGCCAATACGCCTCAACTGATAAGGTTACGGTTCTTGGCTATAACAAAAAAGATCCTAACGGACCACGTCCATCTGCCGCTTTCTCAATCCTTGGCCCAGTAAGAAACGCCAACCAAGTCGAAGTTTCTTTCACTGATGCAAGAACGCTTGGACTTACTGCTCCAGTTCGTGAATCTGGCGATATCGCTGGATCTGGCAAATGCACCATCAAAGGACCTTGTGGCGAAGTTGATCTCGAAGAAGGGGTTATAGTTGCCAAACGTCATATCCATATGACTCCCGAAGATGCCGCTAATTTTGGTGTTGAAAATGGCCAAATCGTTTCAGTTAAAGTTACTGGAACGGGTCGCGAAACTGTTTTTGGCGATGTCGTTATCCGCGTTTCTAAAAGCTATGCTCTTGCAATGCATATCGATACTGATGAGTGCAATGCTGCCGCTGCATTTGGCGAAATCTGGGGAACAATTGTTAAATAAGTAATGGCTGAATCTTTTTCTTACAAACCAGTAAACGTTTGCGCACAAGGATTCGAATTCATTATTGATGGAGACACGATTACCTCGGTTAAAATAACTAGAGGTTGCGCAGGTAACACTCAAGGTGTTGCGCGTCTTGCCGAAGGAAGAAAGGTCGATGAAGTCATCTCTTTGCTTAAGGGAATCAAATGCCCTGGGTCAAAGGGAATGTGCACTTCATGCCCTGATCAAATTGCCTTGGCTTTAGAGGAATATAAGAGAACTCATCAAAATGGCTAATGTTTTGATTTTAAATGGGTCTCCGCATTTAGAGGGTTATGTATCTTCGATGATTGAGACTCTTAAAGCGGCTTTAGAGAAAAACGATGTTCATTACATCCAATATAATCTTGCTTACATGAACATTCATGATAGCATTGGCAAAGATTATCCAATCCACGATGATATGGAAAAGATAAACGCTTCTCTAGATGAATGCGATTATGTCGTCTTCGCCTCACCGCTTTATTATTTCTCATTCTCTGGCTATCTTAAATGCACAATCGATCGTCTTATATCTAATAATACGAATAAGAATCTTATTTGTCTTATTAGCATGGAAAGTGATGATCAAAACATTCTTGATCCATTAAAAGAACAATCTAAATTAATAGCATCTAGCTTAAATTGGAATTTGCTGAGCTTCTTATATATAAAAGGTTGCAAAAAACCAACCAAACTCGATGAACATGTAGCTGAGCTTGAAAGAGTTTATCAGCTTGGATTGAAAATCAAATAAAACGATACCCAACTTAGGAAATCTAGGTTGGGTTTTTCTTGCAAGAGAAAGAAAGAAACAATAGAATATACGCACGGCGAGAATCGAGTATCCCGAAACGGTTAAAAAAAGACTGCAAAAAACCGTTAGCAACTCCATCTAAATCGGTGGTAAGTGCTCGTCTTAAGAGGGCCCACACACCCTAACGATATTCGAAGAATGTAAGGAAAACCTTCTACTAGTGTGGAAGTTTTTCGCTCTGAATAAAGGAGTATATTTACATGGAAAAAGTTTTATTTACGTCTGAATCTGTTTCCGAAGGCCATCCAGATAAGGTTTGCGATAAGATTGCGGATTCAATTCTTGATGCTTGCTTGGCCCTTGACCCTCAAGCCCACGTCGCTTGCGAAGTCTTTGCTACGACGGAATTTATCGTAATAGGTGGAGAAATCACCGTTAGAGGACACGTCGATTACGAAGGAGTTGCTAGAAAAGTCCTTAGAGAGATTGGCTATCTAACCCCAGAAAGTGGCATTGGGTGCGATTCGTGCGAAATCTTAGTGAAAGTCAAAGAACAATCACCAGACATCAACATGGGCATTGAAAAAGAAAATGAACTTGATATGGGTGCAGGCGACCAAGGAATTATGTTTGGCTACGCTTCAAAAGAAACATCAAACTACATGCCATTCCCTGTCTCAATCGCTCATAAGCTCGTTAGGAAAGCCACAGCCTTAAGAAAAGAAGGCAAATTTCTTCACGCTCGTCCTGATATGAAGTCACAAGTAACAATCGATTATACAAACGAGAATAATCCTCGTATTGATACAATCCTTATGTCTTGCCAGCATGATGAAGATGTGAATCTTGATGAATTTAAGAAATATATTCATGATGAGATCATGGTTCCAGTTGTTGAATCTTTTGGCTTAAATACTGATTTTAAATGCTTGATTAATCCAACCGGACGTTTCTGTATTGGCGGACCAATGGGCGATACAGGACTAACGGGCAGAAAATTGATTGTTGATACATATGGCGGTTCAGCAAGACATGGCGGAGGAGCTTTCTCAGGGAAGGATCCTTCAAAGGTTGATAGATCTGCTTCATATTATGCTAGATATATAGCAAAGAACTTAGTCGCAGCTGGTGCGGCAGATAGATTAGAAGTTCAACTTTCTTACGCTATTGGTGTTGCTGAGCCTCTCTCTATCAATGTTTCAACATTTGGCACAGAACATTATTCAACGGAATTAATTCTTGAAGCCGTCAGAAAGTTCTTTGATGCTAGACCAGGCGCTATCATAGAAAAGTTCTCACTAAGGAAACCATCTTTCAAATATGCTGATACGACAAACTATGGAGCATTTGGAAGAAAAGACATCTCTCTCCCTTGGGAATGCCTAGATAAGGTTGATCTTCTTAAAGAATTCTTTGAAACTAAGTAACAAAACCTACCATTTAATGAATGAATCCCCACTTACTAACCAATAAGTGGGGGTTTTTATTAAGTGATTGTAAACGCTTACAATTTTACAATTACGAAATAGTGACGATGGCAGGCTTGTTTTTTAAAAATATTATTTACTTTTTTCTCACTTATTTTATTATGTTGTTGTAAGGGATATTAAGTCCCAGGAGGTAAATAAATGAAGATACAAATCGTCGGTAAGAATATCCAAATTACCGACTCTATTCGTGCAACCATTGAAAAGAAGTTGACACGCGTAGAGAAATATTTCGTTAAGAGTGACGAAGAAATCTTAGCGAGAGTTGTGGCGGTTGCTTATACCGTCGGAGCTAAAATCGAAATCACGATTTTCACCAAATCCATGGATTTCAGAACTGAGGTTCGTGACAATGATTTGTATGCTGCCGTTGACTTAGCAATTGACAAATTAGAAGATCAAATGCGTCGTCTTAAAACAAGAATGAACCGTTCTAAAAATGCTGGCCAAGGCTTAGGCTTAGGACGTGCAATTGCATTTGAAAATTTAGCTGATGAAGAAAGCGAAACTGAAGGCGATGAAATCGTTAGAACAAAGTCAATCTATCTTGAACCTATGACTCTTGATGATGCCATCACCAGAATGAATGCTTTAGGCCATACATTCTTCGTTTATCTTGATGAAGATGATGACAAGGTCGCTGTTGCTTATAAGAGAATCGATGGCGGGTACGGCGTCATAGAAACTGAAAACGAATTGAAATAATTGATTCGAAAAAGTTTAGAGTGCTTCGGCACTCTTTTCTTTTTCTAAATATTGACTTAACCAACAAAAAGTAAATGTTGCCTAATAAAAATAAGTGTTATAAAATAATGGCATGAAGAAGACTTTGACCCGCAAAAAAATAAATGGACATTACTATTACTACCTATCACACAGAGAAGGAGATAAGGTTGTTAGTGAATATCTTGGAAGTTCTTCGTCAACTAAATACAAAAAATATCTTTACGCCTTAACTCATAAAGCTTCCAAATACGGATTAGAAAAGGTGCGTCAAAACAACTTCAAAAACGGTATTCCTGTGGCGTATGTCGAGGATGGTTATTTGATCTATGAATATTCCAATGGAGCAAAGGAATATATGAATTCAAAAATGCAAGTTGTAAAGGTGGGCAAAAATGGCAGAAAGAAGTAATTCAAAAGAAATAATTCTTGTATGTGGAGTTGAAGGAAGTGGCAGAGGGACATTTGCCGACTGCTTCAAAAATTCTTTTATGCAATCTTTGCCTATGATGCCACTTTATCAAGGGATTATCGGAGGAAGTTCATTTGTTTCAACATCATCATTAACCGATTTAAAACATATTAATTACATCAAATACGCCTCGCAAAACGGTTATAAGATAACTCTTTATTATATTTTCGCCGGGAAACTTCTTTCGATTGCACGAAACCGCTTTAGACTCCTTTCTGATGGTATGGCCTTTGATGAAGATGCCTTCAAAAAGAGCTATGAATCCTCTTATAAGGGACTTATTGAGGTTTATCCATATATTGACTTAGTTTTCTTTATAAAAAATCAAAAAGAGTATGAGTTCATGGTCGCTTATTCACCGAGTGAAACGGAAGCTGACGAATTTAAAGAAGCAGTAAAAAAAGCGAAGTTTTTGGTTGACCATATTAAATGATGGCCAAATAAAAAAATCTTAACTTTTCAATATCTTAAAGTTAGAATATTGCTCATGGTTATGCCTAAGGTTATAGCAACAGATTTAGATGGTACACTTTTCTACCCAAAGAAACGCATCATGCTCATTCCTAAGGAGTCGAAGGTGTTTCTACGTCGTTTCATTGATGATGGAGGAAAACTTCTTGTCGTTAGTGGAAGAGGAAAACTCTTTGCCGATAAAGTTGCTAAGTCGCTAGATCGTCCTGTTGATGCTGTTGGTTGCAATGGTTCATTAGTTGTTAGTGGCGGTGAAATTGTTAAAGAAACCTTTTTCTCGATTGAAGAACTTAAAACTGTTCTAAATGAAATAAGAAGAGAACATAAATTAATGTTTATTTCCTTATTCTGCAAAAATTGCAATTTTGTAATCGATGTTTCGATGATGAAACTATTCCCTCGAGTTGGCTATCGTTTATATGAAGTTTATCAAGGACGTTACCATGAAAGAGTATTCAAAAGCGAAAGAATCTTTTATGAACAATTAGAAAAAGGAGAAGTGTACAAAGTTCTTCTCTTTGTCGGACCTTGGAAGAAATACATTAAAAAATCCGAGGAATTAACGGACTTGCTGAAGATCAGATATCCAAATTTGAATTTTGCTGCAAGCAATCAGGCAATCGAAGTTACTCCAAAAGGTATAACAAAGTCATCGGGAATTGCATTTTATCTTGAAAAGAACGGCATTTCTAAAGATAATATCATAGTCGTAGGTGATTCAGGGAATGACATTTCCATGTTTGATAGTTATTACGACCATAGCTATTGCATGTCTCATGCACCGCAGAGTGTGCAAATTCACGCGAAGACTCTTATAGATCATTTCAGTGATTTGGAAAAATACATCTACCCATCTGAGGAGAATATTTCCAAGGACAACTAATAGCGTTGAAGAAAGGAAAAAGAAACAATGAATCAAGTTTCACAAGTCATTACTACACTAGAACATTATAAAGTAGTAATCAGAGATACTCTTGAGTACACCCTTCCAAGAGACAAATATGACATGAATGCATATAACGAAAAGAAGAGAAGCATTCTTGTCGAAGTTGATCAAAATACTCCTTTAAAGAGCATCATCAACAATTCCGGCGAAAACGGAGAAAAATTAGAAAAATTAATCCGTGACTTCTATGAAGAAGTCTATGGCGATGGCTCAACAATCATTAAAGTTGCTGACAACGACCTCCGTGTCGATCACGCACAACATCTTGCCATCTTTAAATCTGTCCTCCCAATCCATGAAAATATTGAAGGAATGGTCAGAGGCATAATTGCTGATGCAAAAAAGAATAACGTTGATGTCGCAACTCTCGAAAATGTTGATGCACTCGAAGAGAGAATGTATCGCACAGTTGCTTATATGACTTTAACAAACGATTTAGTCAAATTATTTAGCGACTACAATCAAGCCCGTAGAGAAGCTAAAGGCGAAGAATCCGCTGCTAGCAAATTTATCGGAAATGATATCAACCAAGTTATCAATTATCTTTCCATCGTCCGTAACAACTCCCATATCACAGACTCCCGTTTCATGGGTGTCCAAGACAAAGTTTTCGAACTCGTTGAATTCATGACTGGACGCCGTGATTTACCAATGGGCAAAGGCTTTGGTGATGTTATCAAAGAGACACAAGATTCCATCGGCGGTTTAGTTCGCGAAGTCGAACCAGCTTTCCGCGATGTCTATGTTCCTGTCTTAGACGAATTAATCAAACAAGCACAAGCTAACGACAACAAGATTGGTGGACCAGATGCTTCCTCTACCGAAGCTCCAGCCACAGAAGATGCAGTCAAAGTAGACTAATTCTTAAAAGAAAGAGAAGTATATGGCAGAGACATCACTTAAAACAAAAAAGGTTCATAGCAAGAAGTGGCATGCAATTTGGCGTGCCATCGTCTGTGTTTTCGACGGTGCTTTAGCTTTAACTGGTATCATCATGATAATTTTAGGGGTTATCTCTGATTATCTCCCAAAAAAGAACAGTGAAAACTGGACTGGTAATGCTGATTTCACTAAAGCTACCGGTATGGATTACCGCTGGTTTGGCTTTATCTTAATTGCTGGTGCAGTTGCTATCATGTTAATCGCCTTCAACGTCATGGCTCATCGTGACGCTTCCGATAAAGAACGTGAGATTCGTCGCCAAGAAAGAATGAAAGTATTGGCTGCCTCTCAAAACGTTGCAACTGAGGAAAACGCCGTTTCTAAAGAAAACGCAATTGAAGTTGAAACTAAATAGCATCAATTAAAAAATTAGCCCCACAAATGTGGGGCTTTTTTTGCATCTAGATTATTATGATT
>CAVIJE010000004.1:0-60681 GCA_963643355.1 Sodaliphilus sp. | reverse complement strand
TAAGTGAAGTCTAATAATATTATTTAAAAAGTCTAATTGATTTGTAATGATTATAAAAATAATTCTAATGTCATTTTATTGTTTGCTAAACTAGAAAAAATGCCACTTTTGCAGGGCATTTTTGGATTTTTGAATTATTTTACAGTGCCAAATATTCTGTCACCAGCATCGCCAAGACCTGGGCAAATATAAGCATTTTCATTTAATTGGCGATCTAAGGCGCCAATGAATAAAGGAATTTCTGGATAGGCTTTTTCAAATGCTTCAACGCCTTCTGGAGCAGCGATGATGCAAATGAAGTGAAGGTTTTTAGCGCCATGTTGTTTTAAGAGCGTTATTGCATCAATAGCGGATCCACCTGTTGCTAACATTGGATCGACAACATATACCTCACGATCACCTAAATCGTATGGCAATTTGCAATAATATTCATGAGGAATATGCGTTTCTTCATCGCGGTATAAACCGATATGGCCAACTTTTGCTGAAGGGACGAGTTCTGTCATGCCATCAACCATTCCAAGTCCTGCACGAAGGATTGGAACGAAGCAAAGTTTCTTTCCTGAAACCATTGGCTGCATAGATTTTTCAATTGGGGTTTCAATTTCAACCATTTCAACTGGAAGATCTTTGAGTGCTTCATATCCTTCCATAATGGCTATCTCCTTAACGATTCTTCTGAATTCGTTTGTGCCCGTGTTTTTATCACGGAGGATGGTGATTTTGTGCTTAAGCAAAGGATGGTCAAGCAATGTGACGTTTGGATACTGTTTTAAGTCCATAATAATGCCTCTTTTCAGCTCTTTATCATAGCATAATGCAAGACGGCTTTTCCATAAAAAATAAAAAAGAAATTATTTCTTTAAAGATTACATAATATGGCTATAATTATGCAGTGAGGTCATAAAAATGGATTATTCAAAATATATTTCTGTAACGCCTGATTTTCCAACCAAAGGAATCTCTTTCAAAGACATATCTCCTGTGCTTTCAAATCCTGATGTATTCGAATCTTGCATCAACGATTTTGCTAAATTAGCAGAAAAGTATCAACCTGATGTCATCATCGGACCAGAAGCAAGAGGATTCTTATTTGGAGCAGCTCTTGGCTATAAGATGCATAAAGGTTTTATCATGGCAAGAAAAGCTGGTAAACTCCCAGGAAAAACATATTCTGTGGAATATGCTCTTGAATATGGCACGGCAAAAATCGAAGTTCCTGCCTATGCCTTAAAACCTGGGCAAAGAGTGATATTGATTGATGATTTGCTTGCCACTGGCGGCTCACTTAACGCTCTTGCTAAATTAGTAAGAGACGCAGGCGCAATTCCGGTTGCAGCTTTAACCCTTATTAACCTTAAGGAAATTGAAGGCTGGAAGAAACTTGATTTCCCTTGTGAATGCTTAGTCGAGCTTTCTGCCGTTCACGAATAAGAATAAAAATATAAGAAAAAATTCCGGTTTTCCCGGAATTTTTATTTTGTCTTGAATCTCTCGGACATGTATAAGATCCATAGTCTTGTTTGCATTGGAATAATGTATTTTGGATCTTTGAACATTTCTAAGCATTTATCGATTGAAACGAATTTAGTGCAAATGTCTTCAAATTCTTCAAGAGCATTTGAACTTTGAGGACCCGCCTCAGCCATCACAAAGGCGTTAGATTCATCTGATAGTCCAGATGAAGAAGGAGATAAAGGAGTTAATATTTCAATGTTTTTCAACGAAAGAAGACCTGCCTCTTCCTTGGCTTCTCTTATCGCAGCTTCCTTGGCATTCTCCCCTTTATCAATAAGGCCTGCGGGAATAGAGAAAACGTAATTGCCAATAGGCTCTCTAAATTGCTTAGTCATAAGGATTTCAAGCTTGCCTTCAATAAAACGATATATCCCGATAATAACGCCATCAGGATTAAGATAATCGTGGCTGACGGATCTTAGGGAAGAAGCATCTTTTCTTGAAGCGGTGAAATAGACATGCTCTTTATCTCTTCCGCTTACTTTATAATGCAAAATATAGAAGTTCAGGTAAGGGTGATTTGTTTCTTTTTCAACCTTACTTAATTCCCATTTTAATAGTCCTGTATTGCAATCAAAAAAGTCATTTGGCATTCTTTTCTTCCTTTTCTTTGATTATTTGCTTTATTTCATCTTCGCTATAATCATATGTTTTGCCACAAAAATTGCAGTTGATTTCAAGTGGTTCTTTCTCATCGATTATGCGATGGAGTTCCTTTAAGGAAAGAGAAGAGATGATTTTAAGCCCCTTTTCGTGGGAGCAATTACATTTCCAAAATACGTCTTTCTTCGTTTCGAATTTAGGCGAAAGACCATTTAGAACGAATTCTAATATCTTTTCAGGAGAATCGCCGTTTTCGATTAGCATCTTTGTGACATCTGGAGTATTTGCAAGATTCTCTTCAATCCTTCTTATTGTTTCTTCGGACGTTCCTGGCATTAGCTGAATTATATAGCCCCCAGCATGATCGACTTTAACCGTTTCCTTGTTGAAATGAACGCCAAGGCCAATAGCAGTAGGAGTTTGCTCCGATTTAGCAAAATAATATGCCAAGTCTTCGGCAATTTCTCCGCTTTGAAGATCGACTTGGGAAACATATGGAGTTTTTAAGCCAAGATCACGCATAACGACTAGGTGTCCCTTGCCAATTGCTTCTCCAACGTTAAGATGACCGTTCTTATTTGGCGGGAGAATTACATCGGTTTTTGAAATGTATGAACGCACTTCACCATGATTGTTTGATATTGCGTCAAGATGGGAAAGTTCGCCATCTCCAACAATTTCCAAACAAATTGTGTCCGAATCGTTTTTTAGCCAATCCCCCATCATTAAAGCAGCCATCATCAAACGTCCTGATGCAGCAGCGCATATAGGGGAGAGGTTGTAGAGTTCTCTTTTATGATCCACTAAATTTTTGCCAGTGATGGCAATGGCTTTAACCTCATCATTAGAGGAACGTGCCGTAACTAAATAATCTTTATATTCCATATTCTCATTCAAAGGCGAATTGCGAGTTATATAAGGAGGCATAGAAACCATTCTTATTCATAAGGCTCTCGTGATCGCCTTGTTCGATAATATTACCATCTTTCATCACTAAAATCATATCAGCATTGCGGATGGTTGAAAGTCGATGAGCGATAACGAATGATGTTTTGCCTTTTGTAAGCTTATCCATTGCCTCTTGAATGACTTCTTCGGTGCGAGTATCAACGTTAGAAGTGGCTTCGTCTAGAATCATCATCGAAGAATCACGTAACATAGCTCTTGCAATAGTTATCAATTGTTTTTGACCAGCGGAAATGCTATTTCCATCCTTGATGAGGTAATCTAGACCATCAGGTAAACTTTCAACGAAATGATCAAGCTTTACTTCCTTTAAGACATTCCAAATTTCTTCGTCGCTTATATCAGCCCCATTGTATATGAGATTTTCTCTAATTGTTCCTTCAAAAATCCAGGTATCTTGTAAGACCATGCCAAAAATATCATGCAATTCTTTGCGAGAGATTTCCTTTGTTGAAATATCGTTTATCGCTATACGCCCAGCCTTAATTTCATAGAATCTCATCAAAAGATTAACCATTGTTGTTTTGCCAGCGCCAGTAGGTCCAACGATAGCAACCTTCATCCCTGGTTTAATTGAAGCGGAGAAGCCGTGGATAATTTCACGCGTTTCGTCATAGGAAAATGAAACGTTCTCAAATGAAACTTTTCCATCCACCTTACCGTCTTTTAATAACTTGTAAGGCATTTCATCTTCGTTTGGAAGTTCTTCTTCGCTAAGGAAATCAAAGACGCGTTTTCCAGCAGCTAGGGCTGTTTGCATCTGATTTAACGCTTGGGATATTTGAGTGAACGGCTGTTGGAAAAGACGGATATAAATCATGAAGGCGGATATTGTGCCCATATTTACCCCAGGAACTTTATTAATCATTAATAAGCCTCCTCCAACAATTACCGCACCATAGCATAAATATGAGATAAATGTTGTCATTGGCATCATCAATCCACCAAAGAATTGTGCCTTAAACATATATTCTTTAAGTTTTTGGTTCTTCTCTTCGAAAATGGCATCTTGCTTATCTTCGGCGTTGAATAGCTTAATAACCAATTGACCAGAGAATTTCTCTTCAACGTTTCCTTGAACGACGCCAATTTGGTTTTGCCTGTTAACAAATTGCGGCATGGCAAGTTTCATAATGCCAATGACGAAGAATAACATCAAAGGTATGGCAATAAGCGAAATAAGGGCCAATTGCCAGCATTTAACAAACATGCCAATCAATGAGCCAACAAGCATAAAGATGGCGCTTAAAAAGGAAGATATCGCGGTATCGATTGATTGTGAAAGCGAATCCACGTCATTGGTGACACGTGAAAGCGTATCGCCAATTTGCTTCGAATCAAAATAAGAAAGAGGAAGGACGTTTATTTTTGAAACGATACTTTTTCTAAGGGAATTTGCGTATTTTTGGGTGACAGTGGCAATGATAAAGGAAGAAACGTAAGAGCAAATAGCCGAGGCCACATACATAACCCCTAAAAGAGTCACGTATTTAAATACGACATCTAAATCAATTGAAGCGGTAAAAGCGTTATATGCTATTTCGTTAGTTAAAGAATCGACATAATTTGGGGCAATTACGGCAATTATGACATTAGTAAGAATGAAAATTGCAGCAAAAATAAATGCTATCCAATATTTTTTTGTTGATTGCATTAATTTTGATAAGGTCTTCGTGCCATCTTTCGATGATATTTTCATCTTTTCACGAGGACCCATTCCTGGACGTGGGCTCATAAACCTAATTCCTCCTTTGAAAGTTGAGATAAAGCGATATCTCTATATGTTTGACAATTTTCGAGTAAATCTTTGTGTTTGCCTTGGCCGACGACTTTGCCATTTTCGAGAACGAGAATTTGATCTGCGTCCATAATGGTGCCAATTCTTTGAGCAACGATGACTTTGGTCATGTTTGGCAATTCATTTTTGATATTTTCGCGAACTTGCAAATCGGTTTTGAAATCAAGAGCGGAGAAAGAATCATCAAAAACAGCAATTTCAGGATTGATGGCTAAAGCTCTAGCGATGCAAAGACGTTGTTTTTGACCGCCTGAAACGTTAGTTCCACTTTGAGCGATAGAAGAATCATATTTATCGCCCATCTCTTCGATGAAGGAGTCCGCGCATGCTATTTTTGCAACGCGTTTCATCTCATCTTCGCTTAATGATGGATTTCCAAAAGCGATGTTAGAAGCAATGGTTCCTGAAAAAAGAAGGCCTTTTTGCGGTATAAATCCGATTTTTGAACGCAAAGTTTTTTGCTTGATGTCTTTAACGTTCACTCCGTCAATTAGTATTTCACCCTCACTTACATCATATAAACGAGAAATAAGGTTAACTAATGTGGATTTGCCACATCCCGTCGCGCCAATTATCGCAACTGTTTCGCCAGCTTTAGCTTTAAAAGAAACGTTAGAAATGATAGGAGTCTCACCATCAGGATATGTGAAACTAACATTCTTAAATTCAATTTCCCCCGCAGAAGTTAGCTCTTTTTCATTTTCTGGATCTTTTATGGATTCTTTTGTTGAGAGGACTTCATTAATACGATTGGCGGAAACTGAAGCTCTTGGCCACATGACAAACATCATCAGCAACATCATGAAAGACATGATGATTTGTGTAGCTAAGGTGGAGAAAGCGGATATTGTCGCATAATCGGTTTTGCCATTGTTAATAACAACGGCTCCAACGCCAAGAATTGCAATCGTAACTCCATCCATCACAATCGTCATGACTGGCGAAAGAATGCCCATGGCTCTAGATGTAAAGAGGTTTAATTTGGTGAGGTCATCATTTGCTTTGTTGAATTTATTTTCTTGATATTGTTCAGCGTTATAAGCATGGACGACTCTTATGCCTGTGATGTGTTCTCTAGTAACCCCGTTTAATCTATCGATATAACGTTGAGATATTTTGAATTTAGGAAGAACTAAAACCATTGCAACGGCTAAAACGGCAACAAGGAAAAAGATTGCAATGCCAGTAGTGATTGTTAACTCAGTGGAAGTGGCTTGAATTTTTGCTATTGCCCAAATGGCCGTTATAGGAGCGGCGAAAACCATTCTAAGCATTAGGAGAATGCACATTTGAACTTGTTCAATATCATTCGTGGCTCTTGTTATTAATGAAGCGGTTGAAAATTTATTGATTTCAGCAAGGGAAAAAGATGAAACTTTTGCGTTTATTTCAGATCTTACTGTGGTTGCAAAGTGAGCGGTTATTGCCGAGGCGATAATAGAGATAAGCATCGCAGTTAGAGTGTAAGAAACAACAAAAAGCAACAAATAACATGCGCTAATCCAAATTGCATTAGCGTCAGTTTGGCCAACAGAGATATAGCTGATGTCCCTTATTAATTCGGCTATGTAATCCGTTATTTTCATCGTGCACCAAACCTGTAATACGGTAAGGCCAACAATCAATGCAACGAATAGCCAATCTAATGGGCGGAATTTCTTTAATAATTTGAACATAATTCTTCCTCCAAAATGGTTCGTACTCGAACTAATATAGACTTAATTTTAAAAAAGTCAATTAGTAAAAATAACTTTTTTAGAATATGCAAAATTATTATGGTGAAAATGCAAGAAAAATCCGTTATTTTACGAGATTTTTTACCTCTTCGATTACATTTAAATTTGCTTGCTGACCTATCTCTATATAGGCTTGCTTGCCTCTGACTTCATAGATGGAGAAGGATTGGTTTTTATAAATGATTTTCGTTTTGATCTTTTCCTCGGCATTAGCTAGTTGGAAACCATTGTTTAAGAATGCAAATAAAGCATCGTCGTTATTTGACCACACTTTTGTAATTTCGTTCTCGTCTAATAAGACATTTATTGGCCTAATTATTTTTGAGTCCATGCGGAATTTTGGCGCCCCTTTATGAACTAAAGAACCAGGAACATAGGTTTTTCCTCCATCAAAGGAACGTTCGCGGAAACGCAAAAGGTTTTGGTTTTCTTGTTTCTCTCCGTGGACGCTGAAATAGAAGTCTTTTTGATAAGAGACATCTTCAATGGTGGAATTATCTTTTAAGAATGTTATCGCATTTTCATTTTCAATTGGGAAAGTGTCTCTAGTTGTATATAAATCACCAGTTCTTAATTCAGCAAAAGAGAAATCATTCTCAAGAACGATATCGGCATATTGTTTGTTAGGAAGAATCGTTTTGTTATATGAATCAATGATGTATTTGAAATAAAGGCTAATCGTAAAAGGAGTGCTAGCTGATGTGTTTTTCTTATCGCGGATGATTCTGCGGAGGAATAAAGTTTTAGGGTTTCCTTCGATAAAGTTTGTGATTGGCTTTAATGGGGCGACTCTGCTAACGAATTCATTATTTAAGGCGTAAATCCCTTCAACAATTACAACATCGTAATCATTTCCATCGAAAGTTTTTTCGCTAGGTAACCTCTCGGAATAGAATTTCGAGTAGTTTTTAGCGTCGATTTTTTGATTTTTGAATAATTTTTCAATGTCTTCTGTCGCTTCTTTGAGGTTATAGACGGTTGGTTCATCAAAGTTAAGTTTTTTCCATTCTTCAGATAAACCATTTAAGAATTTTTCTAGGTCGTCTTTTGATAAAAGATCAACTAACGCCTCCCTTATTTTAGCAATTGACGCGTCATCGTATTTCTTCTCAAATGGGATATCGATTATGATTTCTTTTATTCTTTTGGATATTTCTTCAATGTTAGAAATCGATGAGTTGAAATAATTGAGGTTCACTTTGTTTGGGATGATTCCTGAAAGCCCATAGTTATATTGATCAAGAGAAAATGTGAGGCAACGTTTGCCATTCTTTTTAAAGGCTTGGGTCAAGGAAGAAGAAAGAAAACTCTTTCCCGAAGAAGAAGCACCGGCAATAACAATCAAAACCTTGTTTCTCTCTTCAAGTGTTTCTTCGGCTAAATCCATGTTTGCGTAAATCCATTTATCGGTATGATGACACGTATATTTCATAGTAACCTCCCAATGAGTATTAATATTGTAAATAGAAAATATTTCTTTTTAAAGAAAAGTGAAGTGTTTACAATAAAACAATAGGAATACAATTTAGTGAAAACCAAGAAAGAGACTTTATATGACCGAAGAAGAGAAAATGCTTAAGGGCATGATATATGATTGCAACGACCCTGAATTATTGAAAAAGAGACAAATGGCTCATGCTCTTTGCTCTCGTTTGAATAGATTAGATGAGAGTCAGGCTGAAGAAAGAAATGAGATAATCAAAAAGCTTTTGCCTAACGCTAGCGAAGGAATTTATGTCACTGGCCCAGCCTTTTTTGATTATGGTTGCAATTTTTACTGCGGAAAGAATTTTTACTGCAATTTCAATTTTTCGGTATTAGATACTTGCAAAGTGACAATTGGCGATAACGTTCTTGTTGGTCCTAATGTTTCAATTAATACTCCTTTGCACCCACTAGTTGCATCCGAAAGAGCTATGTACCTTGGACCTAGTGGGATGACTGATCGCGAATACGGAAAACCTATCACCATTGGTTCTAATTGCTGGATAGCCGCTAACGTTACTATCATTGGCGGGGCAAAAATCGGCGATGGTTGCGTTATTGGTGCTGGTTCTGTAGTAACCGGAGAGATTCCTGATGGATATTTAGCATATGGAATTCCTGCAAAACCAATCCGCAAGATAACCGAAGCTGATTCGATTTATTTAAAGAAAGGTTTATTTTAATATGCCAATCATCGGCGCTTTCATGGTTCCTCATCCACTTTCCGCAATACCTGAAATAGGAAAAGGTAAGGAAAGCGAATTATCCGCAACTACGTCTTCGTTTAATCTTATCGCTAAAAAAGTCGCGCAATTACACCCTGATACAATCGTTTGGATTTCCCCACATGCCGAAAGTTATGCTGATTTTTTCCAAGTAGCTGATGGAGAAGTGGCCACTGGTTCTTTTAAGAAATATGGCGTTCCCGAAATATCGTTTCGTATGCTTTACGACAAGATTCTTGCTAAAGAAATATCGCAAGAATGCAGAATATGCAATTTCCGTGGTGGTATGGAAAACAGTTCGGAAGATTCACTTGATCATGGAACGATGGTCCCTCTATATTTCATCAATCGTGAATTTAGAGATTTCTTGAGCGTTCGTGTTGGGGTTTCTGGCCTCTCCCTTGCTGAACATTATCGTTTTGGCCAAATAATTAGATCTTCCATTGATAAACTAGGAAGAAGAGCCGTGATTATTGCTTCAGGAGACTTAGCACATTGCCAATCAAAAGAAAGTGCATACGGTTATCGCCCTGAAGGTGCCATATATGACGATTTGATAATGAAAATCATGTCGAAAATGAATTTTGGGGAACTGCTTTCATTTGATAGGACTTTAATGGGTGAAGCAATTCAGTGCGGTCACCGCGCTTTCACAATTCTTGCTGGTTGCCTTGATCGTTATGATTTAGATTGCCTTCGCCTTTCCCATGAAGCTCCATATGGAACTGGATATGGATTTTGTTGCTATACTCCAAAAACAGATAATCAATCGAGAGCTTTTTTGAATTTATATTTAGAAAGAGAAAAGATAATCGCCAAAGAAAAAAGGGAACTTGCGGACAATTACGTTTCCTTAGCAAGAGAAGCGATTGAATATTATTCGAAAAACAAAAAACTATTAAAGGCAACGCCTTTGATGAACAATAAGATAGGAAATAGAAAAGAAGGCGTTTTCGTGACTATCTATTATGAAGGTGAGCTTAGGGGATGCATTGGAACGATAAAGCCAAAGAAGAAGACGTTGGCGGAAGAAATTATCGCCAATGCCGTTGGTGCCGCTTTCAATGATGCTAGATTTGAGCCATTGACTGAAGACGATTTGGACAAAATAATCATAACCGTTGATGTTGTGGTTGATTTAATACCTGTTTTGTCGATTGATGACCTTAATGCCAATATTTATGGCGTTATGGTTGAAGCGGATGATAAGCACGCCGTCGTTTTACCTAAATTACCTGGAGTCCTAACCCCAGAAAGACAAATTGAAATTTGTAAAAGAAAAGCAGGCATTCCGCAAAATGAGGATGTCGATTTATATCGTTTTAACGTTGAGCATCATAAATAAATCAATATCTAGTTCTAGGACGATATGTTTTTCCCGGAAGGAACTTTGCCATTTTTAAATACATGTCCCCGTTCTTTTCAACAATTTCGCCATTATTCGATTCATGATATCCGTTTTTCAAAAGAAAGTTTTTTAGAGCTAGAGGTATAAAAACGATACACCATCTCCCTCCTAAATCTCTTATCTTAGTTTGCATGAATTTCAATATATATGAACCGATTTTTTGACCTCTTAATTTCTCGTGAACATAAATCGAAGTTACTTCCCAAGTTTCAGGGTCAGATTCAACAAAAGAGCCAACGCCTATAGGAATATTCTGATAATAGATAATCAAATACCATGGCGATCTTTCGCTTGGTAAGAAAGGGTCTCTATCTTGGTAATTAACTCTTTTTATCGCCTCTAAGACTTCTTTGTTTTTTTCGTGATGAAATTTAAAATCTATCATGTTTTCAAGTATACAAAAAATGTATACAATAGTGCATATGAATAAAGGCATTTTACTTCAAAAACTTAAATATCATTACAAACGTTACTTATCAATAACTTTCGCCTCAATAGGCCTTGCTTTACTTGTTGGTGCGTTAACTTATTTTTCAATAACTAATAGAACAAATTCTTATACGATGATGGGGTCATTATGGAACTATCTTATCCTTTTGGTTTGTTTTATATTCATCCTTTATGGTTCAATCCAAGGAACGGCAATTGCCTATAATGGCATTTTGATGTTCGTTTTCTTTTTGCTATGGGATTTTGGCTCATCATTTGTCATCAATTGGCTTAGTGGTTCATTTTTGAATCTCTTTAGCGGTGATCCTTTGATTATTGCTGCGACATTGATGTCCTTTGGCGGTGATTTGCTAGCTCTAATTGTGGGAATTTTCCTCTATATACGTTTAAGACAATTCCTTACGGGTAGATATGCCTCATATACAGGTCTTAGAAATTTGGCCTTAGTATTTTCAATATTGGTTATTTTATTTAACATTACTGTCCCAATTCTCTTTATTGCATATTCGCCTACATTAGATATGTTCTTATCTTTACTATATTATTTCGCCATTATTTTTGAAGCCTTGGCTGTCTTCTTTACTATTTGCCGTTTAAAATCTAATTATTAATAACTTTGCTATCTTGATAAAAAGAATAATTTGTTTTATTCTTTTATTCGCGCCGTCTTAGCTCAGTTGGTAGAGCAACGCACTCGTAACGCGTAGGTCGTAGGTTCGATCCCTATAGACGGCACCACTAATAATTAAAATGTTTGGCTTATTCGCCAAACTTTTTTCTTTCTTGATTAATTAAATAGAACTTAACCGTTCTTCGCTATTATAGAAAAAAGCCGTCATAATGCTACTTATAATGGCTTTGGCTCTTGCATTGGTCGGATAGTCTGATGCAAAGGGGCCGGGGCTTCCCACCTACTATCCGGATTATAAGACATGATCGGCGAGCGGTCAAAAGATAACGAGGCGTTTCATAAAGGCTAATCAACCTAAATTGATGAAACTTCGTTCGATTATAAGAAAAAACCATTTGCATATTTATTAAATGAAACGGAGTAAAAATCAAAAAATCCCATGCAAAAGGCCCTTCAATTTATAAAAAAACAAAAATTGAAATTAAATATTTAGAGAAAATTCTGATTCTAAAATCCATCAAAATAATCCAAAAATCTTTTTGCCTTCTTCTAAAAAGAAAACGCTTTTTTTGAAAAAAATGAAAATTTTACTCTACATTTTGCCAAAATGTGTGTATCTTTCTTAAGGGAAACCCAAAGGAACATAGATATGAATCAATATGATGTAATTATTGTTGGCTGCGGCCCGGCAGGTATTTTTACCGCGTTAGAGATGATCAAAAAAGGATCAAAGAAAAAAATCCTTATGATCGAAAAAGGACAGAGCGTTGAAAAGCGTGCATGCCCTAAAGCAAAATTAGGAAAATGCGCTCATTGTGACCCATGCGCAATCACGACAGGCTTTTCTGGCGCAGGCGCTTTCTCTGATGGAAAATTATCTCTTTCATCATCAGTTGGAGGAGCCCTTCCAGAACTCCTTGGCTACGATACAATTGATGAGTTAATTAAATACACAGACTCAATATACCTTTCTTTTGGTGCTGATACGCATATTGAAGGTGAAAACGAGACTGATGAAATTAGACAAATCCGTCTTCGTGCAATTGAAGCGGGACTTCATCTCGTCAATTGCCCAATTAGACATTTAGGAACGGAAAAGGCTCACGATATTTATCTAGCAATTGAGAAATATCTTGAAAGCAATGGCGTTGAGATTCGTTACGGCTATGAATGTAACGACGTAATTCTTGAAGAAAAGAAATGCATTGGCGTTCGTGCCCACAAATATCATTCGACCTCTGAAGAAGAAATATTTGGCAATAGCATCGTAATAGCAGCCGGAAGAAGAGGTGCTGATTGGTTAGAGAAAATCTGTTCTAAATACGACATCGCTCACGCTCCAGGACCAGTTGATGTTGGTGTTCGCGTTGAAGTCCGTAACGAAGTTATGGAACCTCTTAATAAGAATTTATACGAAGCTAAGCTTATTGGTTACTGTGGCCCTTTCAAAGATAAGGTCAGAACATTCTGCCAAAACCCTGGTGGATTTGTTGCTCAAGAAAATTATGATGGAAATCTTGCTGTCGTAAATGGACATTCCTATAAGGAAAAGAAATCGCAAAATACAAACGTTTCCATTCTTTGCTCCCATAACTTCCGTGAGCCATTCAATCAGCCAATTCTCTATGCTCAAAAAATAGGCGAATTGACAAACATGCTTGGCAATGGCCACATCATGGTTCAAAGATTTGGCGATATACTTGACGGAAAAAGAACGTGGCAAAAAGAACTTGATAGAGCGAATATCGTTCCAACCTTGCCTGATGCAATAGCAGGCGATATCACAGCCGCTATGCCATATCGAACAATGACTGATATTATTCAATTTATAAAAGCCGTTGACCACGTTGTTCCAGGTTTTGCTTCAAGTGAGACTCTCCTTTATTCTCCAGAGATCAAATTCTATTCAAATAGAATAAAAATGGACACAAACTTGACGACAAATATTCAAAACCTTTTCTGCCTTGGAGATTCCTCAGGCTGGACTAGAGGCTTAATGATGTCTTCCGTTATGGGCGTCGTCCTAGGAAGAAGACTTGCTAACGAAGACTAATTGAAGACCAACTAAACGCTCGGAAAAACCGGGCGTTTTTCTTTTTTTGAAAAAATGCAAAAATTCTCTTGCTTAGAAATTACGAAATACCTATAATACTTAAGCGACTTGTAAAAGCCGCTAAATATACGGACTGGGTAGTTAGCTCAGCTGGGAGAGCATCTGTTTGACGTACAGAAGGTCAGGAGTTCGAGCCTCTTACTACCCACCAATCCTAAATTGACTCAAGATTTCTTGAGTTTTTTTCTTATTTTAGGGTAACATATATCCCATGAATAAAATTAATGCTGAGTATATCGTCTTTGACTTCAATGGAACGTTAATTGATGATATTGATATTTGTCTTTTTCTTTTGAATAAAATGCTTAAGGAAAAAGGTCATGATGGAAATATAGAAAAAGATCGCTATCTTTCTATATTTACATTCCCAATAATTGATTATTATGAATCTGCCGGATTTAAGTTCCCGGAAGATGATTTTCCTCAATTAGCGAAGGAATTCGACCTAGATTATCGAAATGGATTCAATGATCTTAAGCTTTTCGATGATGTTGTTGAAGTTTTGGATTTCTTCAAAAAGAAAAATAAAAAACTAATCGTTCTTTCCGCGACTAAACAATCTTCTCTCGATGAAGAATTAAAGCAGAAAGGCATTTATGATTTCTTTGATGTGGTAATTGGAATCAAAGATATTTATGGTCGCTCGAAAGTTGAAGAAGCGATAGCGTTCTTTTCTTCGAAGAATATCGATATGAATGATGTTGTATTCATTGGCGATACTCTTCATGATAATGAGGTCGCAGAAAGGCTTAAGGGACACTCAATTCTTGTTGCTAGAGGCCATCAAAGCAAAGAAAGACTCCAAGCTGCTTCTAACGCATTAATAGTCGATACTTTAAAAGAACTAGAAAATATTATTGAATAAGCCTAAAATAAGAAAATAAAAGAGGTACAAATATGGCAGTAAAAAAAGAAGAAACAAAGAAAGTGGTCGCTAAAAAAGCAGCTGAACCAAAAAAGGCTGAAACCAAAGCAGTAGCAGAGCCAAAAAAGGCTGAAGCTAAAAAAGAAGGTGGCGTTAAGGTTTACCACGTTTCAAAGCGTGCTTCCGACAATAAGTGGCAAGTCTTCATCCGTGGAAGTGACAAAGTAATCAAACTTTTTAACACCAAAGTCGAAGCGGAAGAATATTGCACAAAGATGGCCAAAAACCAAGGTGCGACATTACAAGTCCATAAATCCAAAGGCGTTAACAAAGGCAAAATCTCTAAAGCCATCGTCAAAGGCAAGAAATAAAGAAAAAACTATTCAACAAAATAAAGACTCTAGTTATAATTATTAGAGTCTTTTGACTTGCATCTGTAGTTCAGTGGTAGAACACTAGCTTCCCAAGCTAGCTATACGGGTTCGATTCCCGCCAGGTGCTCCATTTTGATTCTTCCCTCTTGAGTTCTAAACTTAGGAGGTTTTTTATTATTTTGGCCAAAAGAATGACCTAAAATTATCTGTTACGATGATGGGATACAAATAATCGGTAGTGGCAAAATAAAAAAGTTAGCACGCGTTTAACGTGCTAACTAATTTTATCGGTTGCTTAGGCGATTACTTTGGCTATATCAGCGGCACTGATCGTGAACTCTTGAGTCATTTGAGACGATCTATTCGAGATATAGTTGAAGGTGTAGCTTCCATCTTCCGCTTTGCTTGCTTCATTGATTGTATTAAGGCAAGCAAACGTGAATTTGGCAGAGCTTGAATCATAAGACCAGCTTCCATATTCAGACACGCCATAGTTATAGAAATGGAATGAGTAGGAGTGGTTAGAGTAGAAGATGAAGCCAAATTGAGTTCCTGAAGCATTATTCTTCTCGACACTTAGAAGAGTGGTACCTAAGAAGGAAGTATCATCGGCGCTAAGAACAAATTCTTGTGTTAATTGAGAAGAAATTCCAGCGATGTAATTCATCTTATATGAACCATCTTCTTGCTTAGAGAAGACGTTTGTGTGTTCAGAAGAATATGTAAGAATGATCTCATCGTTTTCAGCATCGTATTTCCATCCGCCAACTTCACTTTGCCAAGAACCGGTGAAATTGTAATTGAAGGAGTAAGTGTGGTCGCGGTTAAGCTTGAGATTAACTTTTTCTGGGGCCTTTTCTCCTTTGATGGTGACATCTTCAATGGAGAAGGTTTCCTTATAGGTATGCTCGTCCATTATGAAGTCTTGGCTGCATTGGCTGCTCTTTGAATAGACATAAGCGAATTTATAGCGGCCATCATCTTCTTTTGAAGCGGTGGCAACTGTTTGCTCGCCAACGTTCAAAGTGATCAATCCATCATCGTTTCTTTCGAATTCTCCATCTTCTTTGACTGTGGAGGTATTTCCATTATAGGAAACTTGGAAGAAGAAGTTGAAAGTTCCGTTAGAATTGAATGTGAGAGTGCAATTTTCTCCCATCTTTTCGCCTTTTAAGGTCTTTGTGGCGTGGACAAAGGTCTTACCCCAAACTTCCTTATTGATGGTATAGGTTTGAGTTAATCCACCCTTGTTTCCAAGAATGACGTTAAGCACATAATTACCATTATCGTAAACTGATTTGCAAGTTTCGACGTCACCGACTTTGAGAGTGAGCTCGTCTTTATTAGAGTCATAGCTCCAATCGCCTTTATCATCAACTGAATACTTGTCCCATGTGAAATGGTAAGAGCCATCAGAATAAAGAGCTAAGCCGATTTCGGCGTTCTTATCGCCCTTGAAGGAAGCAACGGTGGTAACTTTGAAGCAATTTGTGAAATCAGCGTTTGAGATAACGAAATTTTGAGTCAATTGCTCGCTAATGGCCGAGATATAGGAGATGCTATAGCTGCCATCTTCTTCTGAAACAGAGACGTTTTGACGAATTGTTTCGTCTGATTTTGTTGCACTAAGGGTTAAAACATCTGATTCGGCATCGTATGTCCAATTGCCCTTCTCATCAATGTTATTTTCTTTCCAAACGAAATGATATGTTCCGTCATTGAAGAAGGCTAATTTTATCGAGGCGTTTTTCTCACCATCAAGAATGAGCATTGCGCCTTCTGTTGGGTCAACATCTTTTGGGTCGTCATCATTAATGAAATCTTTTTCGAATGCCTCAAAACCATATGGATTGACTTGGCCTAAAAGCCCTTTAAAGCCAACTTTGCTGACTTTATAGGCACGAACATTGCCAATAGACATTCCAAGCCATTGATTGAAATTGTCATCGTTGTTGATGTCAAATTCCATGTTAGAGCCGTTGTTATTAGCAAACATATGGCCTCTGCCTCTGTTGATTCTTACGGCATCATATTCATCGGTACTATATTCGTTATAGGATTTATATGTTCCGGAAGTAACGAAAGCGGAAACAGGCATCTTATCGTTCTTTGAATCCATGCAGAAGGTATTTAGATAATAAGAACTATCATCTAAAAGGGTGAGCATGTAATAGGAAGGACGAGAACTAAATTCGCTATACCAATATGTTGTGGCGTTGCTTAAGCCTTTAGCTAAATTGCCACTTGATTGAGTACCAAGAGCAAACGTGCCGTTTTCGTTTAAGGAGAAAGAAGGAGTTTCCGTGTTAAAGGCTTTGTTAAAGGCCTCTTTGGATGTTGTTTCGTCATCTCCACGATAATAAGTTACGTTTGCCGTATCTGTTCGATCTGTATAAGCCATAGGCCCAAAATCAAGGGTTATGACGTTTTCATTACGTGTATATCCGGTCAAGGATGCAAAGGATGTGTTGGTGTAAGAATCACCCGTCGTTGGAGTGAATTTCTCATAGACATTTAACGCGACCTTGCTTTCAGAAAGGATACAAAGAAGTTCATATCTATCAATTTTGCCATTCTCTGCATTCTTAGATGAGGTAACAAGATATGTTTGAGGAATGAAAACTTCGCTGTCATCTTGAGAGGAATTTTCGCTTGAAGAAGAATTTGCCCCACCATCTGTCTTCTTCGTTTGGCCATCAACATACATTTTATAGAAGAAGCCAAACAAAGAGAAATCTGAATAATCGCAAGAAGTAAGCAAGCCTAAGCTAAGAAGGGTGCTAGTTCCAATAACTAATAATCTTTTCTTATTCATGTTTATTTATCCTCGCTTTCATTTGAAGAAGCTTTTTTTCTTTTGGCGTTTTTGATTTGCTTTACGGTAACTATCGTTCCTAAGGTGAGGGCGATGATTCCGCTATAGATGATTCCATCAACAAGGGCCATTTGCCACCAAGTCATAACGCGAATCATGATTGTTGTAGGAGTGACTCCGTTCATGGCGTTGGAATTGCCAACCGTGTATAAGATACGTTTGCAAGATTCTCTCATCGCTAAGACGAAATGAGGGTCATTTTGATAATCAAGAGCTACGAGGAACTTGTATTGAGAAGTCTTGGCTGAGGAATCGAATGTGTCGGTCCCGGCGATGACTGCTAAATATGGATCATAGGTGCTTCTATCGTGGACACTTGTTGCCGCGCCACTTGTCGTATAATCGGAAACAGCAAATCCATCTAATCCCCATTCGTTACGAAGGACATTCGTCATTAAGCCTTTATGAGCACTAGACCAAACAACGCCAACTCTTGAGAAGGCCGTCATAACGTTATGAGCTCCGCCCTCGGTTATAGCGATTTGGAATGGCTTGAGATAGATTTCTCTGATTGATTGCTCGTTTGCGAATGTGGAAATGGAACGGCAATTCGTTTCTTCGTCGTTTAAGGCGAAGTGTTTAACAAAGACATAGACACCTTTAGATTGGATGCCTTTTGTCTCTGCGGCAGCGATTTTACCAGCTAAGAAGCCATCTTCAGAATAATATTCGAAGTTTCTTCCACTATAGGCGCTTCTATGCGTATTCATGGCTGGGCCATATAAGCCAGAATATCCTAAGGCAAGGCCGTCTTCGCCAATGTGCTTGCCAACCTCTTCCATGAGCTCGACGTTCCATGTCGCGCCCATGATGTTTTCATCGGTGTAAGCGCACATGGTCTTGGAATTGCCAGAGATATCAGTAAGTTTTCCAGAGAAGCCTTGAGGACCATTCTCATCTTTGGTTTTTGGCATGCTAACTGAAGCAACAGATTGGATGCCATGGTATCCTAAGCCAATCATATTGCACATTTCATCGTATGTGAGTTGATCAAGTAATTCATCCCATTCAGGATCATCGTATGATTTGCCTTTGAGATTGATCAATGTTTTTCCGTTTTGTGCGCCCATTGTTGGGAGAGTTTCTCCTTCAACGGTGGTTTTCACGTATTCTTTGATGCCAGTCATCTCATCGTGGAGTTTATCGTTTAAGGCAATTTCGACTTTGCTTGGCCATGTTGAAACCCAATTGCTTCTAGAAAGATAGGTCATATCTTCTTTGCCATAGTAAGAAAGACTTCCTTCATCGAATTGATTGGTGATCTTTTCGCCATCTTTTCCGATTGAATATGTTTCATCATCAATCGTTTCTTGATTGAAGGTGTAGACGTAGGAGGAATCGCCCTCGGCATTTTCGCCATTGATTCCTTTCATTAAGGATTTATTGCCACTGCCTTTTTTAGCAATGATGTTATTTAAGGCGTCGTGCGAATTTCTTCCAACGGAAAGGTAATAGTTTCCGGCATCAAGGATATATGTTCCCTTGCCTTTTGCGTCGTAAGTTACAAATTCGCTTCTAGGAACGCTGATTGTCACTTTCTCGCTCTCATTTTTTGCCAATTCTTTTGTTTTAGCAAAACCACAAAGCTCTACTGCGGACTTTTCGATGCCGTTTTGCTTGTCATAATCGGTATATTCGCTTTGGAAATAGACTTCAACGACCTCTTTGCCTTTTGCTTCACCAACGTTTTTAACGTCAACGGTTACAATGATTTCGTCTTTCTTGCTATCAAATTTATATGTAGGAGTGCCATATTCAAATTCGGTGTAGCTTAAGCCATAACCGAATGGATAGGCGACATCGGATAAATAATCATATGATCCAACACCGTCTTTTCCAAAGACAACATCTTCATATCTTGTTTCGTAATATCTATATCCGACATAGATGCCTTCTTGATAGGCGTTATAGTATTTGTTTCCGTCAAGAGAGTTGAAAACCATGTCGTTTTTATATTTATCATCGCCAGAGTTGCTCCATTCGGCTGAATAGAAGTTTTGCATGCTTGGAGCGGTGGTATTGTCGTTGCAATAGGTATCAACCAATCTTCCTGATGGGGAGACATTTCCAACAAGAAGGTCAGCGACTCCTTCAAGACCTTGTAAGCCAGTATAGCCAATCCAAAGAGCCGCATCGACTTTAGAATTTCCGGCGGTAAGGAAATCGCATTCAAGAGGGTTGGCAGAGTTAATTAAAACGATAACTTTGTTAAATCTCGTTTTTGCCTTTTCAATCAATTCTTTTTCATTGATTGTTAATTCAAGGGAGTTTCCGCTGCCGTTTTCTGTTTCGGAAGCGTTTCCTTGATGTTCAACATCAGCAGGTAAATCATACATTTCGCCACCTAAACGGGAAACGACGATGATTGCCGCATCGTTATATTCATCAAAAGATGCTTCAACGCCGCTAGCAGCAGTAAGGGTGGCATAAGGAATCTCATTAACTGTATAAGATCCTTTAACTCCTCCATCGCCTCCACGGATAGAGTTGTCGCCTTTTTTAGGATTCGTTTGGTAATTGTTGATTTCGCCAACGTAATAGTTCCAAACCGTTTCATTAACGGAAACCCCTCTTTTAGTTAATGTTTCTTTAAGAGTAGGGGCACCATCCGCGTTGATATCGGCAGAACCTGTACCGCAAACTAAAGTGTTGCAGCTAGAGTGTCCAAGTAATGTGACCTTGGCTGTTTTTGCAATAGGGAGTGCGTTATTTTCGTTTTTAAGAAGAACGCTTCCCTCTTCTGTGAGCTCTTCAGCGATTTTCTTATCGGCCTCTTGAAGTTCTTCGGCGCTCTTATAATCGCTTTTGAAATAAGTGGAATCGTATTTGCTCGAATCTCCGATTTCAATTTGCTTGTTAGCTGCGTCTTCGCAACCTAAAGCCTTGTTGATGACGTTTGCAAAGTTATCCGTTACGCCTAAAGCAACGCCAAATGTGGCGGCTAAAGTCGCAAAAGTGCCAGTTAGCACCCAAAGAACAATGCGCGTTTTCTTTTGTTTCTTCTCGTTCATTATTTATTCTCCTAAAAGACAGTGTTTATTATTACATATTGAAAGCGCTTAAAAATTGCAAAAATTTTACAGAAACATTGCATTTTTAAACAAATCGATATTTTTTGACCTATTTACCGAAAGCGTTTACATTTCTATGGCCGGAAAACGGTTGTAAATAATCCATATAATTTAAAAACAACCTTATATTTGAAAGCCTAAATATATTGTCTAATCGAATTTGTTCATAAATAATATTTCTAAAGGAAGACATTAGAATATGGAAAGATACTTAAAAGAAACGCCGATGTTAAATTTCTCCGTTCCGTCTATACAAGACTTGATCACTAAACGCGGTTGGCTTTCTCTTAATGAATTCGAACGTATCCAGTCGATTTATAACTATGTTCGCGATGAAATACTTTTTGGCTATAACACTGACGATGGCATTTCTGCCTCGAAGGTTCTTAAAGACGGATATGGACAATGCAACACCAAAGGAACGTTATTTATGGCTTTGTTACGTGGTTGCGGAATACCTTGCCGAATTCACGGCTTCACAATCGATAAGAAATTGCAAAAAGGAGCGATGACGGGAATTGTATATAAACTAGCTCCAAAAAACGTATTTCATAGTTGGGTGGAAGTTTATTTAGATGGGACTTGGTATGAGCTTGAAGCGTTTATTTTAGATAAGCTTTATTTAGAAAAACTTCAAAATGCAAACAAAGATTGTGTCGGTGCATTTTGCGGATATGGCGTAGCAGTGAAAGATTTTTCTCATCCTGTAATAGATTTTAATCGTAACAACACTTATATTCAAAGCGAAGGAATCAATCAAGATTTTGGCGTATATGACAGTCCAGATGAATTATTACTGGAGCATGGTCAAGAAATGTCGCGGTTCAAAGCGTTTATCTATCGTAATATCGGACGTCATCTAATGAATGCCAACGTAAAGAAGATACGTAATGCAAAATAGAACACGATTGAAAGCCAATTCGAATAATAAATAACGCTGTAGAAGTGCACCATAAGTCTTTTGGACGAAAATCAACTTAACGCACAGATGTGTAAAAGCCCTTAAAAAAGATCAAAGAATAAAATTAACGTGGGTTTTAGCAATGATTTTTTGAAATTCGGAAAAATAACAAAGAAAAACCATTTACGACGACAAATAGCCGCGAAAATCAAAAAGAAGGGGTTTTCACAATGGATTTTTGAAAAAATAAGGATGATTAAAAAGACGGGGGACGTGTGTCAATTTAAAATTTTAAAAACGATAAAAACATCTAAAAAAGCAAGTTTTTTTGCGTTTTTTCTTTTAAATGTAAAATTTGTTGTTATATTATTAATGACTAATAGAGAGTCGCATATAGTCGTAGAGGTGAAAAAAGATGTTCTTAAGTTCTTCATATCCATTGGCAGGTTATGATTTTGAATCAGCGGCAGGAATCTGCTCGTTTGTGTTCGGCGTTCTTTTATTCCTCTTTCTTGACCTCGTTGTTTTTAAACTTACGAAAAAGAAATATTGGCTTTGGACTATCGTTCTAATTTTAGAAATATGCATAATGGTACCAGCCGCTTTTGGCATGTGGATCATGGTTTTAGCTAGCTCAATTGCTCTTATTGTCTTTATTATTTGTTATTTTGTCATTTACCAACTTGAGCTTCGCGGGCTTGTTGATAATTTCAATTTGAAACTCGATTTTTCTAAGTTTTTCAAAAAAAGAGTGAAAACCGTTAAGCCAGAAACGATATTTGATCGTGAAGAAGCGTATTCTGAAATTTGCAAAGCCGTCATTGATATGTCTAAAGTCAAATGTGGGGCTTTGATTACCGTTATGAAAAACGATGATATCTTAGATTCTTCAAAAATGGGATCGGTCATCAAACAAATGGGAGTTGAACTTAATTCTCCAATAAAGGCCGAACTTTTAGAAACGATATTCTACGAAGGAACACGCCTTCATGATGGAGCTGTTGTTATTAAAGATGACAAGATTGCTCGTGCCTCCGTCTTCTTTCAATCAACTAGACAGGCCTTAACTGGCAAATATGGCGCCCGTCACCAAGCCGCTTTAGGTATCTCTGAAAACTCTGACGCAGTAACGATCGTCGTTTCCGAAGAAACCGGTCGTATCGCTCTTGCCATTCAAGGAGAATTCACCCCCGTCAATCCTGATACACTTCTTAGGACATTTACCGAGGCGATGACCTTAACTATCGATTCCCAAGCCGCCGAAAACGAAGAAAACAAATAATCTCCATTCCTTTATTAACATTTTCTCCTTTTGCATTTAAAATTACTTTAGTAAATAAATTGCAAAGGAGATTTTTATTATGGCCACACCACATATTGAAGCAAAAGAAGGCGATTTCGCCAAAATAGTATTAATGCCAGGCGATCCAAAAAGAGCAGAATGGATTGCTAATACATTTCTTAAAGACGTTAAACTCGTAAATGCCGTTAGGGGAATTTTAGGCTTTACTGGCAAAGCACCAGATGGCTCTTTGATTTCCGTTATGGCTTCAGGCATGGGTATGCCATCTATTGGAATTTATTCCCATGAGCTTTTCGCTAACTATGGAGTTGAGGCGATTATCCGTATTGGCACGATTGGCGCTTATCAAGAAAACATCAAATTAAAGGACATCCTTATTGGACAAGGTGCTTGCACTAATAGCAATTGGATGGGCGAATATGACCTAAAAGGTGGAACATTCTCCGCTATTTCCGATTATGAGATGCTTTCTTGGGCCGTTGATTCAGCAAGAAAGAATTCATTCCCTATGCATGTTGGCAATATTCTTTCTTCCGACGTATTCTATGGCTCAAACCCTGAAACTTGGAAGAAGTGGCAAGCTCTTGGCGTTTTAGGGGTTGAAATGGAGGCTTATGCGCTTTATGCTACCGCCGCTAAACTCAATAAGAAAGCTTTAGCTATTTGCACCGTTTCCGATTCCTTCTGTTTCAAACAAATCCTTACCTCCCAAGAACGTCAAGAAGGATTAGATAACATGGTTAAAGTCGCTCTTGATGTCGCAATGAAATTTAATGCATGCCATACGAAGTAAGACTTACTATATACATTATTGCAGTAATTATCGTTTTTGGCTCTCTTATCGCATGGATACTTTATCGCCCAATACGTAAATTCTTGCTTTCTAAGAGATACAAAGAGATTTATTTTCATCACGTCGATCATGTGGTCAAAATAAACGATTACTATCTTATCAATTCTTTTTCAATGGATATTGATGGATCGCAGATTTTCATGATTGACCATCTTATCGGAGGAGATAAATTCATCTACGTTATCATTGATTATTATATTGATGGAGGGTGGGAGATAACTCAAGGCCAGCCCCTATCAAAAATCTATAAAAAAGATAATGTTCAAATGAATATAGCGAACCCATATGAAGTAGTAGAACATACGGTTAAATCTCTATCCGCCTCGACTGGCATCTCAAAAGACTTCCTTGTGGGGATAGCCTTAATTAACGATGATTGCGAGTTAGTTGGAAACGACAAATATCAATCAAATGTCACTATTCTCCCCTTATCAAAATTAGATAAATTCATCCTCAATAAAGAAAAAAGCAACGTTAAACCATTAGCTAAGAAACAACTTTGGCAAACAATTCAGGACCTTCATAGAATAAAAGAAAATGTTCAAACAAGAAAAAACGCAAAATAATCAATCAATCATTAAAGAAGCGATATCTAATTATCCGAAAGCATTCTCCGGAATGTCTATTTGGCTAATAAATTTCTTGCTTCTTATAATAATCAGCTGTGCTTTAGGCTTCTTAAGCACTTACACCTTTTTTATTACCATTCCTCTTATATTGGCACCTTTCTTTTTCGCGATTCAACAAGTCGGAAACACTTTGCGTTTAAAAGGGGCTTTCGATAATTCGACTTTCAAAAGATACTTCAAACTATATTTTACCCCAGCCTTTTTTGGCTCATATCGTTTGCTTAGATCAGCTCTTATCTCTTTACTAATCGCAATAGTGGGAACGGCGATTTTTGGTGGAATGTATTTTGGAATAGGAGTGGCAAATGGCTTGGATTTCAATACGGCTTTCAATAATATATATCAAGCTTATGTCACTAACGATCTTAGCGCGTTGAATTCTGCTTTATGCGCCGAACCAATCGTTTCTTATATCGCTTGGACATCAGTATTTGAATCTTGCTTATTTGCTTTTTCTTTCTGGATGCACTTAATGCGTTATTCAACTTTGACCTACCTTCGTTCTTCAATGATTGGGAATGATCCTAAATTCATTTTGTTCTATTACCGCGTATCGGTTCGATCAAAGAAAGCGAAAGGCTATAACAAAGACTATATCCTTTCTATGTTGCCTATTATCGCCTTAGCACTCATTGGCTTAGGGCTTGGCATATTTGTTGGGTATAAATTAACAAATATAGAAGTTTTAGCGACGTTTTTTGAAAATTCGTCATATTTTTATGCACCATCATTTATTGCTTTAACTGGTATTTTATTCATGGCGATAATAATCGTTTTATTGATGCCATATTATTTTGATTGCATATATCTTTTAATGAATAAGTATTTCACGAAATTCCAAGAAGGCTATATCGAAGCGACAAAGGATGAACTCCAAAAAGCCATCAAGCATCTTGATAAATATCCTCCGGAAGAAAGAAAACAAATTCAGCAAGCAATTGAGCAATTGCAAAAATTTGAAGAAGAAAAAGAAAACAAACCAGTAGAAAATGATTTGAATGCTTCCCCTAAAACGGAAGAAGACAAAGATAAAAAAGAAGATCCGAAAGATTAATCGGATCTTTTTTAAAATGATTTTAGGTACAAAAAAAGTCTGACGACAATCAGACTGGATTTTAACTGGAGCAGGCGACGGGAATCGGACCCGCGTATCCACCTTGGCAAGGTGGTGTTCTACCATTGAACTACGCCTGCAATCAACACGTCATTCGTTTGACGCGTGGATTATTATATCTATCTTAAAATGAATGTGCAATAGCAAATTTCAAATATTTGTTTTATAATCTTTCACGTTACTTATTTAAGGAGCGAATACATGGCAACATACGAAGATTTAGCAAACCTTTTATTCCCAGATATCACCGAAACAATTGATGACTTAGAAAAACGCTACCCAGAACGCAACCTTCCTGAAGGAGCACAAGTTACGCGTTTTGCCCCTTCCCCAACAGGTTTCCTTCATACTGGCTCACTTTTTACGGCATTTATCGCATACACTTTAGCGAAGCAATCAAACGGAGTTTATTTCTTCCGTCTAGAAGATACTGACACAAAACGCACAATCGCTGGTTCAGCCGATGAATTAATCGATCAGCTTTCTCAATTTGGCATTGTTGCTGACGAAGGATATTTCCCTGGCGAAGATAAAGGCGCTTATGGCCCATATCAACAATCCAAGAGAGCAAATATATATAAAATTGTTATCAAAGAATTAGTCCGCCAAGGAAAAGCCTATCCTGATTTTATGACCGCGGATGAGCTTGCCGCTTTAAGAAAATTCCAAGAAGACAACAAAATTCTTCCTGGCTATTATGGCCCATATGCAAGAGACCGCAAACTTAGTGTTGATGAAGCGATCGAAAAAATCAAAGCAGGAACGCCATGGGTTATTAGATATAGATCAGAAGGCGATCATAACAAAAAAATCAAATTCACGGATAGAATCCGCGGAACCATCGAGCTTGCTGATAACGATGTTGATATCGTCATTCTTAAATCAGATGGTCTTCCAACCTATCACTTCGCCCACGTCGTCGATGATCATTTTATGAGAACGACAGCCGTTACTCGTGGTGAAGAATGGATTCCATCTACGCCAATTCACATCCAACTTTTCAAAACCCTAAATTGGAAAGCCCCTAAATATGCCCATCTTCCAGTTATCATGAAACTCGATCATGGCAACAAGCGCAAACTCTCAAAACGCAAAGACCCTGAAGCTGCCGTTTCCTTCTTCTTAAAAGCAGGTTACCCACCAAAGGCCTTGCTTGTCTACTTAATGAGCATTGCTAATTCCAACTTCGAAGAATGGACTCTTTCAAATAAGTCTTACGATTATAAGGCTTTCAAATTTACATTCGCTAAGATGTCACTTGATGGCGCACTCTTCGATCAAGGAAAACTTAACTTCTTTGCTAAAGAGACCATTGCAACAATCCCTACGGCAGAATTAGTGAAAGACGTCACCTCCTGGGCAAAAGACAACGATCCTATTCTCAATGCTAAAATCGAAAAAGACCCAGTCTATTTCTCTAAGGTCCTTGGCATTGAAAGAGAAAGAGCGAACCCAAGAAAAGACTATGCGAAATATTCGGATATTGAGCCTGCAACACGTTTCTTCTACGATGAAGACTATAAAGAGTTAATTGCATCCCCTCTTCCATTCAACCCTAAATTCGATAAAGAATTCCTCTCTTCCTTCATGAAAGACGCGGCAGAAAAAATGCTTTATAACGTCGATGAATCAACTTGGTGGAACTCAATTAAAGAAGTGGCGGCAAGTAATGGCTTTGCAATCGCAAACAAAGACTATAAAGCCAATCCAGAGGCCTATAAGGGATCTGTTTCCGATGCAGCTGAAATCATCCGTATAACCCTAACCTGTTCCAAAGATTCCCCAAATCTCCACGAAGTCATTGATATTCTTGGTGAAAATAGAGTCAAGGAACGCTTAAATAATCTCTTTTAAAGATAAATAGAATTTAACAGCCTCCAAATACGGAGGCTTTTTTAGTAAAAAAATACCATTTTCCGTTAGTTGACTATCAGTAAATTAGAAGCGATAGAAGCTAAAGTTTTGATAATATCTAAACATTTTAGTTAAACGACACTAACCAAAATGAACGAAAAACGTTAGCGTATATACATACGCACACGTATAATATTAAAGCCATATTATTGGGTGAAGTGGTTTAAAAGATGCCGGAAAAGAAGACAATCATTCTTGGAACTAATATTTTCCAGGCCGTTAAAAAAGACGGTGACGAATTAAGGAAGGAACTCAAGAAAAAAGGAACTTTCTTAATAAATGTGATGTCCTCTCCTGGAGCTGGAAAAACCACGACATTGATATCCCTCATCAATCGCTTAAAGGATAAATTCACGATTGGTGTAATGGAAGCGGATATCGATTCCGATGTTGACGCTATCAAAGTCTCAAAGGAAACTGGCGTAGAATCGTTGCAGATTCATACCGATTCCCTTTGCTACATTGATACGGATATGACGCGAGATGGTCTAAGCCATTTTGATCAGATGAACCTAGACATCATCTTCCTTGAAAATATCGGAAATATGGTATGCCCTTCAACATTTGATACGGGAGCTTGCTTAAACGTTTGCATTCTCTCCGTCCCTGAAGGAGACGCAAAGCCGTTGAATTATCCAAGCATGTTTGAAGGATGCGATCTCGTCTTACTAAACAAGATCGACACGATTGATTTCTTCCCTTTTGACACAAAGAAAGTCGAAGGATTCATTCAAGGGATCAACAAACATGCCACCATGATTCCTTACTCAGCCAAAAATGGCGATGGAATCGAAAAAATTGTTAAGTATTTAGAAAATACTGTTCAGGAATGGAGGAAATAATATGCCAGAGCAATATAGGCAAAAACCTGAAACTATCTCCAAATGGGAGAATTATGAGCCAAAGACAGAAGAGGAAAAGAAATTAACAAAGAAATTCCTCAAATTAGCCGCTAAGATTACGGATAATGTTGAAACAAAACTTCATCCAACAACTGCTTGCGCGGAATTTTGGACTCTTCGCGAACTTTTAGATGAGAACGAAGTCGATGTTCTTCTTAGCATAAAGCAAAGAAAATGGTACACCTTCGAAACGATGTATGCCCGCAACAAGAAAATGGACCCAATCGTTTTCAAAGACACCCTTGAGAAATTAGTTGGACACGGTATCATCGAATACGATTATTCCGATGAATACAACGATGATGGACCAATTGCTAACGCTCCAACAAAACATGAAAAACGCTATCGTCTTTCCTATTTTGTCCCTGGTGCTGCCGAATTGTTCAATTCCACAAAAGAAGCAACCGATAAAAACCCTCCTGTCGCTAATGGTTTCGAAAGAATGACTTTCTTGCCACTTGCTAAAATCACTTCCATGGTCCCACCTGGAGGAGATGGCATTGGTATGCACGTCATCCCAGTTGAAAAAGCCATTTCAGCAAATAACGAATCGGTAAAACTCGAAAAGATTTCCTATTGGCTTCAAAAATATAACGGCCACATGGCAGCTGGTATCTGCTCTTGCCGTTATTCTAGAGCAAAAATCGGCGAAGGATGCGCTGATGATCCATTTGAATGGTGTATCCAACTTGGCGATATGGCTGACTATGCCGTTGAAACTGGACGTGCTCGCTATGTCACAAAGGAAGAAGCCCTCGAGATTTTAAAGAAGGCTGAAGACAATGGCTTTGTCCACCAAATCACAAATATCGATGGCGAAGATCATATCTTTGATATCTGTAACTGCGATGTCAAGATTTGTAATGCTCTTAGAACTTCCCTCTTATTCAATACTCCAAACCTTTCTAGAAGTGCCTATACTGCTAAAGTTGATCCAAAGAACTGCGTCGCTTGCGGACGTTGCGTTGAATCCTGCCCAGCCGGTGCTGTTAAACTTGGTCAAAAGCTTTGCACAAAAGAAGGACCAATCAAATACCCACAAGCCCCACTTCCAGACAAACTCCACTGGGGAAGATATGCTTGGGATGAAAATTACCGCGATACTGCAAGATATAACACATATCCTACAGGCACTGCCCCATGTAAAACGGCATGCCCTGCCCACGTTGCAGTCGAAGGCTATTTAAAGATGGCCAACCAAGGCAGATACGATGAAGCTCTTGCCTTAATTAAACGCGAAAACCCATTCCCAGCTGTTTGCGGACGTATCTGCAACAAACGTTGCGAAAAAGCATGTACCCGTGCAAAAATCGATGAAGCAGTCGCTATCGATGACGTTAAGAGATTCTTAGCGGAAAGAGACCTTGATCCAAAAACAAGAGTTCTTCCAGAAAAGACAATCGCTAAAGTCCATGGCGACTTCGATGAGAAGATTGCCATCATTGGCGCAGGCCCAGCAGGCTTAAGTGCTGCATATTACCTCGCTTTAATGGGCTATCACCCAACAGTTTTCGAAAAGAATCAAAAAGCTGGCGGTATGATGATGTATGGCATCCCATCTTTCAAACTCGAAAAGAATGTCATCGACGCTGAAGTCGAAATCATCAAAGAACTCGGCGTTGAAATCAAATGCGGAGTTGAAGTTGGCAAAGATATCACAATCGACGAATTAAAGAAACAAGGCTACAAAGCATTCTATATTGCAATCGGTTGCCAAGGCGGAAGACGTCCAGGCGTTCCTAATGATGATGCCATTGGAACAGAAATCGCCGTTGAATTCCTCAAGAGTGCCTACGAAAATCAAAATCAAACTATCGATGGAGATTGCGTTGTCATCGGTGGCGGAAACGTTGCTATCGACTGTGCAAGAACAGCTCACCGTTTCCATGCTAAATCCGTTTCAATGTATTGCTTAGAATCCAAAGAAACGATGCCAGCAACCAAAGAAGAAATCGTTGAAGCCGAAGAAGAAGACGTTTCCATCAATCCAGGATGGGGTCCAAAAGAAATCCTTATTGACGAAAAAGGACATGTCCGCGGAATCATCCTCAAGAAATGCTTATCAACAATTGACCCAGAAACAAAACGTTTCTCACCAAAATATGACGAGAATCAAACAATCGAAGTCAAAGCCAATAAGATCGTCTTCGCCATTGGTCAAGCCATCGAATGGGGCGACCTCCTTAAAAACACAAAGGTCACATTCTGGCACGGAAATTACCCAATCGCCGATAAATTCACATATCAAACAGCCGATGAATCAATCTTTGTTGGCGGTGACGTCTATACCGGACCTAAGTTTGTCATTGACGCAATCGCTCAAGGACACGAAGCAGCTGAATCCTTAGCAAGATTTGCTTCACCATATAACGCCTCCCTCACTATTGGCCGTGATCGCAGATATTTCATTGAACTCAATAAAGACAATCTCGTTATTGATGATTATGACCATGCAGGAAGACAACATGCCGAAATGGAAGAAGGAAGTGATTATAAGAATTCATTCCGCGATTTCAGCAAGTCTCTTACCGAAGAGCAAGTCAAGATTGAAACTTCCCGTTGCTTACAATGCGGTGCTTCAGTTGTTGACCCAAATAAGTGTATTGGTTGCGGTATTTGCACGACACGTTGCGAATTCGATGCCATCCATCTCTTAAGAGATCATCCAAAGTGCACCACAATGCGTAACGCCGATGATAAGATTGCCGGTTTAATGCCATATGCCTTAAAACGCGGTATCAAGATCATCGCTCACTCTGGCTCTAAAGAAGCTCGTGAGATGAGAAAGAAACGCAAGGCCTTTAAGAAAGCCCACAAGAACGATCCTAATAAGAATACCGGCAACGCCGTTCCACCAATTGAACGCTAATGCATGAATTAGGAATCGCCTTCAACGTTGTTAAAGAAGTAGATGAATTCGCTTCTAGCAACAATATCGATGAGATTCTTGGCGTAACCCTTGAAATCGGAGAGGTTTCAGGGGTTGTGCCTCAATATCTTTATGATGTTTGGCCATGGGCGGTTGAACATCGTTCCCTTCACCAAAAGAAATCAAAATTAAATATTATTGAACTCAAGGCAATATCATATTGTGAAGATTGCCATGAGACTTATCCAACCGTGAAAACAGGCAAAAAATGCCCTAAATGTGGCGGTAATCACACGTATTTAATTGAAGGAAACGAAATCAAAATTCAATCTATACAAGTTGAAGAAGCAAAGCCATCTAAATAAGGTGGCTTTTTTCGTTCAATAACCATTTATTGTATGTTACAATTTTTTTGTTTATGAAGAAATTTGCCGATACATTACTCGAAAAAGAATTAGACCTATACAAAAAATATTATGAAGTGGATGAAGAAAATAAACTCATCCGTTTTGTTTTGCATTACGAAAGTGCTTCTGAATTAATCGAAAGCAAACTTACGCAAAGCAAAGAAAAACCAATTATAAAATATGAAGTATTAAGCGATATATCCTCGATGATTCGTTCTCTTCCTGAAACTTATCGCGCTGATGTAACACTAGATATAAAAAACTTAGAGGGCTACAAAAGCGAATTGTTGATGGAAGCAATCAAAGACTCCATTGAATTTTCTCGTTTCCGTTCTGAGAAAAAAGTTAAGAAAAACTGGGTTCTTGCTTCAATGTTCACCTTAATTGGCTTGATTATTCTTTTAGTTAGCGCGTTTATTACCTCTTTTGCCGCGGAATGGTCAAATACGACAAATGGAAATATCGTCAAAGAAATATTGGATATTGCCGCCTGGGTTTTCATTTGGGAGGCCGTTTCAATTCTCTTTATTTCTTCAACGGAAGAATCTCTTGTTGAGAATTCCTTAAGGATTAAATTGCATTCTCTTGCCATTTCAACGCCTAAAAATGAAAGCGAATCTTCTTTTGAGGAGGATGCGTCATACCTTCTTAGCGAACACCGTTTCGATCGCGTAAAAATTAAAAAAACTGGCAAATATCTTCTTTTGCTTTCAGGATTTTTAATGATTGCCTCAGGCATTGCGACTGTTTTCCTTTTTTTAAGCGGAATGAAACCAATTTTTGAATCGCTTTTTACGGGTGGAATAAATGGTACGACGGTTGTTGGAGATACGACAGTAAGCAATCAATCATTGATTGTTGCAATAATCATAATGTTACTGTTTGAATTCTTAATTTTGGGAATTCGCGTTCTTGGAGGAGCTGCAGCAGTATCTCGCTTCACTGGCAAAGGAAAGCTTCAAAAATTCGTCGGACCTTATGCTATAGGAATGTTGGTCTTTTATATGGTAATCTTCATTATTGCTTCAGTTAAAAGAGACCTTTTACAATCGACTTATATTGGCGCATTCCTCTCTTCCGTATTTGGAATCGTTCTTAATGTCGCATATCTTGTTGGATATTCGATGGATAGATTAGGCAAATAAGATGCAAAAAAGTATAGATTTAGGAAAGGATAGAATTGGGAAACTCCTTTTCACATTTTCTTTTCCGTGTGTCATATCCCAACTGATCTCCTCCCTTTATAACATAATCGATCAAATTTTCATTGGAAATTCATCTCTTGGATATTACGGGAATGCGGCAACGGGGGTTGTTTTCCCTATCATAGTTATTGCTAACGCCTTTGCTTGGGGATTTGGCGATGGAGTCGCCTCTTTTTTAAGTATTTGTCAAGGGAAGAATGATTCCTCAAAAGCCTCAAAGGCAATCTTCACCGGCTCTCTTTTAACAATATTGGCTGGAATAGCGATCATTCTTATTTCCTTCATTTTCAATGAACCGATTTTAAGATTTTGTGGTGCTTCGGATAACACCATCGAATACGCTAAAACATATCTTTTTATCGTTGGCTCCTTTTTCCCAACTTATATGCTAATCGCCTATTTGAATGGAATTATCAGAGTTGATGGGTCGCCAATATACGCGATGATTGCAACAGGCGTTGGCGCTATCGCTAATATTATTCTCGATCCTTTGTTTATATATGTATTTAATTGGGGGATGGAAGGAGCGGCATGGGCTACAGTTATTGGTCAATTGCTCTCGATTGTTCTCTCGCTTATTTATTTTATAAAGCTAAAGACTTTCAAATTATACAAAGAAGATTTGATTCCTGATTTAGCCTTATTCAAAGAGCCTTGCTTACTAGGGATTTCCTCTTTTATAACTCAAATATCGGTTGCAATAATCAATCTTGTAGGAAATGCCGTTGTGGTGAAGTATGGCAATTTATCAATATATGGGCAAGATATTCCAATTTCTGCGACTTCAATTGAATCTAAGGTGTCTACGCTTGTTTTGAATGTCGTTGTTGGGATAGTTCTTGGAGCCCAGCCAATAATTGGCTATAACAAAGGCGCAGGCAATATCGATAGAATAAGAAAAACGTATAAGATCATTCTTCTTTGGTCATTAGGGATAGGTATCTTATCGACTTTGTTATTTGAACTCTATCCTGAAGGAATCATAATGATTTTTGGCGGATCGAATGAACCTTTATATATGGAATATGCAAAACTGGTTTTCCGCTTGTTCCTAGCAACAACGACCCTTACATGTTTCATTAAGATGTCTTCGATTTTCTTCCAATCTTGCGGTGAACCAATCAAAGCGACGATTTCCTCTCTCTTAAGAGACGTACTATTCTTCATTCCTGCGGTTATAATCTTGCCTCTAATAGCGGAAAGCAATGAACCAGGAAGTGGGGTTGTAGCCCTTTTATACGCTCCAATAATCGCGGATTCAATCGCCTTCTTAATCGCTATATTCTTTACAATAAAAATGTTCAAAGAATTGAAGAGTTACGAAAAGAATTCGGTAAGTAAAACGATTGATTAAATCATAAAAGGTAACAAAAAAAGAACTGGATTTATGTCCAGTTCTATTTTTATATCGATTAAGCAGCCGCTTTAGAAGTAACGGTGACGGTGTAATTGCCAGCTTTGGTGATAGAGATGCAATAGTAGCCGCTATTGAATTGGGTTTCGTTATCGTTAACTTTGACGGAATCGACTACATAGCCTTCTTCGCATTCGACAACAGCGCAGAACCAGTTACCTGTTGTAACAGGGAATTGATTTCCTTCTTCTAGATCAGTGATTCCACCAAAATTGCTATTGGCGCAATATTTGTATTTGACTGATTTTACGTGTTCGTCCTTTGTGGCTTCGGCGAAAATGGCATATTCGACATCGGTATCTTCGCTAGAAGCAACTTTTGTTGTGATGACAACGTGGATTTTGCCATCGGTAATCTTAGCAGGAATGGCTTGGAAAACGTAGTAGCTGAATTGAACTCCGCATTCGGCACCATTAACCGTAACCTTATCAACTTCGTAGCCAGCTTTTGGGGTAACGGCAATATATAACCAGTTACCTTCTCCAACTGGTACCTTATTTCCATCAACTAATTCTTTGATATCGGAATAATGGTTATCAAGAGCCATTGAGTAAGAGACATTATCGATGTTTGCTGCATCGGCGCTTGCTGTTTCATTAACAACCTCAGCATAAGTTGTAACTGCTTCTTCTTTGGTTTTAGCGGTGATTTTGATTTTGTAGGTTCCAGCAGATTTGATGTTAACACAATAGAATCCAGCCATTGATGTCATATCAACGTTGTTGGAAGTAACTTTGTCAACTTCGTATCCGTCAGCACAAGTGATAGAAAGAGCGAGCCATCTAGAAGCGTCTGGAGTAACATAGTTGTCGGCGCCAAGATCGGTCATTTCTCCTGGTTTTCCAGAAACGAGATCAAATACTTTTGCAGTATAAGAAGAAACGTTGCTGCCTTTTGTAATTTGGATATAGCCCTTTGTCGTATCAATTGTAGAAGAAGCGGCTTCGGAGCTGGATGGTGTTGTCTCGCCGCATGAAGCTAAGCCTGCGGTAAGAAGTAATGCGCTTGCCATTAAGAATGCGCTAATTTTTTGTTTCATTATAATCCTCCTTAGAATCTTTCTTTCGCAATGAAACAATCAATTCATAAAATGAATCAATTTCGTGATAATTTTAATTGTTTGAAAGCGCTTAACTAGTCTTTTTATTTGAAATAGTCAAAATAGCAAACAATTAAATAAAAATAGTAAATTTTTGCAAACTTTTTATTAAGATATTGCACTATTTACCGATTTATATGTATCTTTTTCATTCTAGGAGATACATACATCAAATATATAAATAAGAATCTTTATTGGATTATAAGACTATGAAAATCCATAGGGGTTTTAGAGGGGATTTTTGGATATTTTGAATTTAAAAAAATATTTTTATTGGGTCTTTATTCGTAGTTGGTTTGACTAATAGAAAAAACTCATATGCATACACACATGAGTTCGAATAATAGTCAATTGGTGACCCAGCCGGGAATCGAACCCGGGATTCAACCTTGAGAGGGTTGCGTCTTGAACCGCTTGACCACAGGGCCGCATAGACAATTTAACCATTATTTGCCTTTTTTGGCAACAAATATTTAATTGTCAGAACGAGCAAAGCCATTCTTCATTGCACAAGAGACGACATAGGTTAGAACATTAAGCACTTTTTGCGTTTGAAGTTGAACCATATTAGAAATTTCTTCATTTGCCGATTCAAGATTAACTGGGGAATCCGAATTATCAAATTTATTAAGCAAACAATGTGAGGCATTTGCCACGGCATTTTGATATCTTTCAATGTGAATGGCCGTCAAATTGAAGTGGGAATCAGCTAAGCAAGCGATAAGGCGTGAATTCCAATATAGATTATTCGTGCTAACGTCGGTTGTGACGTTGCTGAAATATTCAGGGAAGGATTTGACATTGGCATATAGTGGCACGAAAGCGTTAAATGGGTTCGAACCAAAACAAATCCATTCCACCGCGCTTAATTCTGATGGGACGTCATTTCTAACTTCTAAGCAGGCCATAAAAGAGGTTCTAGAGATGCCAATTGGGCGATATTTGCTCTTATCTTTTTCTTCCCCCTTTCCGTATGGGTCATAAGGAGTCCCTTGATAATGACTTGAAAGAAGGTATTTAACGTCTTCGACCGTAACTTTTTTCTTAGGGACTAAAGACCACGGAATATTATCATCTTCAGGAGAATAATTGTCGTATCCTAGGCGTTTGGCTAAATACCAGGCTCTAGGCGTATTGTAGACGTGGTCAGAATCGCTAGCGGAGCCAAAAGCTAAACGAGGATTGAAAGAATCTCCATCCTTATTGCAATCTAGGTGGTATTTTTCCATGAAAGATTTCAAATCAAGGGAGCACATGCATTCTTTTTGAGATATGAAAGCGTCATCAAAATCAAAATTATCTAAACCGAATTGATTTGGCATGATAACAACTCCATCGTCAGGGACTCTTCTTGCAATCCAATGATGTCCACCAATTGTTTCTAACCACCAAATTTCATCTTTATCGGAGAAAGCTATGCCATTTGGCTCGGAGGTACCATATTGCTCAAGGAGTTTCCCTAAACGAATCACGCCCTCTTTTGCTGAACGAATGTATGGCAAAACAATTAATACGAGATCTTCCTCGCCAAGTCCATTTTGAACATAAGGATCGGCGCCAAGAACGCGAGGGTTTGAAGTGATTGTTTCAGTCGCGCTCATTCCAACGTTAGCCGAGTTAAAGCCAGCAGCAGGCCAAACACCCTCAGTTGGATCGACATTAGGAACCATCGAATAACGTAATGGATTATCAGGTAACTCAATCGTGAATGAAGATCCTTTTGCTTCATAATGACGAGGCTGTTTGCTAGGATCAACGCTAACTAATTTCTTAACGTGAAATTTCCCAGACGGAGAATCATCATTTCTTGCAACAAAAGTGCTGCCATTATTTGATGCCTTTTTACCAACGAGTATTGTTGTACATGCCATAAAAAAATCTCCTATTTCTTTTATAAAGAAATCATAAAGGAAATAAAGGAGATTTTCACCTATTTATTGAGGTTTTGCAGGGTTAGTGACAGTTTTCTTCCCTAAAGTGATTTCACCTGCTTTAGAAAGAGCGATTTTTGTTGAAATTGGGCCAACGATTTCGTAGATAAGCGTGGAAGAGAGAATTATAGCAAGAATCATAGCACCGATTTTTGCTACCTCAGGATTGCTAGAGGCTCCAAAGGAAACGGAAGCAGTAGACGCTAAGCCTATTGCAACGCCAGCTTGAGGAACTAAGCAGAAACCAAGATATTTTTGAACGGCAGGTTCGGCTCGAGATATTTTTGCGGCACTAAACGTTCCAAGCCATTTTCCAACGAAACGCATCGTGGCGTAAATAAGAGCCAAAGCTAAGACGATTAAGCCAGTTGATGAAGCGAATACGCTTAAATCAAGCGAAGCGCCCGAAATAACGAAGAAGAGCATGTATATTGGTGAGGTAAAACGATCCATGAAATCGAATGTAATGCCCGCTTCCTTTTGAAAATTAGCAAATATAGCACCAGCAGCCATGCAAATAAGTAAGCTCGACAAATCAAAAGACCCCATAAAGTCTTGTTGGAATAAATAATATAAGCCAAGTGCAGCAAATACTACAGCAATAACCCAAATAAGCCTGTTCGTTCTTGACTTAAAGAAATGAGACATGCCTGCTACTATAAAGCCCATCACCGTGCCAAGACCTAAAGAAATGACGATTTCAAGCAAAGGCTTAGCAAGCATTTCGTATAAATCAAAGCCATTTCCAAGAGCTAAGGCTTTAGCAATCTGATAAAGAATTGCATAAAGAATAAGCGCGGCCGCATCATCAAGTGCTACAACAGGTAATAGAGTTTGTGTTACCGGCCCATGAGCCTTATATTGCTTAACAACCATTAATGTTGCAGCTGGTGCCGTAGCCGCAGCAATAGCACCAAGCGTCAAAGCAAGAGGCAAAGAAACGGCGCTAGGCCATATAAAGTGCAAAAGAATTAAACTCAAAGCGACAACGAGAGATCCACCAAGTGCTTCAAAAATCGTAATAATTATTACCTTTTTGCCAACTTGCTTAAGAATATTGGCTTTAAAAGATGAACCAATGGAGAAAGCAATAAATCCTAAAGCAACGTTAGAGACCCACGATAATTGCTGAATATAGGAATATATTGGGGAAGAAAGATCGTTTGCCTTAGAAAAATCAAATCCATTGAAGAACAATCCAAATACAAATGGTCCCATTATGATACCAGTGATGATATAACCAGTGACGTTAGGCAACTTAATTTTCTTCATCAAACGCGTTGAAAGAAGACCGGCGCAAAAAAGAGCCGCAATATAAAGATATATGTAAATATTCATTAGATGGTACCTTCAAAATCCTCGACTTTTTTCGTAAACATCCCGCCTTTGACTTTTTGGAAATAGTTAGTGTGTGAGCGGATTTCTTCTTTTAGTGGCTCAACCTTGTCTTCATCGATCAAAAACATCGTAACCGTTGATTCGCGGTTATTGAGCATATCCCAATTCATCAATGAGAAGAAGTGAGTTTCTTCTAATTCAGAATCGATGGCGTGCCTGACTGATATTGTTTCTAACATCGTTCCGTTATAGCCTTTCTCTTTGACGGCTGATAGAACTTCAACGGCAATTGGAGAATTCTCCAAGAAGAGATATAAGATACGTTTCATTTTTTCTTACCTCGTGAACAAAAGTAATTATAATCTCTTTTTCTTTATAGAGTTATCAAAATAAGAAATGCAAAATAATTGCAATTTTCCTTTAATGAACTAAACTAAATCTAGTTAGTTAAATCAAACGGAGGAAAATATGGCTGAAAATCTAATCGAATACACGCTTGGCGTTGATGGAATGAAATGCGGGATGTGCGAATCGCATGTTAATGATGTGGTTAGAAGAGTAGAAGGAGTTAAGAAGGTTAATTCCTCTCACGTTAAGAACAATTGCGTCATCGTCATTGAAGAAACCGCTTCAAGGGACGCAATAAAAGAGGCAATAACCAAACAAGGTTATAGGATTTTATCGGAAAACGAGAAACCATACGTCAAGAAAACCATCTTCTCGATTTTCAAAAAATAAGGGATACGTGTATTAAAAAAACGCCACTTCAAACGAAATGGCGTTTTCTTTTACTTATTTTTCGCTATTACAGCAACATCCATTGCAGCAGCAAGATTTTTTAGCTTCTTTAGCCTTTCTCTTTTCATCTGCTTTTTTCTGAATTTTGTAATATTTGATCAATTGCTTTTTTGTAAGATGAGGCTCATCAGATAGAATCGGATGACCTTTGCTTTTTTCAATGATCCAATAAATTATCACACCAATAAATGCAGCGATAATTAAACCGAATAGAGTGTATGCAGCCCATTCCATAGATAAGCCTCCTTTCTTTTTAGTTAAATGATATTAAGCGTTAGCGGCTTCTTTGTTTTTGGCGTAGCGATCGTAGAAATAGATGCCAAGTCCACCAAGAATAATGACGGCCACTGGGATGCTCCATCCCCAAGCTGGATAGTTGAATGTTACATAAGTAAGGCATCCTAAGACATAGGAAGTAACAATCCAGAAGATAACCGTTAAGGTGATATCGCGTTTGCTTGCTAATTCTCCTTTTGCAGTAGCAATAGAGGCAAAGCAAGGAATTGTTGTCATATTGAAGACGGCGAAGGCGACCAATGAAGCGGTATTGATGTTACCTCCACTTGCGTTAGCAGCAGAGATAATAGCGTTAAGACCTTCTAAGCCTTCTTCGGTTTCAGTACCAACGGCTGTGGCTAATTGAGCAAGAGTAGCAACGACATTTTCCTTAGCGACAATACCTTGGATTGAGGCAACCGCAAATGTCCAGCCATAGCTTCCGCCTTGAACATTTCCGAAGCCCATTGGAACAAATAATGGAGAGAGAATCATACCAATGTGAGCAAGAATGGAATCGGAGACCCCTAATGCTTTGTTAGCGTCGATGAATTGCCAATCAGGCGTGAAGCTTGATAAGAACCAAATCAAGACTGCTGAAGCAAAGATGATTGTAAATGCCTTTTTGATATAGTGTTTGCCACGATCCCAAACGTGTAAGGCAAGAGCTTGGAATTGTGGAGCGTGATAGGCAGGAAGCTCCATGATAAATGGAGGGACTTTTTCACGTTGAGTTGTTTTATTCATGACGATGACTGCAGCAATAGCAACAATGACGCCAAAGACATAAATTAAGAATGTGAATAAACCAGCATCGATAGATGTTGCAGCAGCAACCGCAGCAGCAATCGTTACTAAGAATTCGGCTTTTGCTCCACAAGTGAAGAAAGGAATAACGCGGATGGTTTTTGTTCTTTCTTTATCGGAAGCAAGGGTTCTTGTGTTAATCATGGCTGGGACACCGCATCCAAAGCCCATGATCATTGGTAAGAAAGCACGTCCCGAGACACCGAATCTACGGAAGATTCTATCAAGAACGAAGGCGATACGAGCCATATATCCGCTATCTTCAAGGAAGGAGAAGAAGGCGAATAAGAGAAGGATTTGTGGAACGAATCCTAAGACAGATGCAATACCATTAAGGACACCATCATAGATGAATCCGACTAGCCATTCTGGTGATTCCCAAACAATAAGCAATTGCTTGATTCCGCCACAGATCATGCCTTGGATACCGGCATCGTTGCCTGCGCCAAGGAGGTTTTGCAAGATTGTACCTGGAGAATTAATACCATCGGCAGTGTAGAAGAGTTCTTTGAATGGATAGAATTCTTCTCCATCAATCGTCCAATGGATCAAACCTTGATAGCCATCTCCGAAGTCGACCCCAAATGCATGGAGATAGAATAAGTCAGAGGCAAAGACAAGGTGGAAGATTAAGAAGAGGACAACAATCATGATTGGGAGAGCTGCCCATTTATTGGTTAAAACCTTATCGATTTTATCGGATTTGGAAAGTTTCTTCTTTTCTTGAGTTACGGCTCCACTGCGATAGATGGCAAGCTTAGATGTGATGTACTTATAACGTTTATCGGCACTGTCAGCTTCATATTCTTCGGCATTCGTAAGAGAAGACACCTTCTCATAAGCGCGAGCGTTCTTTTCTTTTTCGATTTCATCGCCTTCAAGGGCTTTGATGGCGTGGAAACGAGGATTGGCGATTTCTTCCTCTTTATAGGAAATCATCGCTTTTTCGATGAGTTCTTCATCTTCTTTTGAAGCCCAAAGAGAAACGCCTTCACGAGATTTAGTTGCAGTTTTGACTGCCAATTCCATTAATTCGTCGAGGTTTTTCTTTCTTAAAGCGGAAATCTCGATGACTGGAACGCCAAGAGCCTTAGAAAGAGAGACGGTATCAATTGTTTGTTTGCTCTCTTTAAGGGCGTCGCTCATATTTAAGGCAACAACAACAGGAACATTCATCTCAAGAATTTGCGTCGTCATATAAAGATTACGCTCAAGGTTTGTCGCATCAAGGACGTTGATGACTAAATCTGGTTTTTCTTCGAGAATGTAATTTCTTGAAATGACCTCTTCAGGGGTATAAGGTGAAAGGGAATAAATACCAGGAAGGTCGATGATTTCGACTCCTTCGTTGCTTCCTTTTTTCTTATAAACGCCTGATCTTTTCTCAACCGTAACGCCTGGCCAGTTACCAACGTATGCTGTGCTGCCGGTTAAGGAATTAAAAAGGGTTGTCTTACCGCAGTTTGGGTTGCCAGCTAAGGCAAATCTTAATGTTTTTTCAGCCATATTATTCTCCCTCCTTCTCAGAAAGGTCAGTCACTTTAACGATGACGTGAACGGCCTCATCTTTTCTAAGGGTCAATTCATAACCTCTTAATGTAACTTCGAGTGGATCACCAAGTGGAGCTTTCTTTCTTAAGAAAACCTCAGCACCAGGAGTTAATCCCATATCGAAGATACGTCTTTTGATTCTTCCTTCGCCTTCAACCTTGATGATATTTCCGCTCATCCCGATTTTTAGGGCGCTTAAAGGAAGTTCGTCACCTAAACCGATTTCGGTAGGTGCAAGTTCATTTTCGTTCATAAAACTTTTTCCTATGCAAAAATGTTAAAATTAGTTAGCCTCAACTATAATGGACTTAGCAATATTGTTATCAAGTGCAAGACGTGATTCTCCGATACGAACGATTATTCCACTTTCGTTATGAGAAAGTTTAGTAATTTTCATATTTTGAACAACCCCAAGCTCTCTAAGATGCTTACAAGTTTTATCATTACCGACAATTCTTACGATGGTCAAGTCTTGATTAGTTGGTGCAATCATTATTGGCATAGTTAGTTACTCCTTATACGAGAATTATAGTCCTCTAATGAACTAAATCAAGAAAAAGTTAGTAGCACTTAACCAAAATTTGAGTTAGAATATCATTACCGCGAAAAAAAGTGAGGTTATTTTTATGGCTATTGACGCATTAGAGTCCGCAGAGGATTATTTAGAGAGAATCTTGATGTTACAAGAACAAGGGATGAAAGAAATTCACGCCGTTGATCTTGCTTCGTCTTTTGGCTATTCCAAAGCTTCTATATCTATTGCTTTGCATAAATTAGAGGAGAAGGGCTATGTTGCTTTAGGACTTAAGAGCCAACTTTATCTAACGCCTGCTGGCTATGACATTGCTAAAAAGGTATATGATAAGCATCAAACGATTTCTTCTTGGCTTATGTCTATTGGCGTTAGCAAGGAAACTGCTTTAAAAGACGCCTGCCGCATGGAACATTTCATTTCTGATGAGACCTATGAGGCACTTAAGAATCAAATCGCAAAAAAATAATTCATCATTTAATTAATAGAAAATGGCCCGTAAAACGGCCTTTTTTCTTTCTTAGAAAATAAAAGCCTCTTTATTTTTTCAAAAAAGATAATAGACTTTATAAGTAATAAGCGAAATCCTTATTACGTAATTATTGAAAGAAGGATTTTTGTATGTCAACTCTCGCAATTCAAGGGATGCAATGGGGCGATGAAGGAAAGGGAAAGGTCACAGACTATTTTTCTTCATTTGCTGATGTCGTTGTTCGTTCACAAGGCGGAAATAACGCTGGACACTCGATTGTTTATGGTGGAAAACGCTACGCATTAAGGCTTTTGCCTTCTGGCGTATTTCATAAGGAAATCACAAACGTTATCGCCGATGGGGTAACCGTTAACCCAATAGGACTTATTGAGGAACTTGATTCTTTAAAAGAACAAGGCATCGAAGATATCAAATTGCTTATCTCTAATCGTGCAACTCTTGTTATGCCTTATCATATTGCCTTAGATAAAGCTAGAGAAACGGCCCTAGGAAACGCTAAAATCGGTACAACCGGAAGAGGAATTGGCCCTTCATATGAAGATAAAGCCTCACGCTTAGGCTTAAGAATGGGTGATATAATCGACAAAGAATACTTAAAAGAGAGGTTAGAAGAAGTTCTTCCTTTAAAGAATCTTGAACTTAAGGCTTTTGGGGCGAAAGAATATAACATTGATGAACTTTTGGAATATTTAGAACCAGCAAGAGAAAGACTTTCTTCTTTGATTACCGATACATCTTTGTTCTTAGAAAAAGCCATTAAAGAAGGAAAGAAAGTTTTATTCGAAGGAGCACAAGGCGCGATGCTTTGCATTACTCATGGAACCTATCCTTATGTTACATCATCTTCGCCTTTAGCAACCGCCATTCCGCTTAATGCCGGTTTACCACTAGATTCAGTTAATACGATTTGCGGCATCGCAAAAGCATATTGCACCCGTGTTGGCGCAGGTCCATTCCCTTCTGAAATTGATAATGAAGAAGGAGATGCAATTAGAGAAAAAGGCCATGAATATGGCACGGTTACTAAACGTCCAAGAAGAATTGGCTGGCTAGATTTAGCTGAACTTAAATACGTTATGCGTATAACAGGCGTTAAATATTCGGCCTTAATGCTCTTAGATGTTTTATCTGCAGTTGATGAAATAAAACTTTGCGTTGGCTATAAAATCAACGGCAAAGAGATTGATAGTATGCCATCAACCGTTAAAGAAGTAGGCAAAATCGAACCTATTTATATTTCCATGCCATCCTGGAAAGAAGACATTTCTAAATGCAGACGTTTTGAAGAACTTCCTCTTAACGCCCAAAATTACATTAAGAAAATCGAGGAAATTACCGGAATTTATTTTGCCATAGTTTCCGTTGGACCAGACAGAGAAGAAACAATCATTCGTAAGGAGCTTTTCTAATGATTGAGCGTTACGCCCCGAAAAAGATTGTTGATCTTTTCTCCGATGAATCACGTTTTGAAACGTATCTAGAAATCGAAATAGCCGTTAGTGAGGCGTGGAATAAAATTGGCGTCGTTCCTTCTGAAGATTTAAAGAAAATCAAAGAAAAGGCAAAAGTAGATGTCAAACGCATCAAAGAAATAGAAGAAATAACGCGTCATGATGTCGTTGCTTTCACTCGCCAAATTTCTGAAACCTTAGGCGAAGAAAGAAAATGGATACATTATGGTCTTACCTCGACTGATGTCGTAGATACTTCTCTTTCCTTATTATATAAAAAGGCTAACGAAATCATCGAAAACGACTACATGTCCCTGATGGATTCCTTAAAGGAGAAAGCTCTTGAATATAAATATCAGCCTTGCATCGCTAGAACGCACGGCATGCATGCGGAAGTATATTCTTTTGGTTTGAAGTTCGCCTCCTTTTATGATGAGGCAAATCGTTCTTTGACTCTTTTTAAAGATGCAAGAAAAGAAATTGAGGCGGTAAAACTATCAGGTGCCGTTGGAACATATGCTAATATCGATCCAAGAATTGAAGAATATGTGGCGGATAAATTCGATTTAAGCAAACCAAATATCTCCACGCAAGTCCTTTCTAGAGACCGTCATGAGCAATACGCCTCGGCTTTAACCATCGCCTCCTCCCTCATTGAAAAAATAGCCGTAGAGATAAGAAATTTATCGCGTACTGAGATAGGAGAACTTGAAGAAGGCTTCAAAAAAGGCCAAAAAGGCTCAAGCGCAATGCCACAAAAAAGAAACCCTATCTCTTCAGAAAACCTTACTGGTGCCGCAAGAATGATGAGGGGATATCTCTTACCGATTCTTGAAGACAACGCCCTTTACCATGAAAGAGACATTTCTCATTCGATAGTTGAAAGAGTTTCTCTTATCGATATGATCGAATTATTCGATTATATGTTGCTACGCGCTAAAAAGGTGATCGATAATCTTTCCATTTTCCCAAAAAAGATGGAAGAAAATATCATGAAAACGAATGGGGCTATCTATTCTCAAAGAGCTATGAATGCCTTAATCGAGAAGGGTTTAAGCAGGGAAAACGCTTACGATTTAGTCCAGCCTTTAGCAATGAATTCCGTAACGAAAGGCGAGGATTTCATATCTCAATTGCTACAAAATAAAGATGTTTTATCTTATCTAAGCGAAAAAGATATACATGGACTAACTTCGAATGAATATTACTTTAAAAATATTGATTATATTTATTCAAAAATAGGCATTAAATAGCATCTTTATACATAAATTGACTTTAAGTTAGGCTCCTCAAACTTCGAAGAAACCTAACTTTTTTAATACTTTTTGAGTTTAACATTAAGCAATTTACGAAGTAAAATAAAAGTGTTCTGAAAGGATTTTTTCAATATGGAAACGAGTAAAAAAAGCGCTCAGGCTTGTATTCGTTGCGCTCGCTGTATTCAAAAATGCCCACTTGGTCTTAATCCCGTTCTTATTATGACGACGATGAAGACGATGCCAGTGGACAAGGCAAGGGTTAAATTGCTTAATCCAACCATTTGCGATGAATGCAAGAAATGCAATGAAGCATGTCCTAGCAACATTGACTTAGCAACAATAGTTAAAAGGGCAAAAGTTGTTGCAAAGCTTCCTTAATGAGGTGATTTTATGGCAGAAGAAGTTATTAAAAAAGAAACTCAAGTAGAAGCAATGCCAAAGAAAGTCCATAAGCAATCTGTCGAATGGATGCTTATTGATGTCATCATTGCCTTAGCTCCTACCTTAATTTTCACGTTTTTAGCCTATGGGGTGTATGCGATCAGGAACGTTTTGATTCCAGTTTTTACGATGCTTGCCTCAGAGATGGTTTTCGTGCTTATAAAAAACCGCAAGGCCTTATTTAGCAAAGATGAAAAAACAAAGAAGAATTTCTGGCAAGTTTTAAACCTTACCGATATTCTTTCGCCAATAATTTCCGGCATCATCTTTGGCTTAATGGTTCAAAATAGAGATACCGATCCAGAATGGCTTATTTATTACATTCTCATCGTTTCTTCTCTTTTTGGCATCATTTTTGGAAAACTTTGCTTTGGCGGATTAGGAAAGAATATTTTCAATCCTGCGGCTGTCTCCTTTGTTTTCCTTCTAGTTTGCTTCAATGGCAAATTCAGCGGTGCTTATCACTACAATCCATTTAACATTTCTTTCTTAGGAAGTGCCGCCTCCTTTACCTCTGATGCAACATCTTTAGCTAATGGATTCAATGCGTCAGCCTATAGTTTAGAAAACATTTCCTCTTTATTCTTTGGCCAAATTAATGGCGGAATTGGCGAATCTTGCAAGATTCCTCTACTTATTGGCCTTGTTTATTTATTAATAAGAAGAGATGCTGATTGGAAAGTCGTTCTTTCATTCTTGCTAACCTTCTTAGCGATGAGCTTGATTGCAGGATTGTTCATGCTTGGTAAGAATGTCAATCCTCTATATTATGCCTTGTATCAACTTTTATCTGGCGGGGTTATTTTCGGTATGGCTTATATGATTATCGAGCCAGTTACGATGCCTCTAACTTCTCCATCAAGAGTTATGTATGGCATGATCATTGCTATTATCGTTGTGTTTATCCGCACCTTTGCTTCAGCGCCTGAAGGAATGGCTTATGCCATCCTTATGGGCAATGCAATCGGCTGCTTTATCGATTATTACAAATGGAGCCAAGTCAAATTCACTTGGAAGAGCTGGGTTAGTATCGCCTCTATCGCCGTTTTGGCCTTAGGAATCTTTGCCTGGTGCATGACTGGCTATAATTTTGGAGCGTAATAATATGGCAAAAGAAAAAACAAACAGCAAGGAAGTTCTGAATTGGTTGAAAGTCGGTGGAATATTATGCGCCATCGCCGGTGGCTCAGCGATCATTCTTACTTCGCTTAATTTAGTGACTTCCCCAATTATTGAAAAGAACAATCTTAAAAAAGCAGGCGCAGGATATCTATCTATCTTCTCTGCCTACGATCATAAATCCGATAAGGTAGCAATCGAAGAAAATGCTTATTTAGATTCCTATGAAATCATTTACGATTCATCGAATAATGAATTGGGCTACGTTTACACTTCAAAGGTGACCGACGTTCATGGGTATGGCGATATCCAAGCAATGGTCGGCATTTCAGGAAGTAACGATACTCCAAGCTTAGGAAAGGTTTATTTAGTCAAAGACACGATTTCCTATAAGAACGTTTTTGAACCTAAATACGTTGAACCATATAATGCCAATCCATCAGATGCAACGTTAAATAATGTTAAATGTGGTGCGACATACGCTTCAACGACCTTACAAAGCATGATTAACGCCGCTAGAGATCATTATTCAACCTTAGGCGATGGCTTTATCGAAAATCTTGAAGAAGATGTTAAAGCCATTTGGGGAGAGAATAATGGATATAACGTTTCATATTCCACAACCTCTGTGTATTCTGGCTCATCTGACACCATCAAAAAGACCTACACCTTCTTAGAAGATGAAACGATGACTGGTGAAATCGGCCGTTTATATGCTTGCAAATTCAAAGATGCAGGCGGAAACCTCTATATCACTGTTGGCTTTAATTCTAACGATTATGGAAAATTGACAATAACAAATAACACAATCGAAGATGAGACAACAAAGAAAACTGTCGAAGATTTCGTCACGAAATATAATGCCAATCCATCCGAAGAAGTTCTTAACACGGCTTCAGGCACATATTGCGAAGCGATAAAGTCAATGGTTACTGACGCTTATAATGATTTAAAGGCCAACGGTCTTCAAACATGCGTTAATGCCATTCCAACAATTGTCTCTTCGTCTGCCTATAAAGCTATTTCCGAGGCTACAGTCTTAGAAGCTTCAACGGATAAGGAAAAAGTTCTCCGTTACTGGACACTTTATTCTGATGAAGAAAAGACAGAAGAAGTAGGAAAGATTTATAAGATTAACGTTGATATGGCCGAGAAAGAAAACGCCTCCAAAGGCATTTATGCTGATATCGAATCCCATACGACTTTCTTACTTGCCATATCTGGCGAAAAAGATGATCCGCTCTTAGGCAAACTTGCAACTCTTAGGTCAACTGGTGGTGCAGGTCAAATAAAGACAATCAATGATTATCTTAATAACTTCGACGGAAAAGAACCAGGCGCTAAAACTGGTGCAACCTATACCTTGAATGCGGTATGGAGAGGCATTCAAAAAGCCGTGGATCTTTATAAGAAATAAGGAGGAGAGATATGTCAACAAATTCTATTGCACGTTCCCAACATAAAGAGAACTTCCTTAATCCTATTTGGAAAGCAAATCCATTATTTGTCTTACTTCTTGGAACATGTCCAGCATTAGCTGTCACCACCACGATCGAAAACGCCATTGGCATGGGTTTACTTTTCACCTTTGTTCTTATTGGTTCCTCAGTTTTGGTTTCCTTATTAAGAAAATTGATTCCTGAAGAAATCGAAACGCCAGCTTATATCATAATCATCGCAACCTTCGTTACTATCGTTAAGATGGTTGCGGAAGCCTTCCTTCCGGAACTTTATACTTCGCTTGGCGTCTTTATTTCCTTACTTGTCGTTAACTGTATTGTTTTAGGAAGAGCGGAAGCTTTTGCTAAGAAAAATACCGTTTATGATTCATTCTTAGACGCTTTAGGAAACGGTATTGGCTATATCATCGCCATCTTAATTATCGCTGCTGTTCGTGAAATTTTAGGCACAGGCGTTATTTCAATTGGTGCAGTATTCACCTTTATTCCTAAGACAGAACTTCCAATACTTAAATTCGGCGATGTAGATTTATCGATTCCTTTATTTAGCAAACCAGCCGGTGGCTTTATCGTTTATGGCGTAATTGAGGCGATAATCGCTTGTGTAAATATTTCTAAGGCCAATAAGGCTGCGGCTGCTAAGAAAGCTGCTCTTCTTAAGGCTCAAGAAGAAAAAAAAGCTGCTCTTGCTAAAGCATCCGTTCAAGTAGCTAAGGAGGCAAAATAATGACAGCCACAAATTTATTCACGGCATTTTTGCTAGCCATCATCTCATCGATGCTTATTAATAACGTCGTTCTTTCAAGATTCTATGGCATTTGTTCTTATCTTGGCGTTTCCACCAAGGTTAAATCATCCGCAGGCATGGGTGTTGCAGTCGTCTTTGTCATCATGCTTGCATCACTAGTCTGTTATCCAATTTACAATTACATCCTTGTTCCAGCTGGCTTATCTTTCTTAGATACCATTGTCTACATCCTTGTTATTGCATCTTTGGTTCAATTAGTCGCACTTGTCATCAAAAAATATTCGCCATCACTCTATAAGAGCCTTGGTATCTATCTTCCTTTGATTACGACAAACTGCGCAGTTCTTGGCGTTGTTCAAGAAAATAATAGTCTTTCTTTCGCTTCCTCGATGGCTAATGCTATCGGCACAAGCTTAGGCTTCCTTATTATGATCGTTCTCTTCTCAACCATCCGCGTTAGATTAGAAGGATCTGATTCGCCAAAGGCGTGGAAAGGTCTTCCTTTAGCCCTTATTACCGCTGCCATCATGGCTATGGCAATAATGGGTTTAAGCGGAATGATTGCTTAATATGCCAAGATACGTCTATATCATTATCAGCATTGCCATTATCATCTTCTTATTAGCGGTCTTCTTTATTAGCTTCGTAGCCTATAAAAGAACGCCCGCTCCTAAGGGATGCGAAGATGTCAAGCCTGATCCAGAGATGTGTCCAAATTGTCAAAAAACAAATTGCCCATTTTTTGAGGAATTTCACAAAGAAGATAAAGGAGAATAATTAGTATGGATCCAATTACGATATTATGGGGCGTTCTAGTCCTTGCCGGTCTTGGTTTAGTCCTTGGCTTCCTTCTTGCTTTAGCTGCTAAATTCTTGCACGTTGAAGAAGATAAGCGCATCAAAGAAGTTGAGAACATGCTTCCTGGCGCTAATTGCGGCGCCTGTGGTTATGCTGGCTGCCATGATTTAGCCGAAGCTTTAGTTTCGGGAAATGCTAAGAAGGTTACGGCTTGCAAAGTTGGAAAGAAAGAGAAAAATTTCGATCCAATTGTCGCTTATATGAAAGCAACTCCTGGCCCAGATGGAAAAATTACTGAAGTAAGTGAATAATTTACTTGCAGTATTCAAATCATTTGGTATAATAAACACCGCTCATTAGAGCGGATGTATGGGACTTTAGCTCAGTTGGGAGAGCACCTGCTTTGCAAGCAGGGGGTCGCCAGTTCGAGCCTGGTAAGTTCCACCATTTATGGCTAAGTAGCCCAGTTGGTTAGAGCAATCGGCTCATACCCGATATGTCGAGGGTTCGAGTCCCCCCTTAGCCACCACAAGAAAACATAGGTTTGATAGGATTCTATCAAACCTTTTTCTTATTTTTGGACCAATGATTTGGCGAATGAAAATAAAGAAATCGAAAAATGAAAATTTCTTTAATCGCCCACTAGACGAAGATTTCTGCATAAATAAGTGTTCACTGCTAAAAACTATACAGATTCAAATTCTGTTTGTGATATTTTTCTTCCAATCTAGTTTTTTATATATTTCATTGCGGTTTAATTTCTGTTTTTTCTCCACCTTCCTAGGAACATTGATACGATTCAAATAACTCAAATAAAAATATTGGTCAGCTATTTTAGTAAATCTTGGTCAGTTTAGTTGGTGAAAGTTGGTCAGTTATATTGGTTAATCTTGGTCAGTTTGATGATAAATTGCCTGAATATAGTCGTCATGATACAAATCAAATTTGGAACAATAAAGCAGAAGAAGCGTCAAATAATTTAGTTAGAGTATGCGATAGCATCGTTAAAAATGGCGGAAAAGCTCCGATTATGAAATGTGCTATTTATGGCGTTGGCAATTTAGCTTATAAGGACGATAACGGCGTGTATATCGTTCCGATAACTTCTTTGAAAGATTAAATAAACAAAAATAAAAGCATATTATGGTTTGAATTGATCTCTCTTCATTTCATACTGCGTGTTATTACAAGGAATTTTTTTAAAATATTTAGAATTTATTAATTGTTTTTGCCTTCAATTGTGTATAATATCGCAAACTTAAATAAAGGAATAAAAACTATGAAAAGAAAGAAAACAAGTCTATTACTTATTACTTCTCTCACGTTTACTCTTTTAGCTTCTTGTTCAAAAGAAGAAACTAACAAATGGTCTTATACAAAAGAAGATATGTCTGATTTCATAACGATTCAAGCGAATCTAGAAAATAAAGGCGACAACATTTACAGCTTTAACGCCGATACTGACGTTACTATCTTTACCGATGAATTAGATAAGGACGATGTCATCGTTTATGATGTCGATAAAGCCGTTAAACTCATAGAAGAGAATGGAAAAGGCTATGCGGATTACGCTACATTAAAAGCGGCCTCTATTCCTGTTAATAGCATTGAAACTCTTGCTGATAAAGATGGCTTTAATGTTACTTTTTCTTCGGCTGATTCAAGCAATTACGGAATGTTGGTGCATTCTTCTGTCACCTCAGCAAACGAATATGTGATGGTAACAAAACGCCAAGACAATAATACCATTAGCAAAGATCCACAAGCTGAATTTGAAGAAAAATACGTTTCAAGCCAGCTTTCTTGGGAAGATGGTGGCAAGTTCATCATGCAAATGTTTAGCAATATTGCCATGATCGTCGTTGGGGTAGGAACAGAAAATCCAACAGCGATAGTATCTGGAATCTTCGGCATATTTAGCACTTTAGCGGAGAATTTCACAAGCTCAAGCCCAACTATTCAAGACGTCATGAACCAATTAAAGGAAATGGATAGGAAAATCGATGAATTAGGCGCAAAGCTCGAGAAAAACACTCAGCAATTGGCCGATGAAATAGTTCGCACTGAAGCGCTTGTCGATCAAACCAATCTCAATACCTTAAATCTTGCTATCAATGATTTTGCGACTAATTGCATTTCCCCAATTAATGTTTTCAACCGTGACCTTGCTGATCACGCAGGAACCTATTATCGCGATTTCGTCAATTCCTCCCAAACTGTGAATCTCGTTTTAAGCAAGAATGCCAAAGGTGAAATTACATCTACACCTTTAGCGGATCTAGGGGATGCGCCAAGCTATAATTTCTCTTTGAACATCGGAGATTTTTCGAATGCTAAAGCACATTTAAGCAAACACAACAACATCGTAGAAAATGGCTTCATGGCTGAGCTTGATAAAGACATTGATGCCGCTCTTGCTAAAAAGAGCGATCTTCCAGAAGGTGCAAGCAAAGAGAATCTTCGTAGTTTCGTTACGGCCATGATTTATGAGCAATTCATGAAAAAATATTTTTCTAGCAACAAAGAAAAAGCTCAAAACTATGGCAATTACGTTATTGAATTAGCTGAAAGAATCACTGGTGCATCAGGAAAAATATCCATTCTCAATACTTATCTTTCCCGTCTCCAATGCATGTATAATTTCTGCGGAGAAATAAAAGCGACAGTCCGTACTTTATCCGCCAACTTATTGCAAATTTTAGATATGAACACGGCTCGTGCTGCAGAAGCTCGCCTTTTTGCTGGATATAGCACATCTGAGCTCGAGAAAAACTATAAGAGTGCTCGTGAAGCCATTCAAAAATTTTATAAGAGCATCACTGATACCGCTGATACATATTCCTTTACGACTTCAGCGATTTTAAGTGGCGGTTTCTATCAAAGCGAATATGCGGCTTCCTATTCAAACCCAGGAAATAAATGCAAATTAGACGTCGCATTCAACGTCGATAAAATCGAGATGAATGGCGTTAATGTGTCTAGAACGAAAGATGATATGTCCAAACACGCAAGCATAAGCGCGATGCAACACTCTCGTATTGTTACTAGATGGAATTTATTACGTTCATCTGGAGCAGTTGATAGCAAATACGACTACATCCATTATCTTTCAAATTCCAATGTTATTTCCTCATCTTCCATTCAAGCGGCTGAAACTTTAGTTTCCTTAAAGAAGGCCAGCTCATCTTCCTATCGAATCTTAACCAATGATAGAACGGAAAGGGAGCTTAACAACTCTGATACGGGAATGGTTTTAAATTGTGTTGCAAAAGGTAATCCAGGCGGAGATTATTTCGAAGTTGGTAAGAACTATAATTTCCGTGGCAAAAACAGCGCTTCAAGCTGGTATGGAAAAACGTTTGAAGGAACGTTTGTCGATGCTGCTAGCGGCATGAACCTTGGAACGCAAAAGATTGCAAGCTGGGCTCGTTATGCCGAAAGCCATTGGTATTGGAATAATGATGAATATTGGGCTTTCACTAATAATAATGCTGACAATTATTTCTTCACAATTGATATTGCCCCACAAAAATAAAGAAATAAACCGGAAATGCCGTCACTGACGGCATTTTTTAATCGACAAGAAATAAACTAATCAATGTGAAATAGGATAATATCGCCTTTTCTTGCATGACGCATCGCCTTCAAAAGACCATAAACGACATTTGAACTATAAAATGAATCGCTTTCCTCTTCGTCGACGATTCTTAGAGATTCCTCAAACATTTCTTCGAATGTATGTATGCCCGATGATAGTTTTAAATTATAACAATTATCGATATTGGCGATTTCTTCGACTTTTATGATATAGCTTTCGTTCACTTCATCATAATTGTATTTTTCTAGTTGTTCGGAACTGAGAGTTCCTAATTTCTCCTCTTTGTTAAAAAATAGGATTATAATTGTTTGCAACTTTAAACAAATGATAAAAACAATAAAATAACATTAATTAGGATGTGACTTTTAATACACATAGATTGTTATTTCTGCTAAGCTAGATCCATGAAAGATTTATTTTTAAGCAACCATTGCCAATCAAAGTTTCTCGAACAATTAAAAACCGAATTAAACGAATGTGAGAAATTCTTTTTTTCCGTAAGTTTTATCAAAATCGCCGGATTCAAACTTATTGAAAAAGAATTTGTCGATGCCCTTGAAAGAGGAGTGGAAGGAAGACTAATTACCACCACATATCAAAATTTCACCGATATTCCTTCCTTGAAAGAATTTCTTTCTTTCGCCAATAAATACCCAAATTTCCAAGTTCATCTAGATTTTGAATGCTTTGGTGAATCAGGATTTCATTCGAAGGGATACCTCTTTGAAAGAAAGGATGGAGTTAGCGTTTTTATCGGCTCTAGCAACATCACCCGTTTTGCCTTATTAAAAAATGTCGAATGGAATATCATGCTAAGCGATAGCAAAAACATTCAAACATATAATCAAGCAAAGAAAGAATTCGATGAGTTATGGGAACAAACATTGGAACTTTCTTCATCTTTGATCGAAAAATATAGGACAAGCCAAGAATACGCTTTAGTTAAGTGGGATATGGATTATGATTTCGAGGAAGATGGCTCAATAAAACCAAATGCCATGCAAAAAAGAGCTTTAAAAGAGCTTATAAGAAATAGAAGCTTAGGCGTTGAAAGATCTTTAGTTATTGCCGCAACCGGATCAGGAAAAACTTATTTAGCCGCCTTTGACGCTAAAAACTTTGATGCAAAAAGGCTTTTATTTGTCGTTCATCGTGACGTTATTCTTTCTGAAGCCATTAAAACTTTTAGCAACGTCTTTAAAGCAAGAAGATCTTACGGATTATATAATGGTAAAAATCAAGATCTCAACGCTGATTTCATCTTTGCTTCATCTGCTATGATAGCTAAGCATCTTGATGAATTTGACCCAAAAGAATTTGATTATATCGTTTATGACGAAGTTCATCATATCGTTGCTGAAACTGGTAGCAAAATCATCAATTATTTCAAACCTTCTTTCCTTCTTGGCTTAACTGCAACCCCAGAAAGAATGGACAATCAAGATGTTTTTTCGCTTTTCGGCAATAACGTTTCTTTTGAAATGAGACTAAAAGACGCTTTAAACAATAATTTAGTAGTTCCATTTCATTATTATGCCATCCGCGATGAATTTGCTGATTATTCTTCCGAAAATAAATCGATTATCGCTTCAGAAATCGCTAAAGAAGAAAATGTTTCTTTTATTTCTAAACAAATAGAAAAATATAGAATTCACGGTCAAAAATTAAAAGCCATTGCCTTTTGCACGTCTTTGCAACACGCTCAAAGCATGAAAGAAAAACTCTCTGAAGTTGGATATAACGCTATATTCTTATCCGGTAACAACGATACTGGCGAAAGAATACGAGCCTTCAAGAATTTGCAAGACGAAACAAATCCATTAGAAATAATCTGTTGCGTTGACATTCTAAATGAAGGAGTGGATATTCCTTTAATTAATATGGTTCTATTTCTAAGACCAACCGAATCACCAACCATTTTCCTTCAACAATTAGGAAGAGGATTAAGAAAGGCTCCGAATAAAGACTATTGCGTGGTACTTGATTTTATCGGAAACAATTATCGCCGCTCAACGCAAATAGCCTTTGCCTTAGGCACTCTAACAAATTCCCCTTTTATCGATCAATATACATTAAAGACAATGGTTAAAACCAACTTTTCTACTCTAGGAATAGCAGGTCTTTCGATTTTCTTCGACGATCTTTCTAAACAGGAAATCATTAACTACTTAGATAATACAAATTTCTATAAGCGAGAATTGCTTGAACAAGACTACAAAAATTTCAAAAAATATTTAAAAACCCCTACATATCCCACGCATTTAGATTATTTGGATAGTGAAATAGCTCCTGATTTAATTAAATTCATCAAAGCTAAAACCAATGGCAAAAAGAATCGTTCTTATTACCAGTTCCTTAAAAATGTCGGCGAAGATAGCATCCCCTTATTTAATGAAAATGAGGTTGAATTCCTTAATAATGTCTCGGATTACCTCCCTTTAGTAAGAAAAGATGAATATCTTATCATCAAACAAATGTTGGACGATTCTTTTAATCTAGAAACGTTAATAGATTCTAAAAAAATCACAAAAGACACGCTAAATCACGCTTATTTTTTGCTAATGAAGAAAAATATAATTGTTAATGGGAAACTCTCTTTGCCTACTTTTAGCGAAGAATTTAGAACCTTCCTTTTGGATACCATTAATTATGGAATATCCCGTTATGATATTGACTTTGGCGATTACGAAGGAAAATTCAAATTAATGGGGAATTATTACAAAGAACAAATCATGATGATTCTTCAAGAAAATTCCCTCAATTACATGAAAGGAACCAAATTTGAGGAAAAGAGCGGTGAAACATATATTTTCGTAAATCTCAAAAAAGATGCCGAAGCCCAAGAAAAACTCAACTATAAAGATAAGTTTATTGATCAATGGACTTTCCAATGGGAAAGCGAAAACAACGTAACCCTTGAAAATAGCATTGGAAAAAAGATTCAAAATACGAAGGTCGTTCACCTATTTGTAAGAAAAATGGAAGATGACCACGGAATCAACCTTCCATACTCATATCTTGGAACGGGACATTTTGACAATTTGAGAATTTCGCAAAATCAAGGTAAACCAACTCTCCTCCTTGATGTAATATTAGATAGCGAGGTTTCGGAGTCCTATTATGACGACTTCGATATCCATCCTAAAAAATTAATGGAGGCTTAAAAATGAAGCATTACGAAGTGGTATGTGCATTAATCGAAAATGAAAATGGCGAGATTTTTGCTTGCAAAAGAGGGAATGGCAAACCTTTAGCGGATAAATGGGAATTTCCTGGAGGAAAAGTTGAAGAAGGAGAAAGCCACGAGGAAACAATTATCCGTGAAATCAAAGAAGAACTTAATTCAACCATCAAACCGATAGAATACATTGGAGAATCAAATTACGAATACAAAGACATTTATCCTTATGAACCATTCTCCATCACTTTATATGGATATAGATGCAAATTAATCTCAGGAAATCTTGATTTAAGCGAGCATACAGATTACGTTTGGATGAAAAAAGAAGATTTAAGGAAACTAAATTTCGCCTCAGCCGACTTGCCTTTCCTTAAATAAGAAACAAAGACTGCTTGAAAAGAATAAACAAGCAGTTTTCTTTTTGCTATAATACACGAGAAATTAAGGGAAATAATTATGGAATCAAAAGAAATTCTCTATAAACCAAAAGACCTTTACGAAAGGCAATTGAAAGCACAATATCATCAAGGTGCGGAAGAATATTTCAATAAACTTGCAAAAGAAGCGGGAACTGATGAAAAAGCAAACGCTGAGCACGTTAGCGAATATAAGAACTTATTATCCAAGCAAAAAGAAGCAGAAGAGAAACTTGGCTCATCAAAAGGATTAAAAACTTTCTTCATTATTTTGATAGTTTTTTGCTTCCTTGGCGCTTTAATCGCTGGGGTTGCAGGAGCTTTGAATATCAAAACCTTGTGGTGGTTAATCATTATCGCAGTCGCTCTTGCTGGAGTTGGAATCTATTTGATTGTCCATATCACAAAGAACCTTAACAAAGTAATTAAACAAAGAGAAGATGCCCTAAATAAGGCAAAAGCGGAAACTGAGGCTAAACTCAAAGAATGCTATGCCGATATGGAAAGTCTTAATGCCTCATTTGATTGGTCTTTACCTGGAAAAATTATGGAAAAAGTCACTAACATAATTGATTTAGACCCATATTTTTCTGCGAATAGGCTTAATTATCTCGTCAATAAATTCGGTTTTGACGGAGAAGGAAAAGAAAATGAATCAATTCTTGGAATTCTTTCCGGAAACATCCAAGGAAATCCATTTATTCTTAAAAAGACATTAAAAGAAGAATATAAGGATAAAACGTACACTGGAAGTATAACCATCACCTGGACGACATATACGACCGATTCTAAAGGCAATCGCGTTTCTCATCATCATAGCCAAACTCTTACCGCAAAAAGCGTTCATAAGGCGCCTTTCTATTCAAGAAATACGGTTCTTGTTTACGGAAACGAAGCAGCACCTCACTTAAATTTCTCTCGTGCTCCATCTTCCATTAACGCGCTTGATGAAAAAGAAAGAGAAAAAACCGTCAAGAGCAAGATGAAGGAAATTAACAAGCTTGCCGATAAAGCCATCACTAGTGGCAAAACATTCACTCCAACCGGAAATGACGAATTTGACGTTTTCTTTGGCGCTTTAGATAGAGATAACGAAGTTGAATTCCGTTTGCTTTTCACCCCACTTGCCCAAACTAACATGATGTCTTTGCTCTCTGACCCTAACCCATATGGCGATGATTTCTATATGGTAAAAGAAGGAATGGTTAACTATATTTGCTCAAAACATTCTCAATCATTCGATTATTCGGCTGGACCAAGCACATACACCTCATATGATTTCACGATTTCGAAGAATTCTTTCGTCTCTTATTGCGATGAATTCATCAAACATTTATTCTTCGATTTAGCCCCGTTATTATCGATTCCTCTTTATCAGATGCATATGCCTCAGGAATATATCTTTGAACAAGATATTGCCTCTAATTATTCATATTGCGAACATGAAGCAATGGCTAATTCCATGGATCAATCCCTCTTTATGCCTGATGAATGCGATTCTTCCTTGCCTGTTATGATCAAATCCATTTCCGCTAAAAAGGATGGAGAAGTCGATCGAATCAAAGTACATACCTATTCCTACAAAACCACGCCTAAAACAGATTACATTTCAATGTTAGGGGGAGATGGAAGATGGCATGATGTCCCGGTTCATTGGACACAATATGATAGAATCGATGGAGATAATTCTTTCTGCCTTGCTTATACTGGCGCTTCAAGAAAGGATTTCAATGCCAAACTTAAGGAAAACAAGGAACTTTCAGGCCTTGTTGACGCCTCAAAAGCGGCATTCTTCGGACGCGGAATGTTCTCAATGATGCTTGATGATGAGACAAGAAGCGACATAAAGGATATCATTAAAGAAGCATTCGAAGAAAAAAGTGATGAAGTTAAGTAGAAAATGCATATAATATATGCAAACATATTAGAAAGGAAAATAAAATATGGCACAATTAGACGAAACAGATGTTAGCTTAGAAAATACCGCTGGTAGATCCGTTCACGTAATCGATAAGAAAGTTCCTGTCGAATTAAACAGCACCGATAAAGCGGTTAATATTGGCGTTTGGTTTATATTTATCATTGGAGGAATCGTTTATACCTTCAAGAAGAATCATGCAAGAACCTATTTCAAACAACTTGAACAAAAGATTCAACATGACGCTTCAACCATTGATAACTATATGGCTCAACGCGTTAGCATTCTTCAAAATACCGCAAAACTTCTTGATAAAGCAATCGCTTTAGACAAAGATACCTTTGTTGATATTGCTAAAGCCCGTTCCGGACAACAAACTGGAGCCGATGGAGATATCGCTCGTAATGAATTACAAGGCAAACTTGAAAACATTGAACATTCAATCAACATTGCCTTAGAGAAATATCCAGATCTCAAAGCCCATCAAGAAATTCAAGCAGCTATGCAACAAAACACCTATCTTCAACAAGAAATTACTGCTGCAAGAGAGGTTTATAATAACGCAGTTGCCAAATGGAACACTGAAATCTTTACCTTATGGGCAAAGAAATATGTTGCAGCCAAAGAAGGATACACAACCCGTATTCCATTCATTGCTTCTAAAGAAATCAAAGAAAAAGCCGAATCGGTTTTCTTCTAATATCAAAACAAAAATGGCCACCAATTTGCTCCTAGCTTAATTAGGTGGCTTTTTAATATAAAAAGGATAAAAAGTATGGAAAAATTAAGTAAGGGAAAAATTGTAACTATCGTATTAGCGTCATTGCTTGGAATTAATATGGTTGCAACAGGCATAGCACTTGGGAAAGAAATATCTCTTTCGAATCAAATTAACGAAATAAGCGCAAAAAACAATGAATATGACACCAAATACACTCTTTATATCGGAACGAACGATAAAGACACTTATCAGCCAGTAATGGAATTTAATGAATGTCTTAAAAAAGTAACTGAAATATGCACTAAATACACTGATGGGTGCACTATCTTTGAAGCAAACGGCTATTGGAAAGATGATAATGATGCAATTACAAAAGAAAGAACTATCGCTTGCATATTAGAAGATATCAGTCTCGAAAACGTTCATAAAATTTGCGATGAAGCAATAATCGCCTTAAATCAGAGTTCTATTCTAATTGAAACGAGCAATGTTATCACGACTTTCTATTCAACCAATAATTAAAGTCTAATTTCGTTAAAAATTCAAAAATCCCTATTAAAACCCACTTATTTTTGGTTAGATTTCAAAAATATTCCGAATAGAAGATACTAATAGGA
>CAVIJE010000003.1:46863-83833 GCA_963643355.1 Sodaliphilus sp. | reverse complement strand
ATGGAGCATCCGGCCGGATTTGAACCGACGGTAAGTGAGTTGCAGTCACTGGCCTTACCACTTGGCTACGGATGCAGCGTTATGGATTATATCATCCTAATTTATGTCTTTCAACATTTTGAATGATATAACCCACTAATTTTAAGCTTTTTTCTCTAAACGACGTTTCTTACGAAGAGATTTAGAAATGCCGTTTTTCACAAAGAAATATGCAAGGAGGGTGCAAAGAATGACCGCTTCAACAACTAAGATAACAGTGATAGCAACTGGAACAGTTCCGCTTTTAACGGCTTCCCACATGGTAAGAACGTATTCGTTATTATCGCCATAATCCTCCATAACCATCAAACTATCAACGATTTCATTTGGTGGATATTGGGCAAAGAAAGAACGACCCGTTATGAATTCTTCGCCATCATCAAGCGTATAAGTTTCGTATTCATCGGTATAGAAGACTGTATCTAGGCCATCTTCATACTCATTAAGCGAGCCATCAAAGAAGTAAGAAAGATCAACGGCGCTCCAACCTAAATCATTCTTTTCCGAATAATCTTCCCATGAAGAATACTCTTTTCCTCCGATTTCTCCTTTACCAGTTTGGAAGAGGGAATTTAGTTCATCATCGCTTAAAGATTTATATTCCTCAAGCAAGATTAATTCATCGTTATCGTCGTAAACAAATCCATCTTCTTCCTCATCATATTCGAAGAATAGGGGCATTCTTACGTCATACCATTCTCTGACTAGGGAAAGAACGTCATCTCCAGCGATTGTTGAGGTGTAGCCAATATAATCCATGTTTGCCGCAGCAACTTCAGGAGAAGAAATGAAATCAATGAATTTTTGGGCGTATTCTTGGTTTTGGACAGTTGAAGGAATAACCCAGGCGTCAAGCCATATATTAGCGCCAATAGTAGGAATCGAATAATAAAGGGTTGTTCCTATTTTATCGGCTGAGTCAATAGCATAGACGGCATCTCCTGACCAAGCCATATTGATGCCAGTTCTATTGCCAGTTTGAATATCGGTCTTGCCAGAATCAACCTCAAGTCCATAGGAATTGTTCTTAAGGGAAGTTAGTTCTCTTTCGACGCTATCAATGATATCTTGAGCCGAATAGGTTGAATCTTTTCCGAGTTCCTTCATCAAAGAGTTAAATTCATCGACATGGGAAATGTTATTGAAAATAATGTTGATGTCTTTGTTGTAGGTTTCAGAATCGATTTCGCCTTTCTTTTTGCGTTTTGCTAATTCCTCGAACTCTCCTTTGAAGGCTTCAAGTAAGGCAATCGCATAAGAATCACGCATCGAATCTTTGATTTGGAATGTTCTTGTATAAGAATCGGACCATAAAGAAGAATATGTTGCCATATCTTTTTTAACATCTTCTGGGGTTAATCCGCGATTTTCATATACGCTGAATTGAGGGTTATACATGATGCCTAAAGTTCCCCACATATAACCACGCATATAATCTGAGACTTTTTCCGCTTTGCCATTCATCTCCACGGTGATGCTTCCATAAAGCTTATCGAAGAGAGGAGAGGCGTATAGGTTGTAATTATCATCTTCCCAGGAGGAATAATTATTGCTATAGAGGGCTTCTCTTTCTTCTCCAGTAAGGAAAGGAACGACGAGATTATTTGCCATCATCTTCTCGACCATATAGTCGGAAGTGCAGATAAGATCGTAGTTTCTTGCTCCCGTTTGAAGATTTGAAAGCATGATTTCATTCGTATCAAACGTATCATAGCTAATTTCGAGATTGACCCCATCTTCTTCAAGAACTTTGTTTTCAAAAGCACTTATTATATCAAGAGAGTCATCATCGCCCGTGGCAATATAGTCTTCGGAGTTATAAATCGAAAGAACGACTTTTTGCCCAAGGGCTTTTGCTGCATCATGTTTAGCTTGTAAATAGATAGGGCTTACTTCTCCTGCGGCAAAAAGATAGGAAAGAAGAGATAAAACTAAAATATTTTTCATAATTTCATCCTCGCTTTGGCGTGTTTTCCTTTTCCTCCTTTGTTCTTGCGATTGAGCAAGACGAGAGCGAAAACAACTATAACTACCGCTAAGAATATAAGGGTGCAAAGAGCTCTAAGTTCTGGTGGAAGAGGGTGTTTTTTGATAACGCCTTGAACATATGTTGAAATCGTGGAGATCTTTGAAGCACCGTTTAATAAACCTGGGCCAGCGGTAAAGGCTGTGACAATGAAGTCATCAAGAGAAAGAGTTATCGCAATAAGGAAACCAGAAAGGATTCCAGGGGCAATTTCAGGCAACGTTGCCTTAAATAGGGCTTTTGTTGGGGAGCAGCCTAAATCAAGTGCCGCTTCATATAAGGCTGGATCCATTTGCTCTAATTTTGGTTTGACATTAAGGTATACAAATGGGGTTGAAAGAACCAAGTGGCCAATAAGCAAAGTCCAGAAAGAGAATGCTAGATTTTTGAATAAGTATTGTCTAAGGAAGACAAACATGACAGTCAAAGATAAAGCAATGACAATTTCAGGAGTAACGACTGGGATTTGGTTAGCCATTTCCATTGTTCTTTTGGCGTGCTTTTTGCTTTCATAAACGCCAATTGCACCTAAAGTGCCTAAGATTGTGGCAATGCTAGAAGAAACTAAAGCGATAATGAGCGTGTTTCCAACCGCTTTCATGATATCTTCGTTTTTGAAAAGGTTGACGTAAAGTTCAAATGTGAAGCCATTCCACGCTCCAAGAACGTCGGTATTGGTGAAAGAAAACACGACAAGAACCAAAATAGGTGCATACATGATCAAAAGAAGGAGCCAAATGTACATCTGAGCGAAAATCTTTTTGATCAAAGCTTTTTTCTCTGTGTCTACCATAATCCGCCTCCTCTTCTTTGGGCTGCATCGCCCTTATCGAATTTACGCGTGATAATACTTGTTAAGGCAATTATCACAAGCATAATGAGTGCCATGAAGGAACCGGAATTCCATTGGCTGTTGGTGAAATTTAGATAAATGGAATTGCCAAATAAAGTTATTTTTCCTTCTGATAAGGTATCAGAGATAACATAGGAGGACATAACTGGCATAAAGACCATTTCCGAGGCGGAAATAATGCCTGGGAGAGATTGAGGAAGAATGTTTTTATAGAAGACTTTCACTGGTGAGCAGCCTAAATCTGCAGCCGCCTCCATTTGTGAGCGATCGAGTTTTAACATCGTCGTATAAAGAGGGAGAATGGTGAAAGGAAGGTAGTTATAAACCATGCCGATTAAGGTCGCAGTCCAAGGGTAATTACCACCTGAAATACCAATCCAATCGAGCAAATCGCGTGTTGCACCAGTTCTTATAACAAAGTTAATCCACATAGGGAGGATGAATAAAACAACCAAGATCCCATTAGAATTAAGTTTTTTATTCGCTAGGAAATAAGCGGCAGGATAGCCTAAAAGAAGACAGATTATAGTCGTTTGGATCCCTAGGAAAAGGGAAATTAGAAGAACGGACCATTTAGTCGGGGTCGTAAAGAAGGAAATTGCTGCATCTAAAGAAGGAACGCCTGCTTCATTGGTGAAAGCGTACCAAACTATGAGCAACATTGGTATGACGACAAATAAGGCCAAGAATACAGCGTAAGGAATGCAAAGATATTTTCTTTTCAAACGAAAGAATTTCTTGCATTTCGAAGGCCTTTTGAGTTCTTCGTTAGTGGCGGACATAGCTGTCTAACCCCTTCTTCAAACGAATTGAGATTTTCTCAACTGGAATTTTGACGGAAACTTCATCGCCAATATTCCAAGCATACGTTGAATTGCAAACAAAATCATCTTCGTTTTCATTTCTAACAAGATATTGATAGTGGTCTCCAATCCAAACGGCGGATTGTATCTTGCCTTCGATTTGCCCTTCTTCAAGATTGTCGGAAAGTTCCGCGCAATCAAGATCGAATGAGGCGATAACGTCGGCATCCGTTAAATCATATTCACGACCATTTTTAGGATCAACGAGATATCCTTCGTCGTTTATTACGGATCCTTTAAGAAGTTTGGTGATATCAACTTCGAAAGGAACTTCGGAAATATAAACTTTGTTATCTTTGCCAATATAGGAATCTGGATAGGAATTTTCAGTAAGCTCTTTTTCCATGATTTGAAGATTCTCTTTATCAACGGAAATAGAAACTTTTGATCCGACAAGGCGCGCTTTATGTTCACGGCATGTTATCTCGGTTTTTCCGACCTTTAATTCGTAGGAATAGTCTTCTCCTTTGAAGACGCTAGAAAGAATTGTCGCATCAACTATTCCTTCTCCAGGCTCACCAAGGATTACGTCTTCTGGGCGGATTACGACGTCAACTTTTTGATTTAGCGGGAAATCATCGACGCAATCCCAGGAAGAATTGAGGAAACGAACCTTTCTTTCGCCACACATTGTGCCAGCGAAAATATTTGATTCACCAATAAAGTCAGCAACATAGGCTGATGTTGGCTCGTTGTATATTTGCTCAGGCGTGCCTATTTGCTGAATCGTGCCATCTTTCATAACGACGACTTTATCAGACATTGAAAGGGCTTCTTCTTGATCGTGGGTGACGTAAATAAAGGTGATGCCAAGTTTTTTATGCATATTCTTAAGTTCTAATTGCATATCGACACGCATCTTATGGTCAAGAGCGCTTAAAGGTTCATCTAAAAGAAGAACTTCTGGTTCGTTTACGATAGCGCGAGCGATGGCAACACGTTGTTGCTGACCGCCAGAAAGATTAGAAATGTCTCTATCTTCCATTTCATCAAGATCAACGATTTCAAGAGCTTTTGCGACCTTTTCATCAATCTCTTTCGCAGAAAGGTGCTTATACTTAATTTTCTTATTTCCTTTGCGATCGGTTACTTCATAAGGAATTTTCTTTAATTTAAGGCCGAAAGCGACGTTATCATAAACGTCAAGATTAGGAAAAAGAGCATAATGCTGGAAAACCGTGTTTACAGGTCTCTGATATGGAGGCAGATTAGTAATGTCCCTCCCATTAAGAAGAATCTTGCCAGATGTTGGAATATCGAATCCGGCGATCATCCTCAATGTCGTAGTTTTGCCACACCCTGATGGGCCAAGCAAGGTGACGAATTCACCCTTTTTGATGTCTAGGCTGACATCGTCAACCGCGAAGAAGGTCTTGTCAAAAACCTTACTCACATGTTGAAGAGAGATGATGACATTATTTTCATCCATTTGAATACCTCCAATTTAACAGAAGCTGTTGCAAACAGGCTAAGCCTTTTCTCTGCCTAAGAGTTGAAAAAACTTAACGGCAAAAATATTGCGTTAAATTTAATAAAAAATCAAATATTTTTTTTGCTAATTTTTTTGATTAAAAAACACTTCATTTTAAAAATGAGCCAAATATCGATATTTACGAGAGATTTTACTACTTTTTGAGGGTTAAAAATTTTATTAATTTTCATGTTGAAATTTGAGGCAAAAAACCGCTTAGTTTTTTTCGCTGGTTTTTTGAATGATTTTTCGACTATAATTTTCGCATGATGAAAAAGAAAATTCTTCTCCTTCCATTGCTTATGTTAACGCTAGTTTCATGCAATAAAAACGACAATGAAATTGTCTATATTCCATTTGGAAAATTATATGATTCAACATTGGCAAGCGACGTTAATTCACTATATCTTCATACGACTAATATCCCTTATGAAGATTTGAATAGAAAAATCAAAAACGAAGATAATTTTGTCTTGTTGGTTTACGAATATAAGACATTAGAAAAAGGCGAGGAAATTGAATGCGTTTGCTATACTTCATTTGCCTATAATCTAAATATATATATTAAATCTAATAATATAGAGATATATGGGATTGATCCAAACGACTTCAAAGATGTAGAAAAAACATTCTCACTTGATTTAGTTAGCGGAGAGCAAACCTTAGCCGTTTTCAAGGATGGCGAGGTGTATAAACAGGAAACCACTGCAAACGAGTCTTTATCGAATAAGGAAAAAATAGAGAAGTTTTTCAATAACGTCTCCTTTAGCGATATGCTTTATGTAAGTAAGAGCCAACTTGATTCGATGTTTGATGAAAGGGAAATATTCACTGTTGGATATTTAAGAAAAACATGTTCTGATTGCGAATATTTAATAAGGGATTTCCTAAAAGAATATAACAAAAAACCATTGAATAAGACTATCTATGTACTTGATTGTGACATTAATGGCATTCGTTATGAAAACGGTCAATTTAATTCAACTTTGTGGCAAGATTTCAAAGATTCGTATGGCTTATCTGATAAATATAACGTTAATTTTGGCTACGATGTAGGATATATACCCACTTTCTTAACTTATAAGGTCGAAGGAGAGAAAGATTATTTTGGCGAGTACGTTATCGATGGAGCGGTTGCCTATAATGATATTCTTACAAAAATCGAGAATAAAGTAATCATAAGTAATTCTTATTGGAATGGGGGAAATCACTCCTTCTTCTCATCACTTGATTCATCAATTGAAACAAAGTTAACGAACAAAGAAATTTCGATTGATGAATATGACGATTATGGCGAAAACGGAATCTATTGGAAAAAAGGATACGCTAGAGAATACCATAATCCGCTTATCAAAGGTTTCCTTGACTATTATAGCAATTAACTAATTTATTTGTTACCTAAAATAAAAAATGAGAGTTTTATAACTCTCATTTTTAACATCGCTTTCTTACTTATTTTCCTTTTTTCTTTTCTTTATATAGATTTACGCCTTGGTAGATTGCAACCGCAATAAAGAAGGCAAGAGTCAACAAATAAATTGCAGGATTTATGTAATAAAGAAAGATATAGAAGTAATTAACGACACTCTTAGTGACAAATTTCCCTTCACCAGATGGTCCGAATATATAAGCGGAGAGGCCCATGACTTCGGTAAGGATCCAGCCAACTATCGTACTTATATGAACAATAAGAACCGTCTTTATCATCTTTTCCATTTTGATATTCCTCCATTATTAATCGCTATTTAACTAATGTCATAAATTTCTATTTTTTAGATTTTATGTTCTTAATTAAAATGACAGTTTGATAAACCGCAATTGCAATAAAGAAAACAAGAGTTAGCAGATAAATCGTGGGATTAACATAGTATAGATAGTTATAGAAATAAGCCGCAACGCTCTTGCTGGCCATTCTTCCTTCACCAGATGGTCCGAATATATAAGCGGAGAGGCCCATGACTTCGGTAAGGATCCAGCCAACTATCGTACTTATATGTACGATTAATACAGTTTTAGTCAATTCTTTCATATCAGTACCTCATGCGAAATTCGTTCCACCGTCAGCACCCGTATACGTATTAGAACTTGGTTTCCAAACCAAATAAGTATCGTTATCACTTCTCTCGTAATAATAAGTTTGGCCATTAAAAGCAAAGTGAATGTAGCTATTAAATACGTCTCTATTGAAATAAGAAACTTCGTTGCTCATCTCAAAAAGAAGATATGTCGTCATCCAATAAGTTGCTGCGCCAGCATACATTCCGTTAACCACAGAAAAGCTCCACTGGGCTTCAGTCTTTTTAGTTGCGCTATTTTCCGCATATTGGGTAGAAAGAACAGGGTCTGATGTCGTAGTCGAAACTGAATTACTATATGTTATAGCCATCGATGATGAGACGGATGTCCCGATGTTAGCCTTAATCGTTCCCATTGTGTCAATGCTAACGCCAGTTTCAGTGCCAAATGAAGAAGTATACGTCTTACCATAAGTGGACGTAACGCTTGTTGTCATTCCGCTTGATATTGGAGCGATGGCCTTATAGGTTATATCTCCGCCATATTCAAGATATTGATATTTGTATGCACTAACATGAACAAAACCGCTATGAAGATAAGAATAGTTAAATGATTTGCCATTTGACATCTTTATTCCATTTGCATTAGCAACAACACCTGGCGTGAATTGAGCTGTTACCTTATACAAATACAGATCCGACGATTCTGTAAATGGATGTTTGTAAATGTCAATTTGATCATAGACATACCCGTCTTCGCATTCTAAGACGCGACTAAGAGCGCTTCCGCCTATGCGAGTAAATGATGAGGAATCCGCAACACTTGTGCCATAGTCGTTAGCGGGGACTATTTCGTGTTGCGTGACGTTGTTAGCGTTTGGGATGAGGAGTGATAGTAGCAAAACTGCTTCTTCAATCATGTTTGATTTTCCTTTCCTCAATTGCTTGAGTTGCCTAAATTATAGTTCAATTTTTTTGAGGTGATCATAAAACGTCTATGAAAGCGGTTACAGGAAAAAAGTAAAAGAAAAAGCCCATAAAATGGGCATTTTCAGTAAATTAGTTTTTAGAATACGCCAAGATAGTAATTCTTTTTACCACGGCGAATGATGATATATTTATCAGCAATAGCGTCTTCTTTTGTTATGACTTTATTTAAGTCAGCGACCTTTTCCCCGTTGATTGAAACGGAGTTTTGTTGAATGAAAGTTTTAGCTTGGGTCTTTGATGTGGCCGCGCCAGTTTTGACTAGCAAATCAAGAATTGGCGTTTCTCCTTCGAGAGGAGTTTTCGTATATGAGCCAAGAACTTCTTCAATTTGCTTCGCGTTTAATTTTTGCACTTCGCCAGAGAAGAGAACATTCGACATCGAAATAGCTTCTTCTGCCGCATCTTTTCCGTGTATATCTTTAGTCACTTCATAAGCTAATTTCTTTTGAGCTATACGAGCACCAGGGTTTGCAAGATGTTCTCTTGTGCAATCTTCGATTTCATCACGTGTTAAGAAAGTGAAGACCTTAAGATATTTAATCGCGTCTTCATCGGTCGTATTATAGAAATATTGATAAAGTTGATATGGGGATGTAAGTTCAGGGTTAAGGAAAAGGGCACCTTTTTCTGATTTGCCGAATTTTTTGCCATCCGCTCTAGTGATTAAGTGAGCCGTCATAGCTTCAGCATCTGCGTTTTCTCCTTCAATTTTTCTGATTAATTGAAGACCGCTAGTAAGATTTCCCCATTGATCGTTTCCGCCAATTTGGATTTTACAATCATATTTCTTATAAAGAGTGTGGAAATCGGCAGATTGAAGAATTTGATAAGCAAATTCAGTAAAGGAGATGCCTGCTTCAAGACGAGAAGAGACAATTTCTTTGCTAAGCATGTAATTAACGGAGAAATATTTGCCATAATCGCGAAGGAAATCAAGCATTGTGATTCCTCCAAGCCAATCATAGTTATTAAGAATCATGCCTTTTTCAGGATCTGATAAATCTAAGAATCTTTCTAATTGAGCTTTGATGGCAGCTGTGTTTTTAGCTAATGTCTCTTTGGTTTGAAGGTTTCTTTCGGCTGATTTTCCAGATGGATCACCAATCATGCCGGTTGCTCCACCTACGACTGCTATGATTTTATGGCCGGCGCGTTGAAGTCTCATCAAAGTTGAAATCATGACGTAGTTTCCGACGTGCATTGATGAAGCACTTGGGTCAAAGCCACAATAAACAGTTACTTTTTTATCAAAGAGTTTGCGGACGTTATCCTCATTGGAATATTGCTCGATAAGTCCACGATAATTTAATTCATCGACGATGTTTTCCATAAGTTTACCTCACTAGGTAAGATTTTATCTTAATAAAATCATTAAGCAAGAAATAAAGACTTTTAAGAGAAAAAACATCTACACATTGTATAAAAAATCCTCTAAATCGTTCGAAAATGACAGCAAAAAAAGACCCAATGTCTTTGATGACATCAGGCCTAAGATTAGATTTTTATCGATTAATACATTCCAGCTGGGCTAGCAGGAGTTTGTTTTTCTTCTTTGACGGTGGTAACTGCTGCTTCGGTTGTGACAAACATTGCGGAAATGCTTGAGGCATTTAAGATAGCGTTACGGGTGACCTTGGTTGGATCGATGATGTTTGCGTCAAACATATTAACCCAATTTCCATGTAAAGCGTCAAAGCCAACATCTTTCTTGCTTTCTTTTTGCTTGGTTGCAATTTCTTCTGGATCGTATCCGGCGTTTCTTGCAATTTGCATCAATGGGGCATATAAAGACTCGAGGACAGCATCAATGCCTTTTTGAACATCAGGATTTTCATCAACGAGTTTGCCTTTTAAGGCTCCATAAACTTCAGCGAGTGCGGCTCCTCCACCAACTACAATGCCTTCAGCAACTGCTGCTTTTGTGGCATTAAGGGCATCTTCGATACGAAGTTTTTTATCTTTGAGTTCGCTTTCGGTAAGAGCACCAACCTTAACGACTGCTACGCCATTTGAGAGCTTAGCGATACGTTTGGAGATATTCTTCTTGTCATAATCGCTTGTGACAACGGAATATTGAGCAGAGAGTTCGGCAATGCGATCTTCGACATCTTTCTTACGTCCTTCTCCGCCAACGATTGTGGTCGTATCTTTCTTGACGGTAACGCGTTTTGCGCTTCCTAAATCATCAATGGTTGCGTCTTTTAATTGCATGCCAAGATCTTTGGAGAAGAATTTAGCGCCAGTAAGGATGGCAATATCTTGTAAAGCTGCTTTTTGAGCATCGCCAAATTCAGGGGCTTTAGTGGCAACAACAGTGAAGGTTCCACGAAGTTTGTTAACAATAAGGGTGCTTGTTACATCCGAATCGAGATCTTCAGCGATAATCAATAATGGCTTATGGGCATCAACTACTGATTGAAGCATTGGGATGATGTCGTTGATGTTGCTGATTTTCATATCAGTAACAAAGATATAAGGATCTTCAAGCTCAGCGACCATATGCTCATTATCGGTTACCATATATGGAGAGATATAGCCTTTGTCATATTCCATACCTTGGGAGATGGTAAGTTCGTTTTCGCTTGTCTTTGATTCATCGACAGTGATTACGCCATTCTTTCCGACTTTTTCCATGGCTTCGGCAATGAGTTTGCCAATTTCTTCATCATGAGCGGAAATTGAGGCGATAGCTTGAATGTCTTCGTTGGTTTGAACTGGTTTAGAAATAAGCGAGAGTTCGGTTGCAACAGCTTTTCCTGCCTTTTCGATACCGTTACGGACGAAGACTGGGTTTGCGCCAGCATCAACTGCTTCGACGCCTTTGTGGATGATTGATTGGGCAAGAACGGTGGCTGTTGTTGTGCCGTCTCCTGCTTTTTCGTTTGTTTTGTTAGAAACTTCGTATACGAGTTTTGCGCCCATATTCTCAGTTGGATCTTTTAGTTCGATTTCACGAGCGATTGAAACGCCATCTTCGCAGATTTCTGGGCTACCATAGCCTTTATCGAGAGCGACATTTCTTCCTTTTGGTCCAAGAGTTACCTTAACGGTGTTAGCAAGGGTATCAACACCCCTGACCATTGCTTCACGAGCTTCTTTTCCTAATTTGATTTCTTTTGCCATAATTGTTTTTCCTCCAATTAGTCATTAACGACAGCGAGTACATCTTCAACTTTGATAAGAAGATATTTGTGTCCATCATCTTCATATTCTGTTCCGGAATATTCCCTATAGATGACCTTATCGCCAACCTTCACTCCTTCAATAGGGATGAGTTTGCCGTTTTCATCTAATTTTCCTGGACCCATTGCCATGATGGTAGCAACGTTTCCTTGTTTTTTCTCGGTAGTGAGAATAATAGAGCCAACCTTCTTTTCTGAAGGTATTTTTTCTAAGAGTAAGTAATTATTAAGTGGTTTTATAGTAGACATTTTTCTACCTCCTTTTCTTAACGGTATTTAATGTAGTTTTCTTTTTTAGCACTGTCAAGGGTCAAGTGCTAAAAAAATTTAAAAACGCCTGAATTGTCGAAGAAAAAAATTAAAAAAATTCCTAGGTTTCCCTAAGAATTTTCTAAAACATGACGAATTAATATTTAGTGGAGTCTCTTTTGTTGAATTTAGCTTCCAAACGGCAAGTTTTCTCCGTGAGGTTGTCATTGATTAAATCGGTGAGCATAAGCATTGAGCGTTTGCCAACTTCTTGCATATCGATATCCATAGAGGAAATGGTTGGACGAACGATTTTTGCGTATTTAGTACCGACAAGTGAGAGGACTTCGATATCGTTTGGAACATTAAGTCCGGCATCGGAAGCAGCATTCATAATAGCAGCTGCTAAGGAATCACGGTAAGTGATGTAATATCCTTTTGAAGTTTCTGGATTTTTCTTAAAATGTTCGAAGAAATCAGAATATGTATGCGTATAGGAGTCATCGCAATTAAGGATATGATATTGTTTGCCTAATTCATTTTGAACTTCGGTGAAACAATGTTCGCAATGCGTCAATAAACGCCCTCCATCATGAACGTGGACGAAAGTCATTTCCTTATCGCCGCCTTCTTGATAATAACGACGGATGATATTCTTTAATTCTTCGCCATAGGAGAACTTAATTGAACCTACTTTTTCGCCTGTTAGCACGGTATTAACGACAATTGTTGGGACGAAATAGGAATTGATTTTCATAATGTCTTCCACTTCAAGCTCATCATCGAAAATAATGGCTCCATCAACGTGTGTCGTAATGACTTTTTCAATCATTGAAAGAGCTTCTTCACGAGAATGGGAAGTTGTGAAAAGAGTAAGAACAAAGCCTTTTTGCTTGGCTACTTCCGAGATTCCCGAAAGCATATTTGAAATGTAAACGTAGTTGGCCCCAGGAATAATAATGCCGATATTAGTGGTTTTATTGGTTGCAAGAGCTTGAGCAAGTCCGCTTGGTTTATAGCCAAGTTTCTTGATTGTTGCTTCAACCTTGGCACGTGTTGCCTCAGTGACATTGCCTTGTTTGTTGATGACGCGGGAAACGGTAGCTAAAGAAACGCCAGCCGTTTGAGCGACTTGATAAATCGTAACGCGATCTTTGAGATTATTCATTTTACACCCCCAAAATTTACAATCACATTATGAAACTTATTTGAAAATTTTCAATGTTTTTTTCATTATTTTTACGAAGATAAAATTCAAGTGAAGAAAAAACCGCCAAGTAGACGGTCTTCTCTTATTTATATTAAGTTTAAAAGAACCTAAATAGTTCCTCCGTGGAAAGCGGCATAAAGGCTTTCACGCGTTTTATACACCTTTTCGGTTAAGTCAACATAATGAGTGTGTGGCATTTCAAAACGAAGTTCTGATTCCCATACGCGATTCTCGAGTTGATCTTTGATATATTCTCTCTTTTTTGTGATTGAAGGAAGTTCTCCTACAAGTTCGCCATTTTCGATAAATGGGACAAGGATTTTCTCTACCTTATAAGGAATTATCTCGCGACGTTTATGGAAAGCGTCGTTTGATAAGTCGTAAACAATGATTGGTTTTCCTTCTTCAACTACTTCATCATCCATTGAGATAATATCGCATTGGCCTTGATTATTTTCATCAAAAACTCTCCAAGCGGTAAGTTTCCCTGGAATTATCGCTTTAGAAACAGAGTCGGAGCATTTCATTTTCGGGGAATATGTTCCATCTTCTTCTTTAATGGCGACAAGTTTATAAACTCCGCCAAAAACAGGGTCTGTTCTTGAAGTTATGAGATTTTCTCCAACGCCATAGGAATCGAAATGGGCGTCTTCGTATATTTCCATTGAGCGAATTTTCTTTTCATCAAGGGAATTTGAGGCAACAAGTTTGATATATGGCTTTCCTGCTTTATCGAGCGCTTTTCTAAGACGCTTATAAGATCTTGCTAAGTCACCAGAGTCAATACGGGCTGCTTTAACGCGTTTTGTTGGATCGTTAGGGTATTTAGCGATCATTTCATCATCTATTTTAATAAGATTAGGAAGACCTGAGTCAAAAACGGAATATGTGTCTAAAAGAAGGGAGACGTTATTTGGGTAGGTTTCAGCAAAGGCTCTAAAAGCGCTTAGCTCATCAGGGAAGAATTCGATGAATGAGTGAGCGACCGTTCCAACCGCCTTTACTTCAGGACCGTATTTCATTTCAGCAAGGCAATTAGCCGTTCCAATGCAACCGCCTAATATGGCCGCATAAGCGCCATCGTTTCCAGCTGATTCTCCTTGTGCACGACGCGTGCCAAATTCCATCACGTTTCTTTCCGTATGGGTGGCAAGGCCAGAGATTCTCGTGGCTTTTGTCGCGATAAGAGAATGGAAATTCATCGTTTGAAGGAGGTATGTCTCAATAAGAATGGCTCCAACCATATCGCATTCGATACGAACCATCGGCACTTGAGGATAGCAAACCGTTCCTTCTTTTAAGGCGTACATGTTTCCTTTCCATTTATATGTCGAAAGATATTCGAGGAATTCGTCAGACATTCCCTTGCTCTTTAAATATATAAGATCGCGTTCGGTGAAATGATATTCAAGCAAAAATTTCGTTAATTTATGCTGACCTGCTGATATCGAATATCCAAGATCATCGGGGTTTTCTCTAAAAAACATATTGAAAACCATGATTTTGTCTTTGAATCCGTGCAAAAATAGGCAATTGGCCATGCTGAATTCATAAAAGTCAGTTACCATCGCTGGATTATCATAATCTTCATCAGGAAGATATGGCTCAACTTTAATATTACTCATTGTTTTTTCCTTAATTATTTGGATAGAAGAAATCTTCGCCGTCATTATATCCTTCAGGGATAAATGCTTCTTTGTTAGAATCGGATACCTTTAACTCCTTTCCTGAGCAAAGGGTTGCATCAGTTGGAATGTTTTTGACGAGTTTCTTGCTAAAAAGCGAACCATCATAAAGAATTGTTCCGTCTAATGCGCAAACGACTTGTTTGCCAATAGAGAGATTTTTGTAATATGAAACAGCTTGATATGTTTCATCGTTTTTTCCTTTAAGGGTTACTATTTGCGCTTTTTCATCAAGTGGATGCTCTTCAAGATTGCTTATTGAAAGAACCTTAAAACCTGAATTGGTCGATTCTTCAAGTTTTGGTGCGCCTGAATTGCTTAAAAGATTGTTGATGGTCTCTAAAAGCAAGCTATCAGGGGCAAAAATCGCTCCATGAGATTTTAATTTGGCGATTCTTGAGACGTTAAAAATATTTATTCCGACCAATTCTTTGTTAGCAAATAAACATGTTACATCGCCATTGCTAACTACTTCATCAGGTTTCTTTTCTGGGGAAATAACAACGAATAAGACGTCGCCATTGCTTTCAAAATCATAAAATAAACGATACATATATTGCTCCTTTTACTTTTTCTTCTTTCTCATTAGGATACGATGGATACTTTTGCCTTGCGAACGGAAATTTTTTTCGTATTCAGAGGCAACATCGTTTTCTTCATCAAAGACATAATTTTCTTCGTTTAAATACATTTCAAATGGAGAAAAGGCGATTTCTTCTAGGGTGTATGCGTATAAAGAGTCATTATCTGTTTTGACTCTAAGCTCTCCTTCATCTTTTAATAAAGTTTCGAACTGATCGAGTCTTTTTCTATTTGTAAGACGTCTTTTTTCATGTCTCTTTTTTGGCCACGGGTCAGAGAAATTAAGATAAACAACATCAAATTTTAATTTTTGAAGTTCAGGCAAAAGGATGTCGAAATCGCCATTGATAACGCGAATATTATTAAGATTAGATTCAACGACTTTTTTTGCAAGAATTCCTGCAATGGATGTTTCTCTTTCAATCGCTAAGAAATTTGCGGAAGGATTTTTTAAGGCCATTCCAATAACAAAATCCCCTTTTCCAGAGCCTACTTCAAGACGAAGATCGGCATTTTGGAAAAATGAATCTGCAGGATTTATTTCTTTTAGGACTACCTCTTCATGTTCATCAAGAAAAGGGGAAGCCCACCTTTTAAAACGCCCTCTCACTTTAAGTTACCTAACATATAAATAGCACGAGCGTAGATGGCAATGTCTTGGATATAATCTTTGACGTTCATATGCTCATTTGGTGAATGCATTCCGCCAGGGCGTTTTGGCCATTCAGCGCCAAAAGCAACCGTATTTGGGGCTTCTTTTGCATAAGTTCCTCCGCCAATGGCGATTGGTTTGGCAAAGAATTGGAGCGTTTCAGCTTTGAAAGCCTTCATTAAAGTGGAAACGAGTGGAGACTTCTTATCGTAAAGAAGATATGGAGCGACAGAATTGGTTACAAATTCCATGTTCACGAAAGAGGAAAGGTTCTTCGTTGCCTCTTCAGGTTTGGCATTTTCGCCATAGCGATAATCAACAGAAACTGAAAGGTTGCCGTTCATATATTTAATTACGCCAAAATTGAACGTTGATTCGCCAAGTTCAGTTGATTTGCTATAGCCATTGAAGATTTTTCCATTGTTATCAAAGGCGGATGCAAGTTTGCTAAGGAATTCATTTTTATAGAATTTGCCGATTGTTTCAAAAGCGATCTTTGCTGCGGAAAGGCCTAATTCAGGGGTTGAGCCATGAGCGGTTTTGCCAATAAAACGAACCATGAGAATTTCTTTCGTTGAATTGATATCGCAAGCAATTTTGCTTTCTTTTAGATATTTAGCGAATTTCTCATCTGGAAGGAGAGTGACTAAAAGGGAGTCGCAAACTGCATTTGTAACTGTTCCTCCATCCATTGCAACGATAGGAGAAAGATCAATCTTCTTTGTTAAAGAGCCATGAGTGATGCCTTTTTCCGCGTAAATAAGCGGCCAATTTGCATCAGGCGTGAAACCATATTTAGGTGCTTCGCCATGGAATTTCTCAAAATAATATTTAAGACATGAGGAGCCTCTTTCCTCATCGCCCCCAGAGACGATTTTAACGCGATATCCTTTTAAAAGTCCGTTATCTTTCAAAAGCTTTGTGGCATATAAAGAAGCCATAAGAGGTCCCTTATCATCAAATGATCCACGGCCATATATTTCACCATCTTTGAGAGTTGCAGAAAATGGGGGATTATCCCACTTCCCGGAAACAGGGACGACATCAGAATGACCATAAATGCCAATCAAAGGGGCATTTTCATCTCCTATTTCAAGTTCAACGGCATAGCCATCAACATTTGTGACTTTGAAGCCATAATCTTTGCCTAATTTAGCAAAATAATCTAGAGCTTTTTTAACGTTTTCGCCAAAAGGTTGGCCCTCTTTGATAGTATGTTCATCATAAACTGATGGAATTCTAATGAATTTTTGAAGGGCTAAGACGGCGTCTTTTTCATACCCTTTAGCAAGTTTTTTGAAATTTGGCATGTTTTCTCCTAAATCATTTTCTACCAATTTTCGCCATGGCCTTAGAAATAAGTGGGTTGATGATAGCAGCAAGAGTTGCCTCTCCTAACATTCCTAAAGCAATGATGGCGACGAATGTAAATGCCACTCCTTCTGCCGCAGGGGAGGATGAAGTAAAGTAGGCAATCATCGTTTCTGGGTAGAAAGTGAATAAATCAGCAAATACTAGAACGGTGTGGAGGATCGTTAAGACGAACGAAAATCCTGCGATTACAAACACGTTCTTATACATTTTAGAATTTTTACGTAGTAAATCAAAGACTAAACCTGCTAAAAAGCCAAAAATCGCTCTTGAAAGGACGGAAACCCAAGGAACTACGAACAAAGCGTTAAAGCCAACTGGATTCATCATCGCTTGTATCCAAGAAGTAATTCCAAAGGCTATGCCATAAATTAATCCGCCTTTCCAGCCTTTGCGATATGAGCCAATTAAAACGGGGAGATGAACAAGGGAAAAGGAGATTCCTGGGACAAAGGAAATATATCCTGCCTCAGGAACAAAACCCATTACGACTATTAAAGCAATAATCAAGGCGTGGAAGGTGATATCTTGGACTTTCACCCCTTCTTTTTCCGAAACGCTTTCTTTATGAAGCGAAAATAAAAGCAAGGCGACCCATATTAACAAAATCACCCAAAAAGCTATTGTATTGAAATTCATTTTCTATTCCTCTTATCTATTTCTTTTAAGCCTAGCAAAAGGAGATTTTCCTCGTAGGCGAATTCTGGTAAATATTTCTTAACATAGATGGAATTGCCACCTGTAAGAACGGCTTTTAAAGGCCTAGAAGATTCTTCCTCGAAAGATTTTAAGAATCCTCTTATCGAATAAATGTTGGTAAAGATGATGCCAGCATTCATAGAATCGTGCGTGTTTTTCCCTATCACATGATCAGGGGCAAGAAGGTTTACTTCTGGTAAGGCTGCCGTGTCTTTAGAAAGAGTTGAGGCGCCCATCCCTAAACCAGGGGCGATTGCACATCCTCCAAAAGATCCGTTTTCATCGATATAAATGAATTTATTTGCCGTTCCAAGGTCAGCAATAAAAATGTTTTTCTCAAAAAGAGATATCGCTCCTATGGAATCAGCGACTAAATCAGCCCCTACTTCTTGGGGGTTATCAGTTTTGATGGCCATTCCTGTTTTTAAACGGGGGCCTAAGATTTTGGCTTTAACGCCAAATAGGGAAGAGACGATTGAACGGAATATCGGGCTTAAAGGAGGGACGACAGATGAGATTATTGCTCGATCTACCTTCTCTTTCTCTAAGTGTTTTGTCATAATGAAAAGCTCGACTACACTTTTGTATTCGTCTAGGGAACGAATTGGTTTTGTCCGACATTTGTAGACATAAACGAGTTCTTCATCATCCCATATTCCAATATCAATCAGGGTATTCCCGATGTCGATTGTTAGTAACATGGACTTATTTTTCTCCTACTCCAGTCTGAACCATACGCTCAGTACCGGGCTCTAAGATTATATTCTTCTATAAGAAATGTTCCAAATAGAATAATTAATAAGGTTCAGATAACTAATAAAAAAGGACCAAATTAATGGTCCTAATAATTAAGCGACAACGATGTTGAGGATTCTTCCAGGAACGTAAATTACCTTGCGAATTGTGACGTTTTCAAGGTATTTAGCAATTTTTTCGCTAGCTTTTGCTAAAGCAATTGCTTCATCTTGAGTGGCGTCTTTGCTTAGGGTGATGCTATCGCGAACCTTGCCATTTATCGAAACGCCAATCGTAACAGTGTTTATTACGAGTTTGCTTTCATCGAATGTTGGCCAGCTTTCATAAGCGATTGAAGTCTTATGTCCAAGTTTTTCCCACATCTCTTCGCCAACAAATGGGCAAACGCAGGAGAAAATCTTAACGAAATTCTCAATATAAGGGCGATAAAGCGATTTAGCCTTATAGCAGTCATTGATGAATATCATCATTTGAGATATTGCCGTATTAAAGGAAAGATCTTCAAAGTCCTTAGTCGCCTTTTTAACGAGGAAATTGTAGGAATAATCTAATTCATGTGAGTTTTCATCGCTGATTCTAGATTTGAATGTATCATCATCAATAAGACGGAAGACACGTTCGATAAATCTTGTCGAACCATCTAAGGCCGTAGTTGACCATGGTTTTGCTTCGCTTAAAGGTCCGGCAAACATTTCGAATAAACGGAGCGAGTCTGCACCATTAGATTCGATGATGTCATCAGGATTGATGACGTTTCCGCGAGATTTAGACATTTTTTCGCCATTTGCTCCAAGAATCATGCCTTGATGGTAAAGTTTTTGGAATGGTTCTTTGCATTTGACAACGCCGATATCATAAAGGAATTTATGCCAGAAACGAGCATAAAGAAGATGCAAAACGGCATGTTCTTGACCGCCGATATAAAGATCGACAGGTAACCAATGCTCAAGAAGTTTTGGATCGGCAATCGCTTGATCATTATTTGGATCAATATAGCGTATGTAATACCAAGAAGAGCCAGCCCATTGAGGCATGGTATTGGTTTCCCTAACGCCTTTCATTCCATCAACTTCAACATTTAGCCAGGATGATGGAGCCTTAGAAAGAGGAGGTTTTCCATCTCTTGATGGCTGATAATTGTCCATCTCTGGTAAGACAAGAGGAAGTTCATCTTCTTTTAAAGCGATTTCTTTTCCATCTTCTCTAGTGACCATTGGGATTGGTTCTCCCCAATAACGTTGTCTTGAGAAAATCCAGTCACGGAGCTTATAATTTGTTACCTCGTGACCTGCTTTTAATTCTTCAAGTTTTGCCGTGATGGCTCTTTTTGCCTCGGCAATATTCATGCCATTGGCAAAAGATGAATTGATATGTGGCCCATCACCTTCAAAAGCTTCTTTAGAAACATCTCCTCCTTCAAGAACTGGGATTATTTCTAAATCATATTTTTTAGCGAAAGCATAATCTCTTGAATCGTGGCTTGGAACGGCCATAACCGCACCAGTGCCATAGCTTCCTAAGACATAATCTGCAACATAAAGAGGTATTTCTCTTCCATTAATTGGGTTAATGGCGGTAACACCAAGGTAAACGCCAGTTTTATCTTTTACCAAAGAAGTTCTTAATAAGTCAGATTTATGGCTTGCTTCTTCTAAATAGGCTTCAACTGCTGCTTTTTGTTCCTCGGAAACGAGTTTTTTAACAAGTGGATGTTCAGGCGCTAAACAGCAATATGTGCAACCGAATAACGTATCAACACGGGTTGTGAATACTTTGAAGGATTCTTCAGAATCTTTTATTTTAAAGGTTATTTCAACGCCTTTTGATTTACCAATCCAGTTACGTTGCATCTCAAGAGTGGATTTTGGCCAATCCAATCCTTTCAAATCTTCTTCGAGTCTATCGGCGTATTTTGTGATTTTAAGAACCCATTGACGCATTGGCATACGAATAACTGGGAAGCCGCCTCTTTCAGATTTTCCATCAATTACTTCTTCGTTTGCTAAAACGGTTCCAAGTTCTGGGCAGTAATTGACGGGGATATCGGCGACATACGCCAAATCGTTTTCAAACATCTTCGTGAAAATCCATTGGGTCCATTTGTAATATTTAGGGTCAATGGTCGCGAATTCTTTTGACCAATCATAGGAAAAGCCTAATGATTGAATCTGATTTTTGAAATTGGCGATGTTTTTTCTAGTGAATTCTTCAGGATGTTGGTTCATCTTGATGGCGAATTGCTCAGCCGGAAGCCCGAAAGCGTCCCAGCCCATTGGGTGAAGGACGTTAAAGCCTTGCATCCTTTTCATTCTCGCAACGATGTCCGTTGCTGTGTATCCTTCAGGATGTCCAACATGAAGTCCTTGTCCAGAAGGATATGGAAACATGTCCAAAACGTAATATTTTGGTTTAGAAAAATCGTAAGTGTCGCAATAGAAAGTGTTGTTTTCTTCCCAATATTTACGCCACTTCTTTTCGATCTCTTTGTGATTGTAGCTCATAAATGCTCCTTATTATTTAGCAACTATCTCCTCATATAGGGCGCGATATTGCTTGGCACTGCGTTTCCAAGAATTATCTTTCTTTAACGCATTGTCTACGATTTTATCGTAATTTGGAGTGTTTAGGTATAAATCTTTTGCTTTTCCCATCGCATAAGAAAGTCCGTTGACGTCATAATTATAGAAGCCGATGCCATCTGCTTTAGCGACATTTGGTTCATCAAGCCCTTCAACGGTATCAGCTAATCCACCAGTATATCTAACCACAGGCAAAGTGCCATAACGTTGGGAAATCATTTGGGATATTCCGCATGGTTCAAACAAAGAAGGCATAAGGAAGAAATCGCAGCCAGCATATATTTTGTGGGACAATTCGTTGTTATAACCAATATAGATTCCAACGCGATTTGGGAATTGGTCTCTAAGCGATTGGAGTCTTCCTTCAAGTCCTTCTTCTCCGCTTCCTAAAACAACTAAGGAACAGTCATTGTATTCATTTAAGAATCCATACATCGCATCAATGATTAAATCAATTCCCTTTTGCCATGAAAGACGCGATACAACGCCAAATAATGGTCCTTTTCCTTTTTGGATATTAAATGTTTTCAACAAATCTTTTTGGCATTCCGCCTTGCCTTTTTTCCAGGTTTTTGTCGAATAATGCTCAACGATGTATTTGTCTTTAGCTGGGTTCCATTCTTCGTAATCAATGCCGTTTACTATGCCGACGAAATCATCCTTTCTTAATCCAAGCACTCCATTAAGTCTTTGGTCGGAATACATATCAAGAAGTTCGTTTCGATGAGTTGGCGAGACGGTCGTTATTTTATTAGCATCAACGATTCCGGCCTTCAAGGTAGAAACCATATTATCAAATCTTACGCGTCCATTGTCATATAATTCATCGCTAAGTCCCCAAAAATCATTAAGGAAATAGCGGTCAACCAAACCTTTGAAAGCGGGATTATGGATGGTAAGAACGGTTTTCATTGAGGCGTAGTAAGAATCATATGAATATTTTTCTTTTAAAAGAGTTGGAACGATGCCAGCTTGCCAATCATGAACATGAACGACATCAGCTTGGAAATTAACATATTTGAGAAGATTTAGGCAAGCTATCGCGAAAAAAGCGAAACGCTCACTGTCATCGTGATAACCATAAATATTGTCACGATCAAAATAATATCCGTTACTCAAAAGATAATATTTAACGCCGTCTACTGTGGTCGTAAAAATTTCCGCATCTTGTTTTCTCCAGGATACATTGACTGGTAGGACGCCTACATATTCAAGATTAAGACACTTTCTTTTTATCGTTTGATAATAGGGAGTTACGATGATAACTTCATCGCCACTATTAGCAAGTTCTTTGCTTAAGGCATAGGAAACGTCAGCTAAACCGCCGGTTTTAGAAAATGGCAAAGCTTCAGAGGCGAACATTGCTATCTTCATATGATAGCTCCTTGGTGAACGTAAATAGGGGTGTCCTTGTCTCCTTCGATTGTATGTCTATCTGTAACGATTGAATATTTATCGATAACAACGTTAGAAAGGGTGACTTTTTCGCCAATCTTTGTTCCGCGAAGAACGATGCAATTGCTAAGTTTTGAGCCTTTTCCAACGTGGACTCCACGGCAAAGAATGCAATTTTCCACCGTTCCTTCAACCACGCATCCGTTGGCGATGAAGGAATTGGATATTTTTGAACTTGCACCATATAAGGCTGGGCAAGTATCGTGGGTGATTGTGAAAATTGGCCAATCTTCTTTGAAGAGAGTTTTAGCAATTTCAGGATTTAATAATTCAAATGAATATTCGATGTATTTGTTAAGTGAATTAAAGTTTCTTGCATACCCTTTATATTCATAAGCGTGAACTTTAAATAAATCGTGTTTTATGGCATAGCGAATGATGTCGCCAATACCCATCGAAAGAGAATGTTTCTTGCTTTCTTCAACGATTTTTGCAAGGGTAACACGATTAATGATCCATGTTTCTAAGGAAGCATTGATTTCTTTCTTTGAACCATCATTGATATCAACGTCAGTCACATAGCCATTTTCATCAACGGCAAAGCGATATCCACCGACGAAATTTTTGTCTCCATCGGTGATTTTCTTATAAACGACGGTAACTTCTTCTTTTCTTTCTTTATGTTCTTCAATAATTGGGTTGAAGTCGATAGGGGCAACAACGTGTGGAGTTTGGAAAGCAAGAATAGAGGCCGAGGAATCATAGAGCATGTAATCATTCTCTTTGATGTTCGCTAAATCCGTATTATACGGAGGATTGAGCAAGCCTTTTTCATTTAAAAGAATTGTTAATTTGTCAGTTTTGGTATTGTTAACCCAAGAAGACATATTGCCCATGTGTTTAAGAATGGAACGTTGATGATCTTTAACGAGGATTCCAACTGTATCAATGCCTGAATTTGAGAAATTCGACATGACGATATCCATAAAAGCATATCTGCCAAGGAAGGTAGTTGAAGCAAATGGACGGTTTGCCGTTAATTCATCCAATTCAGGATCGTTATGTGTATCTAATAAACCAATTACGTCTTTCATCTTATTTGGCCGCCTTTCTGTTGACTATGAGATCGATTTCTTCTCCGCCAATGTTCACTTGTGATTTTTCTTCAATTAATGTGTTTGGACCGATTATGGCATTTTCAACTTTTGCCCCTTTAGCTATTCTCGCTCCAGGCATAATGACAACGTTCTTGCAAACAGCGCCTTCCTCAATTACGACGCCACCAGAAATGACGCAGTGATTGACTTTGCCATAGATTTGGGCTCCTTGATTGACTAAAGAGTCCTTAACATCAGCTTTAGGGCCGATGAATTGAGGGATTGAGCGTTTATCTTCAGAAAGAATAATATTCTTACCAAAAATGGTATAGATATCCTCACCTGTCTTATCATTTTTAAGCAAATCCATGTTGGCTTCATGCAAAGAGGCAATCGTTCCAACGTCTTTCCAATAACCATGATATGTATAGGCAACGAGTTTCTTTTTATCTTCCATCATATTAGGAATGATGTTTTTGCCAAAGTCATGCTCGGTATCTTCTTTTGCGTCGGCAATAAGATATTGGCGAAGCGTTTTATAGGTGAAAATATAGATGCCCATCGAAGCAAGATTGCTCATTGGCTTCTTTGGCTTCTCTTGGAATTGAGTGATTCTCCCCGTTTCATCAGTGACGAGAATGCCAAATCTTGATGCCTCTTCCATTGGGACGGGATAAACGGAAATTGTGCAATCTGCGTTAGATTCAATGTGCTTTTGAAGCATTTCATTATACGTGCAAGAATAGATATGATCCCCAGAAAGAATGAGAACATAATCCGGATCCATTCTTTCTAACCAATCGAGGTTCTCATAGATTGCATCGGCAGTTCCGCGATACCAAGAAGATCCTTCTTCTGTTTGTTTTGGCGATAAAACCGATGCTGAGGATCTTACGCCATTAAATCCCCATTTTTCGCCGTTTCCGACGTATTCATTAAGTTCGCTAGATTCATATTGAGTCAAAACGCCAACATTGCGGATTCCCGAATTAGCGCAATTGCTAAGAGGGAAATCAATTATGCGGTATTTACCACCATATGAAACAGCAGGCTTCGCAACTTTTGAAGTCAAAGCCTTTAATCTCGTTCCTTTGCCACCTGCAAGAATCATGGCAACCATTTTGCTAGACATATTAGTCCTCCTTCTATTTCGAAAGTGAGATTGAGATATGTTATCTTTATCCATTTTATTTTAGCATAAATCGTTTTATTTTGATTAAAAAAGTATCGCGAAATGTATAAAATTAGGCATTTTTGCAAAAGAACGTTAAAAAAGATAAAAAGTTTTCCTTAAAATTTATTTTACCATTGTCAAAGCACTTTCTTGGTGGTATATTCTTTCTTGCGATTTTACGCACGAAGAGGTGATAGTTATGTCAAGAAAATGCCCAATATCAGGAAAAGGCCCAATGAGCGGTAATTCCCGTTCCCACTCTGTCTTAGCAACTCGCCGTAGATGGAACGTTAATTTACAAACATACAAAATTAACATCAACGGTAAAATGGTTTCAGTTAAGATGAGCGCACGTGCCTATCGTAGCTTAAACAAATCCGTTAAAGCTGCTTCCAAAACAGAACCAGCTGCTTAATTTGTTTGCTGATTAAAATGAGATTAAACGAGCATTTGCTCGTTTTTTTCTTTATTTTTTCCAATTATTAAAGAGTGTTTAAGAAGAAAATTATTGTTGCTAAAAGAGTTATTTCATCTAAAAATGTCAAAAGCCATTCCGAGAAAGCCATGACAAAATATTTAGGTCTTTGATATGAGGCAGTTCCATCTTTTTCGATAACTCTATCCAATTTTGCATAATTAGAAAGCTTTGGATTGAGCAAAGGCAAAAGAGCCAAAGCAGCAAAAACAAAAGATAAAACAGCAAAGGTAAGTGAAAGAATCGATGTGTTTTCGATTGTTTTGCGGCTAATTGACAAAAGAACGAAACCGGCCGTTCCATTCCTTATCGCGATAAACGCGCCATAAAACATGAAAGCAGCAACGCGAATTTTTTCTTTTTTAAAAGAAAGGGAGCTAAGCAAAACCCAAAGTATGCAAACTATTACTTCAAAAAGAGCAATCATCAGAAAATAATTCGCTGAAGTTACGCTTTGATCACTTGGGAGAAAATACGAAGCAACGGTAATCCCTACATTAATAAGGAGGAAGGCCCCTTGCACAATTCTTAAAATAACGCCTTTTTTGTCTTCAATAGCAAAAGCCTCATAAATAAAATATTGGCGAAAATTGAAAATCTTTCCCTCATTTTTATTTGTTTTATATATAAGAAAAAAGAGAAAGGCGAAAAATAAAAGTGAGATTAATAAAAGAACAATTAGCCAAATTTTCATAGAAGTTTTTGAATCCTTTCTTTCATGTCATCGTGACCGAACAAATAAGATCCTGCGACAAGAACGTCCACGCCACTAAGAAAAGCTTCTTTTCCTGTTACATCATTGATTCCTCCATCGATTTCTAACAAAGGTTTATTCGAGGATTTATCAATGAGCGTTCTTATTTCTTTAGCGCGTTCTAAGGATTGAGGGATGAATTTTTGACCGCCTTTTCCTGGTTCGACTGACATCAAAAGAATAAGGTCTACCTTTTCGATATATGGGGCGACTTCTTCTATTTTAGTTTTTGGTTTAATAGATATACCAGCGAAGCAGCCTAAAGAATGAATTAGATTTATGGTATCAAGCACTTCTTTTTCTTCATCGCACGCTTCAAGATGGAACGTGATTAAATCTGCGCCGGCCTCAAAATATTCCTTTATATGCAAAAGAGGCTTTTCAATCATTAGATGAACATCGTTTAACATTTGGTGTTTGTCGGTGATAGAAGCAATTTCTTCTATTGAAAATGAAGTGTTAGGAACGAATTTCCCATCCATCACATCAATATGGATAAAAGATGCACCAGCCTCTTGTGCTTTGAGTGTTTCCTTAAGCAAATTTGAGCGGTCTGCAGCCAAAAGCGATGGGGAAATAATAGGTTTTTTTAGATTTTTGAGATTTAATTTCATTATTTGAATCCAAAGAAACGAGAAATCCAAGAGCGTTTTTCTTTAAAGTTTTTATCGTCTTTATAGGCGTCTTCAATCGCTTGATGCATCATAAGAGCCGAACTGTATCTTTCTTCCGGTCTCTTTTTGCAAGCTTTTAAGATAATTTTGTCTAAGGATTGAGGGATGCTTGATAAGACTTTTGATGGCTCAGGGAATCTTGATTTGATTTGTTTAACGGCTATTTCTTCAGCAGTTGGCGCATCAAAAGGAATTCTTCCAGTAAGAATTTCGAAAAATAAAACTCCCATTGCATAAATGTCGGAAGCAACCGAAGGTTCCTTTCCCATCAAAATTTCTGGCGCGCAATAATAAACGGTTCCACTAACGATATTTTTATCTTTGATCGTTTGACCGAGCTCATCTTTGAATGAAGCAATGCCAAAATCGGTTATTTTGATAGAACCATCAGCAAGATAGAAAAGATTATCTGGCTTTATATCAGCATGAATTATGCCATGGTTATGAACATAGGCCATACCGGAAGTTAATTGGAGCATTACTTCACAAGCTTCCGCCGCTGAAAGATTATGTGTTGCTGAAATGTTCAATTTATCTCTTAAGGTTCTTCCTTCGACGTATTCATTTGCCATATACGGGCGAGAATCGATTATTCCTTGCCCTTCCCATTTGACGACATTAGGATTGTTTAAGGTCGAAGCCACTTGGCATTCGTGATTAAAACGATCGATGTTTTTTGGATCGCTCATCATGTCTTCACGCATCACTTTTAATGCGACGGCGTGTCTAAGAACAATGTCGAAAGCTTCGTAAACATCGGCCATTCCACCATGGGCAATACGCCCAACTATGCGGTAACGATCATCAATAACATCCCCAATTTTAATCATTAGCTATACACTCCCAAAGGGCTATACCAATATTATCAGAACCGCCTTCATGATTAGCAACCGAAATAAGAGAAACGACTTTTTGGTCGGTTCTTTCATCTGTCGAAATGATATTGGCAATTTCTTTTGATTCAAGGTTATTGTAAAGTCCATCAGAGCAAAGCAAAATCGTTTCTCCATGATAATGGTGCTCATCAATGGAAATAGAAAGAGAATTATAAACGCCAAGAGCATTCGTTAAAATATGGCGATCTGGATGGGTTTTTGCTCCGTCTTCACTTAATTTTCCTGTTCTTACAAGATAATCGACGTATGTTTGATCTTTAGTAAGTTGTTTCAAGGAACCATTCTCTAAGCAATAAGCGCGGGAATCGCCAATGTTTGCAATCATTAATCGGTTATCGCTAATAAGAGCGGCAACCATTGTGCATCCCATGCCTAATGATTCGGTCTTTTTTTCGGCTTTTTTCAATTTTTCTGATAAAGAATATATTTTCTTGTTGATGCTTTTGCAGGTTCTAGTTATCCACTTTCTATCGCTAAAAGCAAAGCTATGTTTTTTCTTTTTCTTAAATGCTTCAGCAAGTAAATCAACCGCCAACTTTGAGGCGACATCGCCTTTTTCGGCTCCACCCATGCCATCACAAACGACCATGAAAACCTCATTTTCGGAATTCATTAAAATCATCGCTTGGTCTTCATTGGTTTTTCTGACCATGCCTATATCTGTTTTATATGCATATGTTCCATGATAATCGCTCATATTATTTACCTTCTTTTATTGTTTTAGCGCGGAGTTGTCCACAAGCGGCATCAATTCCCGTTCCCCATTCTTTTCTAACGGTGCAATTTAGGCCATGAGAATTTAAATATTCAGAAAAACGCTTGATATTTTCTCTAGGACTTCTCTCGAATGGTTTTTCTTTGACTGGATTTAGAGGAATTAGATTTATATAGCAAAAGACTCCTCTTAAAAGATTAACGAGTTCTTTAGCGTGTTCGATCTGATCGTTTAGTCCTTTGATCATGATGTATTCAAACGTAACTCTTCTACCACTTATTTCGACATATTCTTTTACGGCAGGAATTAATTCTTCAAGAGGATAGGCATTATTCACCTTCATCAAAGAAGAACGAATTTCATTATTCGAAGCGTGTAAGGAGATCGCAAGATTAACTTGGATGCCTTCTCTAGCATATTTTTTAATGCCTGGAATTATTCCACATGTTGAAACGGTTATGTGTCTTGCACCAATTGCTAGACCTTTTGCTTCATTCATAATATGAATAAAAGCAGAGACATTATCGTAATTATCAAATGGCTCGCCAGTTCCCATGACAACAACGTGGGAGACGTTTTCACCAACTTCATAGAGTTTTTGATTCATTACGATAACTTCGCCGACCATCTCAGCCGCTGTTAAGGCACGATCTTTTCTTAAGATTCCCGATGCGCAAAATTCGCAAGCCATAGGACAGCCAACCTCGGAAGAAACGCAAATTGCATTTCCATAATCATAACGCATAAGGACGGTTTCTACCTTAGCGCCATCTTCCATATTTAAAAGAAGCTTTATTGTGCCATCTTCTGCAACCTGTTCAATTTGAACGGTTGGCAAAGTAAGACAATAATTCTCTTTTAAAGTCTCGCGAAAAGTCTTAGATATGTCCGTCATTTGATCAAAATCATAGACTTTCTTGACGTAAATCCAAGTGTAGAGTTGAGTTGCACGGAATTTCTTTTCGCCAAGAGATTCCATTTCCTCCTCTAATGCTTTGAGGGTATATCCGAATAAATTTTTCTTCATAATTATTTGTGATCAGCTAAATTAGAACTTACAGTATTAGTTTTTTCTTGTCCAAACATTAAATTGATTGGGGTTCCAGTGGTTAAAGAATTGCTATCTTTCTTCAAGACTGCGTAATAAACGGAAGTCTCTCCTTCTTCGAATGGGAAACGTTGTTCTTCCTTAACAAATTTGAATTCTGGGTGATTGACGAGGAAGTCTAAAATTGTTTGATGACCTTCTTTTTTGGAAATTGTATAGATGACATAAATCAAGAGGCCGTCTTCTGCGACAAATTTAGCACATTCGTTAAGTGTTTCTTTTTCTTTAGCGAAAAGCTCATCCATTCCTTCTTTGTTGAAATGCAAAAGGTAATCAGGTTGTTCTCTAATTAAATCGAAGTTAGAGGAATCAGGCGCGGCAATGACAAGGTCCTGAGGACGGGAAATTGAAACCAATAAGGAATCTAGGGAAGAAGCAAAGAAATTAACGTTCTTTAATTCCTTTTGGCGGATAAGGCGCGTGACATCAGCGTATTTTTCGATTGAAGGAACGCCCATGTTAATGCCAACAGAGGAGCCATAATGCTCGATGATTTCCTTTAAAATCGAGGAGTCTTGGTTTGCGTTATAGACGAAAAGTTCTTTAGGCTCTTCGATTGAATATGTGTCAATAAGTTCCTTTGTTATTGGTTTTTCTTTGAAAAGCGTACCATCTTTTATAAGAGGGTTCTTGCGAAGAGATGTCTTTCCTTCGAAAGTTAAAACACCTTCAATATTAGTTTTTTTGAAATCAGGATATTCCTTAATAACGTTCTCGGGGGATTTAACTGACGTTCTTACGCGAACATACGAGGAAAAAGGACGAGAATTTTTCTTTAGAATTTTATAGGTGACACCATAGCCGTAATGTTCAAATATTTTAAGAACCCATTCAGGGGTATTGAAACGCAAAGATAGGTAACGGTTTGTCGATTTTGAAATATTTTCAGGAATGAAAGGCGTATCGCCGTCCATTTTTTCTAACAAAGGCTTAACTTTCTCAAAACGGCTTGGCTCTACTTTTTTACCTAATATCATAAGCGTTTCTTCTTTGGAAATGTGTTTATAAAAACATAAATTGGCTAAGCCTAGGCAAAGAGCACGTTTTTCTTCAGGAGTAACGTCCGTATATTCTTTTAAAAGATATTCAAACAAAATATGGTGACGAAGCTCACAACCGACAAGGCCAGCAACAAAGGTGCGCATTGGACGAATGTTAACGTCGGCTTGGAAAAGTTTTCTTAAGGCTTCGTTGAATTGAGTGCCGTTGACGATGATGTCCTCTAGCACTTTTTCAGATAAATCAAATTCTTGCATAGCTTCCTCCATTATTTGTATTTAGATGCTTTATCAAGTTCTTCTAATTGTTTTTCGTATCCCGCAAAGGCATCACCAAGATATATTTGCTCAGGATCGTTGTAGTCTAATTCTTTATCCTCGGAATCACAGTCGCAATCTTTTGAATCGCAATCGCAATGATCGGAATCACAGTCGCAATCGTCATGATGGTGTCCACATGAACATTCATGATTTTCGTTATCTTCGGAAGAATCATCTTGCTCACGTAAACTTTCACCAGTTAAGAAACGAGGATACGCTTTATTGATGTATTCGTAGGTTTTCCCTTCAACGATATAATCGAAGTTAACTTCGACATTAATTGTGAAATCACGTAACGTTTCAATTAAATAATCAGCTAATGCATGTTCAAAAACCTCATATTTCTTTGGTAATTTTACATAAACTAAAGTGTTCCAAGAGGTTTGCTCAACGCCATTATGGAACAAAAGAGACTCATAAGGGGAATAGAAATTAATTTCTTCCTCATTTGTTTCTAGTAAATTGGCAATGTTTGCCGTTGCATCTTTTGAATAATGTCCTACGACATATTGATCTAAGCCGAGAATTTGTATAGTAATCATTTATTGTTTTTTCCTTCTAAAAAAGTATAGCACATCTTCCTTACGGAAGAATATACCCAAGAAAAGAAAAATTAGTAATCTAACGGATCGACGTTTATTTTTATTTCAACGCCTGCAAGTCCGTTTAAGTTATTAACGAGATTTTTAAGTTTTTCCACAACCAAATCACGCTCTTTGAACTTTAAAAGCAATACTCGACGATGCTTACCATTATTCATCGAATAAAATGGCGTGATTGGCCCCACAATTTCAAGTTTTTCGATGTTATAGGAGGCAAAAGTTTTTTTAAATTCGTATGCTGCACCCATTGTTTTTTCTTCGGACGAATTAGCGAATTCTAGGGTTATCAAATTATAGTATGGCGGGTATTTCGTGATTTTTCTTTGATTCATTTCAGTTATGAAAAAATTTTCATAATCTTGCTTTGCACCAAGTGTAATTGCATAGTGTTTCGGGTTAAATGTTTGAATTAAGGCTTCACCGTTTTTCTTTGAGCGACCGCTTCTTCCGACAGCCTGAGCAATTAATTGGAACGTTCTTTCGGCTGCTCTATAGGTAGGAAGGGCGAGACCTATATCTGCTAATACAACAGCGCTTAGCGTCACGAGAGGAAAATCGTGGCCCTTTGCAATCATCTGGGTGCCTACTAAAATATCATATTTTCCATCATGAAAATCTTTCAGAATATTTTCAGCATTTTTTGAAACTTTAGATACATCAGAGTCCATTCTAGCAACTTTGACATTAGGAAAAATATCTTCAAGTTCCTTTACGACTCTTTCTGTGCCATAGCCAATTCGACGAAGTTTTTTATTACCGCATTCAGGGCATTGATCAGGATATAAAGACACAAATCCGCAATGATGGCATTTTAACATATTGTCTTCTTGGTGATACGTGAGATTCCCACCGCAACTGGAACAAGTAAAAATATGACCGCATTTTGGGCAATTAACTCCCGTCCAATAGCCTCGACGATTGATTAGCAAAAGAATTTGCTCGTTATTATCTAGTTTTTCTTTGATTTTATTTTGAAGAGGCAAAGAAAGTTTTTCACTATTTTTTGCGAAATTGGTGCGATTTGTTAAATCGATTATCTTGGTTTCAGGAAGAGGTTTTTGGTTAACTCTTACCTTCATTTCACTATAACCGTAAACGCCTTTATAGGCTCTTGCTTTTGTTTCTAAAGATGGGGTGGCAGAACCAAGAAGAACCTTGCAATCCTCTCTTTTCCCACGCATTATCGCCACTTCTCTTGCGTGATAATAAGGCATGTTATCTTGTTTATAGGATTCTACGTGTTCCTCATCAAGAATAATTAAACCGATGTTTTTAAGTGGGGCAAATACCGCGCTCCTAGCGCCAACAACGATTGAAGCTTTGCCATTTGCTATTCTTCGGTATTCATCATAACGTTCAGCTGGCGTTAATTCCGAGTGCAAAATAGCGATTTTATCGCCAAATCTTCTTGAGAAATATTCAACCATTCGTGGGGTGAGGTTTATTTCTGGAACAAGCATTAAAACTGTCTTTCCTTCGGCAAACATTTTTTCGGAAAGGCGAAGATAAACTTCGGTTTTTCCTGATCCCGTTACGCCTTGAAGCAAAATCACCTTTTTTGTTGAAGAAAGAATCTCATCATAGGCTTTCTTTTGTTCTTGACTCATTTCATGAACTTCTTCTCTTTCGGAAATTGGAACTTGATAACGTTCTTTTTCTTTTAGAAATAACTTGATTTTTCTTTTTTCGAGAAGTTTTTGAACAATTGAGGGAGAACCCGCTTCTTTTTTCAAAATAGGGGAATTATTTTTGATTAAGCGAAGAATTTCGATTTGCTTGTCGGTGAGACCCTTTTCGTCTTCGTCGACAATTTCTAAATATTTTTCATAGGCGATTTTAGGCCCTTTTGCTGAAGACATCTTTGGCGAAAGGCTTAATGGAAGCATCGTTTGGATAACGGAAATTAATGGAGAAAAATAATAATCGGCAACTTCTTTTGCCAAAGATAACATTTCTTCATCGATAAGCGGTTCTTCATCGACTATATCTTCATCCTTTATTTCTTTGAGTTTATATCCATTTTCTTCCTCCAAAAACTCTTCGCTTTTATCCGTTAAGGTAGAAGAAAGAACAAAACCCATGGCTAAATGGCCGTTAAAATTTATTTTAACCCGAAAACGAGGGCCGATATTTTTATTGCCTTTGTAAATATAAGAAAATGTTCGATCAAGCGATCGCGTTCCGTATTCAGTTAAAACTTCAAGTATTCTCACAGAAATATTATAGCGTTTTTATTCAATGCCCGATTCTTTCTTGATGATATTTGCAATTTCGGTTGCACATCTATCAAGATTATCATTAGTGACAGAATAGCGATAATCCTTTACCATCGCTATTTCTCTATTGGCTTGAGCCAATCTATTTGCAATAGTTTCTTCGTTTTCGGTTGATCTTCCGCGAATTCTTTTTTCTAATTCATCTAAGGATGGTGGTAGGATAAAAATAGAGCATACGTCATCTTTTCCAACTGTTTTCATGACTTGCTCAGCGCCATTAACGTCAATTTCAAGTAAGACGTTATAGCCTTTAGAGCGCATCTCTTCGACTTTTTCTTTTGGAGTTCCGTAATAATTTTCGACGTATCTATTCGATTCTAAAAGTCCACCATTAGCAAGCGTTTCAAGGAATTTTTCCTTACTGACAAAAAAGTATTCACGACCATCCTTTTCGCCAGGACGCATCTTTCTAGTGGTCATAGAGACCGAAAACCATAAATTTAAATCGGTTTTTTCCGTTATTTTTTGGCGAATACAGCCTTTTCCAACGCCAGATGGACCGGAAATAATTATCAATAAGCCTTTTTTCATGTTCATAAATTTACCATTTTTTCCTTTAATCGGCAATATGGCATTATTTTTCGTTATAATTGAAACGTATGAAAACTAGAGCATTAACAGCAAAAGATTTGAGCGATTACGTAGAAATCCTCGATAAAACTTTAAAAGGAAGGTACCTCTCTTCTCCAATTATGTACGCGAAAGACACCTTTCTTTTTCATATATCAGGGAAAGGCAAATCTACGCTTGTTATATGTCTAAACGGAGAATTCCCTAGACTGTATTTAACGGATACCGAATTTAGCGGTTCCTCATTTGATGATAAATTTTTAGTATCTTTGAAAAAAGAAATATCTAATGCTTATATAGAAGGCGTTTCTCAAATTAATGGGGACCGTGTATTGAAATTCGATATTAAAACGATTAATTCCGTTTTCAAAGAAGAAGAAAAATACATTTATCTAGAACTATTGCCGCACCACCCTAATTTAATCATAGCAAATGAAGATAATACGATTATTTCTTCATATAAAGTTTCATCCTTAGAAAGCAAACGTCCAATGATGAGGGGCTTGAAATATCTCCCACTTGAAAATAATTTTACAAATCAAAACGAATCGGAATTCAATTTAAAGGAATATGAAGAAATTTGTGAAGAACAAGAAATAAAAATCTTCAAAAAACGCAAAGATGAAAAGTTTGGCTTTGCGATATCGCATTTTACAAATAGGAAAAAACTCCTCGAAAGAAAAATAAATTATCTCGAAAAAGACAAAAAAGAGGCGGAAACCCACTTAAACGACAATCTTAAGGGCGATGCCATCTATATTTGCTATTCTTCAATAAATAACAAACAAGGTTCTTTCGAATACGAGGGATTGGAAATAAGCTTAGATCCAGCAAGAACTTTAGCCCAAAATGCCGAACGTTACTATAAACGTAGCAAAAAAGCAAAAGAGACCATTAACAACGCCGATAAATTTTTAAAAGAAAGCAAAAAAGAGTTAGAAAATATTAATGACATTTTGCTTCAAATTGATGTTGCGAACGAGAATTCGCTGGAGACATATGCTAATTTATTGAAAATTCCGGATGGAAAAACCAAGAAAAAAGAAGATAAAATTTCGTGTGTCTTATCAAGCGAAAGCATACCTTATTTTGTAACCTACAATGACACCAAAATTCTTTTTGGGAAAAACGCTAAGCAAAACACATTTTTGACGTTCATGTATGACACTTCAAAAGAACATCTTTGGTTTCATATTGCTGGAAGATCTGGATCGCATGTCATTATCAAAAAAGACGATCCAAATGATGATGAAATAAGGATTGCATCTGAGATATGTTTGATAAATTCGTCACAAAATGATGGCGATATCAATTACACGAAAAGAAAAAACGTAAAAAAAGGGCATGTTCTTGGCGAAGCTATTCTAAAAGAATATAAGACCATTCATTTAAAAGATATTTCTGAGGAAACGATTGAATTATTAGAAAGTGCAAAGCGCGTTAAGCTTCATCAATAACGTTCGTTTTCTTTTTCTTTAAATATTTTATTAAAGCGATAATTCCTACAACCGCTAAGCAAAGGAAAACGCCAAGGCTCCCGCCTAAAGTGTCAATCCCAACATCAGTCCAAGTGCAGCCTCTGCCAGGCGTATAAAATTGAATTAATTCTGAAAACCCGCCTATTACAAAGCTGTAAAATAAAGTGCATGCGCTTGTGAAAATGGCATATTTATCATCTAAATCTTTACACAAGAATAAAAACATGAAAATCGCATGAACCATAAACAAGGAAAAATGGCCAATCGATTTGCGAACTAATTGCAAAAATTCTTTCATCGCACTTGTTTTGGCGTCATATGTTGTGAATTTCACCGTTAAAGAAAGATTGTTATTCTCTAAAGAAGTTATTTTCCCTTCAAATGTGTCAATAGTTCCAAAATTTATAGAGCAATCTAAGGCTTTGTTTTTAATGATTTTAACATTAGAATCCTCTAAAGTAAGGTTGATGGCCTCTTTAGAAAGACTCACACAACGATCGTTGGCTAAAAATAATCCTCTTAGCGTTAAATTTCTTTCGGCCGGAACCGTTACATTCAAGTTGCCCTCGCTATCGATATAAGATGGTGCTCCATCAATAGAAATTCCGTTTAATATTTCAGGCTTAACATTGCCAAAAGAAAGGGGAATTGATAGGGATATTTCGTTTTTTAGCGAAGATTTCACCAATAAAGACATTTCTTTTTCTAATAGATTCCCCTTAATCAAACAAGCGTTTTTTGCCGTTCTTAAAAGAAGAGCTGAGGAATCTATATTCGTATCATTGGAAATTAATTCGAAATCAAAGCCATCATCAACGTTCAAATCATTAAAGCTAAAAGTGAATGATTGCCCTCCTTTAAGGTAATTAGTATCTCCAATAGCAAGAAAATCTCCTTGTTGAGAATATTCAAATGTTTTTGTAGGGATAGATTTGCTTTCAGAAGAAACAAAAACCTCATAAGAAAATGGGCCATAAGTAATAGTTGTTTTACCAGCGGATTTTGCGTTAATTAATCCATCATCATCTATTGTTGCTACATTTTCATTTGTAGATGAGCGTTCTAATTTGCTTAAATCGTAATAACGAGGGGAAATTAGATAATCTTCTTCTCCACCCCTAAGAAAAGAAACGTCGAGCATATAAGACTCGTTATTCTTTAGTGAAATATTCTTTGGAGATTTGTTTTTTAATATATCGTTAGAAGGAACATAGC
>CAVIJE010000003.1:45875-46853 GCA_963643355.1 Sodaliphilus sp. | reverse complement strand
ACATATATCAAAATTCAGGGTAAAATCCAATGTGTCAGATATCTTAATCGTTATTGAAAGATCTTTATCTTCCTTATAAGTTGTAACGCTCATTTGGTAATGATCCGAGCCTAAATTAATCAATTCATTGTTAACTGAAAAAGACTCGTTTGGATCTTCTTTAATTATCGGGAACAAGTATTTTTTATACTGATTATCTTTTAATTCTGGATAAGTGAAATAAAAATCATATGCTGTTGTTGTTCCGATAACTAATTCTTTTTTGCTAAAGTTATCGAATACGATATCATTCGTGTCTAATTCATAAGATTCAGGTGCGCTTTCTTGAGAGAATTTGTCTTCAGGGAAGAATAATTGAAAAATACTCCCAACAAAATTCGATTGATTAGAAGATATTTTGCCTGGCATCGCGCTTTCAGCGATGATCAAAACGGATAAGGCTAGCCAAATTCCGAAAAATATATATGTAGTTATTGGTTGTTTACGCAAAGAAGGTTTTCTCATGAAATCACCTTTCTTCATTATAGAAGAAAATGCTAAGATATACATCATGAAGAAAAGATTTAGTTTAATTTTATTGTTGCCATTCATGTTAGTCTCATGCAACAAGAATGAAACATTTGATATAAATAAAGATTTTCAATTATCTCGCAATGGCGATTTATTTTCTTTTGATTTTACTGATGCTACCTATCTTTCTATTTCTAATGGGCTTGACGCTGATGAGGCCATAGCTTCGATGGAATTATCGGAGGGAGTTACCTTTATTAGAACTTCTTCCACTTGCCAATCTTGCATTAATTTCGAAGAAACGTTTCTTTCTTTTATTCAAAGCAACCTGCTAGACATTTCCGTCTATGCGGACACTGTTGCCGCAAATAAATACGCTACTAAATACATCGATTATTTAGGCGATGAAAACATCGAACACGATGAGGAACATACATTTTTAAATAGAACCCCTTCATGGTATTACGC
>CAVIJE010000003.1:0-45865 GCA_963643355.1 Sodaliphilus sp. | reverse complement strand
ATGGTATTATGCTTCAAAGGAAAAAGGTTGCAAAATAGCCTGTTGGGGTGGGGGAAATGATTATTATTTGAAAACTTCTTTTTTCAAAAGCGCCTCCATCACAAACATTTATAAATTTTCATCAGTTAATTATTTGAAAAAGGGAATAGAAGAAAATAACGGGGCATTGATTTATTTCTTAGATAATACCGATTTATCATCTGTTTCATTTTATAAGGACACTTTATATCCTTTAGCCAAAAAATCTTCGAAGCCAACCTACATCTTAGATTCAAACAGAATGGATTCTTCTTCAATAGATGATGCTAAATCTTATTTCTCTTCGTATTCGCTTATTTTAAACGACAAAAAAGCCAGTCTCGATAATCAAACTGGCTTAAATGAGATTGTTAATTCTTATTATAATTAGTTTTTCTTTGCTCTTACGAATCTATCAAATTCTTCGCCTTCAGCGATTGTTTTGAATTTCGCAAAGAAATATTCATCGCCCATAGCATCTGCCATATGTTTTGGATATTGGCCGTGAGCACACATTGAGGAACCGTATTTTTTATATATTTCTTCTTCGGTATACAAATAATTAAGTTCGTCGCGACGTGAAACGGAAAAAGCATAGAATTTTTCTTTGTTCATGTCTTGATAGTTTTTATCATAGGCAATTATGTCCGCATATATTTCATAGCAAGACACGGAATTCGCATAATTTAATAAATCAGGGGTATAGCCTCCCGCTGGACGCATATTGCATTCAAGAGCAACAAATTCGCCTTTCTTAGCAAATCCTTCTTTATCGCTCTTAAGAACGAAGAATTCAATATGGAAAAATCTCTTTTTTATTCCAAAAGCTTTTACTGTCGCAATTCCTGCCTTTAAAAATTCATCTCTATTAACATCATTGAATTCTAAATTAAATGGAGACGTGTAGTAATATTCATCCTTTGCTTCATTAACTACTTCCGCAACAGGAGTTGGAAAATGATCGCATGTGCAAAAAACGACATTTGATGAAGAATCGCAAATTCCATCAAAAGAAATAATCTCTCCGTCGATATATTCTTCAATAATAAACGTTTCTTCTAAGGTGTTGCTAAGCAAGGAACGAACTTCTTCTTCGTTTTTCAAAGAATGGGATTGAGCTGCACCAACGCCAACGTTTGGTTTAGCGAATAATGGATAACCGACGCTTTTGGCAAACTCTAATGTTTTTTCAATGTCTTTAGGACCATCCACCAAAATATAACGCATGGTTTTTACGCCAGCTTTTTGGAAGCACGCTTTCATAGCGGATTTCGCTTTAATCTTTTCCATCTCTTCAGGGAAGAAACCCGTGGTTATGTTTAATTCTTTTCTTAAACGAGCATCCTGGTAAAGCCACCACTCATTATTGGATTCTAAATAATCGATTTTGCCATATTTTCTTTCAAAATAACGACATGCCTTTAACATTTCGTCAAAAGACCCAAGATTCGGTAAAAAATAATATTCCGTTAGAGAATTTCTTAGTCTTGGCGAAGTTTCGTTATAAGGAGTGTCCCCTATTCCTAAAACAGTTATCCCTCTAGCCTTTAAAGACTCGATCCATTTGAAATATCTTTGTGGATAATTAGGTGAAACAAAAATAAAATTCATGGCGCCTCTCCTTTATTTCGCTTTCTTAAGTTCATTAAGTTTTATTTCGGCATCTTCTTTTGAGGAAGCTTTAATAGCACTCTCCGCTAAAACTATCGTTTTCTCTTTTTTTACTTCAAGTGCACCAAAAGAAACGACAAAATAAATTTCTTCTTTGTTTGTTTTAATGATTTTCAAAATGCCTTCACTAGCTAAAGGTGCAATTAATGTCGTGTGGCCTGGCATAATACCAAGAGGTCCTTTCGTTGAAGGCACCATAGCATAAGAAACAGTATCTTCAAAGACTTTTCCTTTAGGCGTTAAAACACTCAAATTTAAAGAAGACATTATTTTTTCTCCATTTCTTCAGCTTTCTTGATAACATCTTCTATTGAACCGCAATATAAGAAAGCACTTTCTGGATAAGAATCATATTTGCCAGACAAGATTTCCTTGAAAGAACGAATTGTTTCAGAAACCGGAACATAAAGTCCAGGGAAACCGTTAAATGCTTCTGCAACATGCAAAGGTTGAGAAAGGAAATTACGAATTCTTCTAGCCCTTGCGACCGTAACCTTATCTTCATCTGATAATTCATCGATACCTAAAATAGCGATGATATCTTGCAATTCTTTGTATCTTTGAAGGATTTTTTGAACTGAACGGGCAACTTCGTAATGTTCTTCGCCTAAAATGTCTGGGTCAAGAATGTTGGAAGTTGATTCAAGCGGGTCTACAGCAGGGAAAATGCCTAAGGCAGCAGTGTTTCTATCAAGAATTGTTTTTGCGTCAAGATGCGAGAAAGTCGTTGCAGGCGCAGGGTCTGTTAAGTCATCTGCTGGAACATAAACTGCTTGAACGGAGGTAATAGAACCCGCTTTTGTGGAAGTAATTCTTTCTTGTAACTGACCCATTTCGTTAGCCAATGTTGGCTGATATCCAACGGCTGATGGCATACGGCCTAAAAGAGCCGATACTTCAGAGCCAGCCTGAGTGAAACGGAAAATGTTATCAATGAACAAAAGGACATCTTGATGTTTTTCGTCACGGAAATATTCAGCCATAGTTAATCCGGTTAAGGCTACTCTCATACGAGCTCCAGGCGGTTCATTCATTTGTCCGAAACAAAGGGCTGTATTTTTAAGAACGCCGCTTTCTTTCATTTCAAAATAAAGGTCGTTTCCTTCACGAGAGCGTTCTCCAACGCCAGCAAAGACTGAAATTCCGTTATGCTCAGAAGCAATATTAAAAATTAATTCTTGGATAAGGACTGTTTTCCCTACTCCAGCACCGCCAAAAAGGCCAATTTTTCCGCCGCGAACGTATGGACAAAGTAAGTCGATAACCTTGATGCCAGTTTCAAGCATTTGAGTGGAAACGTTTTGCTCGGCAAAGGTAGGCGCATCACGATGGATGGGTTTGTGTTCAACATCAGAGAAATCACCACCTAAATTATCGATTGGCTCACCTAAAACATTAAACATTCTTCCTAATGTTTTCTCGCCTACAGGAACTGAGATTGGGGCTCCAGTGTCAGTCACCTTCATTCCTCTTGCAACGCCTTCGGTGGCGCCCATAGCGACGCATCTTACCTTATCATCGCCAATATGTTGCATAACTTCAACCGTTAAAAGATTCTCATCATTAATGTGAACCTTTAAGGCCGTTAATAAGTTTGGCAAATGTTTATCATTAAATCTCACGTCAATAACAGGACCGACGGCTTCAACAACTTCGCCATCAAATAATTCTTCTGTTTTCTTTTCTTTCATATTTGCTCTCCTTATTTATTTACTGGCGTTAGCACCAGATGCCACCTCAGTAATTTGTTGTGTGATGCTGGTTTGACGCGCTTTATTGTATTCAACCGTTAATTTATCGAGTAATTCATCGGCATTATCGTTTGCATTATCCATCGCCGTCCTTCTTGATGCTTGTTCAGAAAGATTGGAATTTAGAATTATTTCATTAAGAACTCCAGTTAAATATGAAGGCATCAAAATATGAATCATTTTCCTTGGCTCTTCATCGAAAAGCGGAGGGGCAAACTCTTCATCTGTCCATTTGCTTCTAGCAATTTGAACGGGAAGTATTTGGAATTTAGAAGGTTTAAAAGTGATTGTGTTGATGTAACGAGTATAGATAATACGAATTGCTTTATATTTCTTTGCGTTGAAATCTTCTTTGAGTTTCATGGCAAAATCATGAATTTCTTCAACTTTGCTATCAGATGAAATATTTACAAAATCCCCTATGATTCTCCCCTCAAATTTAGAATCATGCGAATAATGATTAAAAGATTTACTGCCGATTGGAACGATGATGTCATTATCTTCTATTACCGTGTCAGCATATTTAAAAAGATTGTTATTATAGGCTCCGCAAAGGCCCATGCTAGAAGAAATGACAACATAAAGAATTGGAAGGTCGCCTTCATTCATCTTTGAATAATGGGAAGCGGTTTTGGTTTTATCCGAAGCAAAAACTTGGCCGAAAAGCGAAAGGAATTCTTGAGAATATTCATTTCCTTTTTCGTGCATATCAGAAAAACGCTTGGCCTTTACAGTTGCCACTAATTCCATCGCCTTGGTTATTTTCTCGGTTCCTTTGATGGAATTTATTCTTCTTTTTGTTTTCGCTAAAGATGGCATAAAATCCTAATTCTTCCTTGTTTTCTTAAATATTTCTATAACTTTAGCTAAGGTTTCTTCGCTTTCTTTGCTAAAGGCTTTCTCTTTGTTTAAAGTTTCGATTAATTCTGGGTTATTCGCATGAACATAATGTAATAAATCAGCTAAAAATGGATTTACTTCAGAAACATCGAGATCATCAAGATAACGACGATTCACAGCGAAAAGTTCGATGACCTCATCGATCATATCCATCGGTGCCCAATTCTTTTGCTTTAGGGCTTCCATTACGATTGCACCATGTGTAAGAATGCGTTTTGTTTCATTATCTAAATCCGAGCCGAATTGTGCAAAAGAAAGATTTTCTCTATAGTTTGCGAGCTCTATTTTTAGGGATTTAGAAACTTGTTTCATTGCCTTTATTTGGGCTGATGAGCCAACACGGGAAACTGATAAGCCAGAATCAACCGCAGGTCTTTGTCCGGCGTTAAAATAGTCGGAAATAAGGAATATTTGGCCATCCGTAATCGAAATAACGTTTGTTGGAATGTATGCTGAAATATCTCCCGCTTGAGTTTCGATAATAGGAAGAGCGGTTATTGATCCTCCGCCATATTCAGGAGCCAATTTGCAAGCTCTTTCTAAAAGACGGGAATGGAGATAGAAAATATCACCTGGATAAGCTTCACGGCCTGGGGCTCTTCTTAAAAGAAGAGATAATGTACGATATGCAACAGCGTGTTTAGAAAGATCGTCGAAAACAATTAGGACATCCTTTCCTTCTTCCATCCATTCTTCAGCCATAGCAATCCCGGAAAATGGAGCAATATATTGTTGAGGTGCAGATTGGGAAGCAGACGCATTAACAACGGTTACGTAATCGAAACATCCTTTTTCTTTAAGACGATTAACGATGTTTGCAACCGTGGAATTCTTTTGACCGATAGCAACGTAAACGCAATTAACGTTTTTGCCTTTTTGATTAACGATTGTATCGATTGCAATCGAGGTTTTACCTGTTTGACGGTCGCCGATGATAAGTTCTCTTTGTCCGCGACCAATAGGAATCATTGAATCAATAGCCTTGATGCCAGTTGCTAATGGAGTGTCGACCGATTTTCTTGTCATAACGCCAGGAGCAATTCTTTCGATTGGTCTAGTTTTGCTATATTCAATAGGACCAGCTTCATCTAATGGCAAACCAAGAGGAGAAACGACCCTGCCTAAAAGATTGTCGCCTACTGGCACTTCAACGACGCGATTTGTTCTTTTTACGGTATCGCCTTCTTTAATGGAACGATCAGAGCCAAGCAATACAGCGCCAACATCATCGGCATTTAGGTTCATAACCATGCCATAAACATCGTTAGGGAAAAGCAAAAGTTCGCCTAACATGGCTCCTTTTAAACCATAAACAGAGGCGATTCCGTCACCAACGGAAATAACCGTTCCAACATCAGCGCTTTCTATTTGTCCTGCAAATGATTTTATTTGTTCTTTGATTAATGCACTTATTTGATTAGTGTCTAATTTCATAAGGAGCCTCCTTTCAATAATGTATGACGGAGGGTGTCTATTTTATTTTGGACAGATCCATCATATATTTTTCCATCAAGTACTATTTTTATTCCGCCGATAAGTTTTTTATCGATCTTGTTGGTTAAGTAGACTTTGCAATTTAATTTGCATTCAAGAGCTTTTTCTATTCGAGAAATTTCTTCCTCGTTCAGAGGAGCTGTCGAATAAATCAGGCCTTCTTTTATGCCAAGATATTCATTAGCCAAAGTCCTATACGCTTTGAATATCTCATGTATTGAAGAAATTAGATGCTTACTAACAAGAAGTTTCAAGAAAGGCAAAAGCGAAGGGCTTTCTAAACCTTTAAACGCCTTTTCTAAGATTGCATTTATTTCGTTAACGGAAACTTTATACGACGAAAAACACTCCAAAAATGAAGGGTTTTCGTTAAATACATCTTCAACTTCTTTAATTTCTTTAAGATATACGCTCACCTTGTTTTCATCTTTAGATAGGGAGAATAAGGCACTTGCGTAATTTACATAAATTTCTTCATTCATGTTTTTCTAACCTTTCTTCTCTAAATCAGCGGCGACGCCATCAAGAATTTTTTTATTGTCATCTATGCTAATTTCACGTCCAAGTATTTCTTTTGAGGCATCCAAAGCAACGTTGACAATTTCTTTGCGAATCTCATCACGTGCTTTTTGCTTTTCCTGCTCGATATTATTAGCGGCTTTTTCTTGTTCCAAAATAGCTTTGTTTTTAGCGTCTAAGACAATTGAATCAGCTTGTTTTTTAGCATTATCTTCTGCTTTCTTGATTATTTCTTGTGCTTCAGTTTCAGCTGAAGAAATAATGGAGTCAGATTGGGCTAGAATGCTTTCGTAATGCTGTTTTGCATTCTCGGCATCTTTAATATTTCCCTCGATGTAGTCTCTTCTTTTTTCTGAGTATTTCTTAAGCGGCTTATAAGCTACGAAGAAAAGCAAAGTAAAAAGAACCACCAACGCGATAAGATTAATTAAAAGAGCCCAGAAATTGCCAAAAATCTTGCTTAAAAAATCCTCTGGTTGAAATGGAGCGGACGAAGCATCTTCCAATATTGTGTATAGCAAAATGTTATTCATCCAAATTTGCTCCAATTACATAACGAAGATGATTAAGATGGCGACGATTAAGCAGTAGATAGCGGTAGATTCGTCAAGAGCGACAGCGACAATCATGTTGCTTCTTAATTTGTCGGCCATTTCAGGGTTTCTTGTCATTCCATCAATAGTGTGGCAAGCAATCCAGCTTTCTCCAAGAGCGGAGATCATGCCAAAAGCGACGCAAATAGCGGCGGCAATAGCTTTTAAACCAACATCAGTTATCATATTTCATTCCTCCTATAACTTCTGTTTTTAAATCCTTTTGTTCGTAAGCGAGCAGTTCTTTAGGGACAGGACGGAAGGCAAGATAAACATTGTCTTCGTCCATTGGCTTCTCTTGAGCGATCCAAAGGGATGAAAGAGAAGCAAAGACCATGGTTTGAACAAACCCGGAGAACAAACTAAAGTAAGCGTTTAAGATTCCAATCGGAATCGGCGAAAGAATGGTACCAGTCCAATAAGGGAAGGAATTCCACCAACTGCTCCAAGATGAAGTTGCGCTGACAACCTCTAATGAAGCACCCATACTCGTAAATAACGTGGCCGAAAGGCTAGATAAGGCCCATTGAAGAAGAGTGATAATAACGGTGCCAGCCAAAGCGTTACCAAACATACGCATGGTTGTTGAAATGATTGGAGACCACATTGTAATAAGGTTTACTGGCAAGAAAACAGGAATTGGGTCGATGTATCTTTTTAAATACGACCAATGCTGATATTTTATGGCGATAACGTGTATCCAAAAGAACATTATTATTGAAAGACAAAGAGGGCCTGGTAACCAATCGATAACTGATGGGACGCCAAACAAGGAAACGTTGAAGGCAATAAATAGATATGCCCATAAAGTAAAGAAATAGCCGCTCCATAATTTCGATGAATTGCCCATGTTGCTAATCGTAAAATTGCTAACATAGTCATAATACGCATCAGCCCAGAAAAGAATACCTCTTGGCGCTTTTTTATAGTCACCGTTTTTTACCGCTTTATTAGCTTTAATTCCAATGACGCTTCCAAGAATAAGCAAAACAACGATTATCAAAAGAGAAGAAAAAAGAGGTCCAACTAAATGCTCCAAGTCAAAAGTGAGCATGTCTTTCAGTCTTTCGCTTAAATCAACTGCGTAAAACATCATTTAGCCTCACCAGGTTTCTCACCTTTCTTTGCATCAATGAAATGGCTAATGAGAATTATTGCCGTCATAGGCAAAAGGGCAGCGAAACAAGTCCAAAAAGAGAACATGTCAAAACCGCCTAACCATTCAGATTTAAAAGTGCAAATTCCGGAAAAAAGGAGAACTATAACATAAAGCATCGGTCTTAAAACGGACGAAAGCATAATAAGGGGAAGATTCTTAGAAGTGTCTTTGCTAGTGACAGCACTCGACATCTTAATTAAAGTGATATAAGCAACAAGCGAAACGAGGGAACCAAGAAGCCAGCCATTAGGATATTGATAGCCTTTATCTAGTCCAAAAAAATAAAGAGGGACTAAAGCTAAATACACCACTAGTGCTAGAATAGCAAGCCAGAAGAATATTTTTTGATCGCGGTTTAGTTTTAAATAAAATTTCATCATCTTTTTCGCACCTTGTAAATTGTAACATTTTAAAAAATTTTTGTCCTTTAAATTTTTAAAAATTTATATATAGTTTACGAAATGATAAATATTCGTTATAAGGTTATTCTGCAATAGGTTTGAAAGCGCTTGCATAAAAAATGTGAATTTAATATCATAGTGGGCAAAGCATTTTTAGCTTTTAGGTGAAAAATTATTAGTTATAATCATAAATTAGGAGGAAAAATATGCAAAAGTTTAAAGTAAAACTTGGAAATGTCGAAAAAGAATTTGACAAAAAGGTTTCTGTTTTGTCTTTGCTTAGTGATGAACAAAGAGCAAATAAAACCATTATCTGTGCGAAAGTAAACAATCGCGTTAGAGAATTAACCTACGAAATATATTACGATGCCGAGGTTGAACTTTTAGATTTAACTTCTTCTCAAGCGATGAAAATGTATGAAGCGTCTCTTAGATATCTTATTTCTATGGCTTTTTCTAGAGCTTATCCAAACCTTCATATTCGCTTGGCCTACAACATATCACGTTGTATTTCGATTCACTTACTTGACCCAAACGTTCACGCCAATAACGCGATGCTTGCAAAAGTGAGCAAAGAGCTTGAAGACTTAGTAAACGCCGATCTTCCATTAAAAAGAATTGTCGTTCCAAATTCCGAAGCGGAGAAAATATATAACGAAAGAGGATTCGCCGATAAAAAAGATATTCTCTTCTATCGTCCGGAAAAAACGGTTCATTTATATGAATGCGATGGTTATTTAGACTATATGTATTCTCATTTAGTGCCATCTACCGGATATTTGAAGATATATAAGCTACATCTTTACGGCAAGGGTTTCCTCGTGCAATATCCACGTAGCGAATGTAACGGGCTCATTCCAGATTTTGAAGATGCGCCAACATTTAGGAAGATTCTCAAAGAATCCCACGACTGGGCTAAAGTTGTTGGAATCTCCACGGTTGCCGGGATCAACGACGAAATCAAAACAAATGGGGCAGCCGAGTTAGTTAACGTTTGCGAGCATAGGCACAATCGTCAAATAGCCGAATTGGGGCAAATGATCGAAGATGACATCAAAAACATTAGAGTCATTTGTATTGCAGGCCCTTCTTCTTCGGGAAAAACAACGTTTGCAAATCGCTTAAGAATCGAACTTCTTTCAAGAGGTATTAGACCAATTAGAATTTCCACGGATGACTATTATAAATCAAGAGAGGCAACGCCTCTTGGTGAAGATGGCCTTCCGGATTATGAAACAATCGATGCAATCGATATCAACTATTTCAATGAAAATATGTTGTCTTTAATTAATGGGGAAGAGACCGAATTGCCAAGATTTGACTTCACCGTTGGACATCGCGTCGTTGGAAGAAAGGTTAAATTAGAAAAAGACCAGCCAATCATCATTGAAGGCATCCACGCCTTGAACGATCGTTTGACTTATCAAATTCCAAAAAGCCAAAAATTTAAAATCTTCATTTCGCCACAAGCGCAAATCAATCTTGATGACCATAACCCTCTTTCATTAACCGATCTTCGTTTGTTAAGAAGACTTGTTAGAGACAAGAAATTTAGAAATTCAAGTGCTGAAGAAACTTTCTCTTTATGGGCGAAGGTCAGAGCTGGCGAATTCAAATGGATTTACCCATATCAAGAAGGTTGCGATTACGTCTTTAATTCCTTCTTGCCATATGAATTAGCCGTTATGAAAAAATATGCCGTTCCACTTCTTCAAAGCATGCCAAACGATTCTCCATATCATTCCGACGCACATCGTTTGATGGGAATGCTCAAATACTTCATCGACATGTCCGATGAATGGGTTCCATCAAATTCCTTAATGAGGGAATTCATTGGCGGATCTTGCTACGCAGACGTATAAAAATTAGCCTTGTTTAACAAGGCTTTTTTAATTCTTTTTATCAATAATAGCGAGTACGTGTATTGATTATTTGTTTTCGTTTAGTTTTTGCCAACGTTTTTGCATCAAGGTGTATGCCGCATTTAACTCAGAACGGTAAAGCGATTGCATCCTAACGTAAGATTGTTGTTCTTCTTTGCTGGTTGTAGAAAGATAGAGCGAGGAGAAAACCTTTTCGATTCTAAAGAATGACTCATAAAGATTTATAAGAGTTATTAAATAGAAATAAGTTTTGCGAGAATAAATCAATAAAGGCGAAGAATGGGCAATTTCAGAAGACATTTCATACACTTTAGAATAATCGCGAAGTTTTGCCGCTCTTTCGACTCCATCACGGAAGTTAAGCTTGAAGCCTTCTTCTTCGTCAATATGGGGTATGGCATAAAGCCACCCATATTCGATAAAGCGTTTCATGTCCTTGCTTTTTAAATCATGTTCTTTCATCTCTGATTTTATTTGTTCGAACACCTTATCGGTTTCTTCTTTTGTCGGCATGCCACTTCTAAAACAAAGAGCATATTGCAAATGCTTTAGATATCTTTCAATTATTGGTTGACCATAACGGACTAAGCAAAGGAGTATGCATTCATTTTCATGTAACGTTCTCCACGTTGAAAAAGCTTCAGTTTCAAAACCACCAGTCAGTAAGGAAAGTATGCACTGGGCCATCGAAAAACCTTTTTGCAAAATGTCGACAATTAACGTTTGCGAAGGATTTCCTTGTTTGTATCTCGAAAGCATCCCAAGTATAAAATTTATATATAGAGATATAGTAGATATTTCAGGTTGAAAACGATTCGATGAAGCAGAATTTTTAAACGAAAGATGCTCGTTTGTATAATATTTGTCCAAAGCGATAGAAAGCAAAAATTGTTCGTATTTTTCGTCATTGATAAGATTTTCTTGCTTATCATCTTGATGGGTTATCAAATAAAAATGATGTTCATTAACCAAATAAAGAGTTAAAGTCACGTCATTTACATCAAGGTTTGCGATAGCGTCATTGCTTTCGGCAAATCCTTGGGAAGATTCTTTAGCGTCAACATAGAGCGTATAAAGGAATTCTCTGTTTAATGTAGGGGAGACCTTTAATGCATCCAACAATGAATAATATTTTTCTTTCGCTAAAATTCTACTCATGGTTTTATTCTACATTCTTTTCAACAATTTGAAATGAAAATAATTTGTAAAGCAGTTAATTCTCTAATTCGTAGCCAATCGCCATGTTTCCAGAAAGCGAATTGAGATAATGAGCAATTATGTCTCCTTCTTTTTTATATCCAGAAATAATTATTTCTTTGTCGATAAAATGCTTTTCGGGATGTTTTTCGTTTTCAAAGAGATTGATCATTTCTTCTAAAGTGAAAATTTCAAGGTTTAAAGAAAAAGATTCCTTAAGATTTTCATAATAAGGCGATCTTTCCTTTATAGTAATTATTACGTATTCTTTTTCGGGTAAAAATTTAATCACGTAAGTATTATAACTAATTTTTTGGCTTATAGGCACGAGTTGCTTTAACTGCTTCTTGCCAGCCTTCATAAAGCTTGTCGGCTTCTTCTTTTTTCATTTGCGGAATGAAACGTTTTGAACAAGTGTGATTAGATTCAATTTCTTTAAGATCTTTCCAAAAACCACAGCCAAGTCCAGCTAAATATCCCGCTCCAAGAGCCGTTGTTTCAACGCAAGATGGAAGTCTAACTTCCGCTTGAAGAATATCTGCTTGGAATTGCATAAGCAAATCGTTTGCCGAGGCTCCTCCATCGACTTTTAAGACCTTTAAATCGAGTCCTGCGTCATCTTGCATCGTTTTTATTACGTCCGTGGATTGATAGGCGATCGAATAAAGGGCGGCTCTAACTATATTATGGCGATCGGCTCCACGAGTTAAGCCGAATATCGCGCCTCTTGCATCATCATCCCAATAAGGGGTGCCAAGTCCAACGAAAGCTGGAACGACATAAACGCCATTCGTATCAGGTTTTCTTGAAGCGTATTCTTCCGATTGGGAGGAATGTTTAAACCAAGCCATCTCATCTCGAAGCCATTGAACGACTGCTCCACCGATAAAAACCGATCCCTCAAGAGCATACGTTGTTTCTTTTCCTATTTTCCAAGCAATTGTCGTTAATAAGCCATTATTAGAAATGATTGGCTTTTCACCGCAATTCATAAGCATAAAGCAGCCCGTTCCATAGGTGTTTTTAGATTGTCCTTTTTCAAAGCAGCATTGTCCAAATAAAGCGGCTTGCTGGTCACCTGCGACACCGAAGATATGAACTCCCCCAGCAAAGAAAGACGCTTCGCCAAAATCGGCATCGTTATCTTTTACTTCAGGCAACATATTCTTGTTTATACCCCACATATCTAAAAGTTCATCATCCCATTTTAAATCATTTATATTGAATAAAAGGGTTCTTGAAGCGTTCGAGTAATCGGTCGCATGAACCTTTCCTCTTGTCATTTTATAAATTATCCATGTATCAATTGTGCCAAAAAGAAGGTCACCATTGTTCATTTTTTCTTCTGCGTCAGGAACATTTTCAAGAATAAAGCGAATCTTTGAGGCGGAGAAATATGGATTTATGCGTAAGCCAGTTTTTCCACGAATGAAATCCATTTTATCTAAATAACGCTCACAAATATCTTGAGTTTGCTTAGATTGCCAAACGATTGCGTTATGAATGGCTTTTCCGGTCTTTTTATCCCAAACAACCGTAGTTTCTCTTTGGTTTGTTATTCCAATAGCTGCCACCTCTTCCATTGAAGCGCCTGAGACAATAAGCAATTCATTGATAACATCAACGACAGAAATCCAAATGGAATTTGCATCTTGTTCAACCCAGCCTGGTTTTGGATAAAGGCATTCAACAGGACGTTGAGCCTGATAGAGTTTTTCTCCCGCTTTGGAGATTAAGATGGCACGGGTTGAAGTCGTGCCTTGATCAATAGACAAAATATACTTCTTCATATTATTTAAAATGTCCTTTCGGATATGTTATATTTATTATCTTACAAATTTAAGTAAATAAAAAGGACTTTGAATCAATCAAAGTCACTTTTTTTAACTAACTTAAAAATTTTTGTTTGCCAAGGCGTTTTCGATTTCGGAAACTTCTTTGATGATTTTCTTCGTTAAGACTTCACAGCCATCATTCGTAATAAGCAAATCATCCTCAATTCTTATACCAATGCCTTTGTCAGCCATATACAAGCCTGGTTCATCAGAAATGACCATTCCAGCCTCGAGAGGCAATTGTCTATATTCTCTAGATGTTACGCTAGCATAAGGATCGTGGGTATCCAAGCCGATGAAATGGGAGATTCCATGGAAGAAATATTTGTTTATATCCTCTTTATTTTCAATGAATCCTGCAGCTAAGCATTCTTTTGCAAGATAATCTTCGGCAGCATTTTGTAAATCATCAATTGTTATACCAGGCTTAGCCTTATTAGCGATCATCTTATTGCACCCTAAAACTATTTCGTATATTTGTTTTTGCAAAGGTGAGAATTTTCCGTTGATTGGGACTGTTCTAGTTACGTCTGCACAATAGAAATTTTTTCTCGAACCAAGGTCAGAAAGGAGCAAATCACCATCTTTTAATGTGTCCATTGGCGATGGATAGTGAAGGACCGTTCCATGAATTCCCGAAGCCATAATCGTAGGGAAGGCTAATCCTTCATAGCCATTTAAGTCATTAACCGTTTTTTGGAAAAGGTCGGCAAGCTCAAATTCTTTCATGCCAGGTCTCATATAAGACCAAATGGAATATATGCCAATTTGCGTTGTGTCGATTGCGGAACGAAGTTCAGCAATTTCGGTAACTGACTTTCTTAAACGTAAAGTCGTTATTAAAGGATAAGCATCGGAAATTACAACATCGTTATACGTCGTTTCAAGAGTTCTTTTTTGATCTCTTGTCGTCATATCATCAGCAATCTTTATTTCACGATCTAAATCGAGATAAAGTTTATTGATTTCGCCATAAACTTGGAATTTAGGGTTTAATATTTCATCGATCTTAGCTGTCAAAGAATCGATTATTTGGACGTTTTTAAGACCGGATATTTTCGTTGCTTCTTGAGGAGTCAAACGTTTGCCATACCACTTTTCTTTTCTTTCATCGAATGGCGAAATAAACAAAAATTCTTTCATTTCACCATATGAATTAACCAATAGTAAGGCAGAATCTTCTTGATTGATTCCGGTTAAATAATGGAAGTTTTTATTAACTTCGAACGGGTAGGTTTCATCAGCGCTACTGATTTTGCTCACGCCTGAATATATAACTAGGGCGGAGTTGTTATCCATCATTCCGAGTAAGCGAGAACGTCTTTCTTCAAATTCACTTGCGTTAATCATTGCTTATTCTCCTTTTCGTTAGTATCTCTTTTTCTTCTATAACCTTAGCATTTGGGAAATTTTCCAAAGCCGCTAGAATGATTTTATCATTTCCTTCTAAAGAAAGCGTTACTGAAATGTCATAATTTACATCTTTTATTTCAACGTCTTGATCTTTCAATTTTCTTTTTAGGTATTCAAAATCCGAATAAGATAATTCGATTTTCTTGCTAGAAATCCAAATTTCCCTTGCAAAACCCCCTTCTTCTATCAAAAGAGAAGCAGCTTCACGGTATGTTCTAGTAAGTCTTGAGAGTCCAAGCTTCGTTCCGCCAAAATATCTAACAACACAAAGAAATGCGTGATCGATTTCTTTCATTGCAAGCAAACTAAGCAAAGGTATGCCAGTAGACCTAGATGGTTCCCCATCGTCACTTGCCTTCTCGTAAGGAGTGAATCTTGCCGCATATGGGTAATGGGTTGCTTTAGGGTATTTTTCTTTAATGTTAGCAAGAATACGATCGATGTCTTTAAAATCATCCATCGGAAGCAAAATTGCAATGAATCTAGATCCTAAAACATTAATTTCTTTTTCCTGATAAGAATAAGGGACAATCATACCGAAACATTATAGCAATTATTGGCTAAAAATATGAGTGAAATATCTTTGATATTGCTTTACAATACAACCCATGAAATACTTATCAAATCCTTTTAAGAAAACTAAATGCCCAGAATGTGGCAAACAATATGATTGGCTCAGGGATGAATGCCCCTCTTGCAAAGCAAAAAATGATTCCGATGACCCAAAGAAACGTTCTTTTTTTTCTCTTTTGCCTATTGGCCCGGTTAGAGAAATCATTCTTTTTGTGTTTGGCTTAGTTCTTTTAAGCATTGTTGCTAACATAATTGGAGTTATTGTTTTATTTAGGCAATCAGGAATTTTATTTTCATCAGGTTTGAGCGGAGACGAACTTACAACGGCATTAAACAATTACGCATCATCGGCTGAATTTACTTTGATAGTTAATGATTCAGCATACATTATTATGTTCGCGATCATGTTACTGTTTTTATGGAAAGATAACATCAGACTTTTTAAATCGTTTTTATCATACAAAGTTTTAATCGGGCTTGGAATTGGCCTTGGCATAGTTATGTTATCCTCAATTTGGGGGATGATATCCAATAAATTGGGTGCCGATACGAACATCAACCAAGGAGCAGTTGAATCGACGATTCTTCTTTCGCCGGTTTTAGCGGTTCTCGTAACAGGAATTATCGCGCCTTTTGTTGAAGAATTAACGTATAGAGTTGGTGCTTTTACCTTTTTGAAACGCATAAATACCGTTTTGGCTTATTTAGTTGTTGGCATCCTCTTTGGTTTAATCCACATCAAAGATTTTTCTTCTGCTAATGAATGGCTTTCCTATCCATCATATTTAATTGCTGGCTTGTGCTTGTGCTTTGCTTACGATAAATTCGGCTTTTCTGCATCCTTTGCTGCTCACGCCTTCAATAATCTTTTGTCGGTTATCTTGGTTTTATCTCAAAAAGGAAATTAACAATGAAAGAAAAAACGTTAGTTTTAAACGAATTTTGGCTTAAGATTATTGCCATAATAAGCATGACTTTGGATCATGTCGGTTATTTTTTGCAAGAATATGCCGTTAATAACATAGCAATGGCAAACACAGGTGTTGTTTTTCGAATTATAGGAAGAATCGCTTTCCCAGTCTTTATTTTCATGCTAGCCGAAGGGCTTCATAAAACGCATGACAGACTCAATTACATTTTGCGTTTAGCAATTCTTTGGGGCGTTATATTTGTCGCTCAATTTGTATTGAATACCGTTCAGCCATTTGGAATCACTTCTCCTTTGGCTCAAGCCTTTACCGATTTGCTTTGCTATGCCTTATTCATTTATTTCATCGAAATGAAGGGATGGTTAAAGATTTTTAGCATTATTCCGCTTGGCTTTATTGTTATTTCCTATGCTATGCAAGTTTCCGAAGTTTTCGCTTCTTTTAATAACATGACTTCAACTTGGTCTACCATTATTCCAGAATGGGCACGTTGTGCTTATTCTTTAATGGGATTCATTATTTTCTTAGGTCTTTATTATGCAAGGCCTTTAGCTTTAAGAACCATCGAGAAAATGGAAAAGAAAGCGGAAATCGATATGTCGCCATATAAAGAAGGCAAAAAATTGCAAGGATTGATAAATACGATATCCGCGACGGTGATATTAGTCGTTACCTTAATTTTTTGGGCGATTTCATACCTATCTCCGCAATATGACCCATATTTTCTTATGGTGCCTCAATCATATGCGATTTTATCTATTTTCGTTATCATCTTTTATAATGGCGAGCGTGGATATGACAAGAAATGGTTTAAATATTCAACTTATTTGTATTATCCGGTGCATATCGTTTTAATCGCTTTGATATTTGGTTTAATATTTAAATAGAAAAAGGAGAATTATCTATGATTAAAGAAATCGAAACAGTCTCAGAATTTAATGAAGCAATCAAAGGCGAAAAGGTCTTGGTTGATTTTTATGCTGTTTGGTGTGGCCCTTGCAAGATGCTTGCGCCAATAGTTGAAAAAGTCATTGAGGAGAATCCAACATATACTTTGCTTAGGGTTGACGTTGATAAGTGCGAAGATCTCGCAAGAGAATATAGAATCGTCTCTATTCCTACCCTTATTTTCTTCAAAGATGGCAAGCTTGTTAACCAATCAGTTGGCTATATTGGCGAGGATGCAGTTAAGAAATTTATCGAAATTGCATAAATTTTAGAAAAAACTTTTGCTTGTTTGCGAGAGGTGTGATATAGTTTCTCTCGCACTGATACGGACCATTGGTGTAGCGGCCTAACATGTCTCCCTGTCACGGAGAAGACCACGAGTTCGAATCTCGTATGGTCCGCCAGGTTGCAGGTGTAGTTCAGTGGTAGAACATTAGCCTTCCAAGCTAACCATGCGGGTTCGATTCCCGTCACCTGCTCCACTAAAATATCACTCGGCTTATTGCCGAGTTTTATTTTTTGCCTATAATACCTAAGATATGGAGCGATTCAAATGGAAAAGAAAATTCTCATTGCAACACATAATGTAAATAAAGTACGCGAATTCAAGGAAATTCTAGAGCCTTTAGGATACGAAGTTATTTCTGCTAAAGATTTAAATATTAATATTGATGTTGAGGAAAACGGCAAAACATACGAAGAGAACGCTTATATAAAGGCTAAATTTCTTGCCGATAAGTTGAATATGGCCGTTGTTTCTGATGATTCAGGTATTGAAATCGAAGGATTAGGCGAGCATTTCCCTGGAATAAATTCAGCTAGATGGGCTTCTTCTATTTCTAATGATTACCGTAAAGTCGATGAGCATGTTCTTTCTTTACTAAAAGGAAATCCAAATAGAAAAGCCGCTTACCATTGTTCAATTTGCTATTTAGAAGGTAAAGATGCTCTTCCACATTTCTTTAATGGGGTTTGTGAAGGAGAAATTATTGATCACGTTGGTGGATTTAATGGCTTTGGGTATGATCCAATCTTTAAATCAAACGATTTAGGCAAATGTTTTGGTGATGCGACTGATGAAGAGAAAAACAGCGTTTCTCACCGTTCGAAAGCCTCAAAAGCCTTCATTGATTTTTTAACGAACACTAACAATTAGATAAAAGCCAAGACAAATTAAGACTTGGGCAAACAAATACGTGGACATGATTATCAGTTCACGTTTTTTTAATTTGTTTATAAACATTGTATAAGCATTAAAGAAATCAGAAGTGAAATAAAGCGTAGCTCCTATTGCGATCATGATGAAATACACGGAACATTTGTTAGCCAAAGCAAAGATGGCTGAAGCAAAAACCATTATCAAAATCGATTGATAGATAGAGCCAACGATTGTTAACGTTATATCTTTCTTGGATAAAATCAAAGATACTGGGATGGCTGGAATGATAAACAAAGGATAGAATCTAAGAAAGAAACAATAGGCATTGAACAATTCTTCCGATTCGTTTTTGAAAATATAGCCAAATTCAAGAAGATAAAAAATATGGGCCAATAAGAAAGCAAAGATCCCAACAACTACAAAAGCCTTCTTCTTTTTGAATATAAAGAGCACATCGCCTATCCAAGCAAGCAGCAACGAAAGCCATAGCCAAATATTATTGCAATCAAAAATCAAAACGAAAATAAGCAAGCTAAGCATACAAAATGGTTTTGTCACCTTGCGCATTTTTTCGTTTTCAAAAAAACAAAAACAAAGGTTTGTTACAGAAATTAGTCCATAGAACGCTAAGCATACAATACAAAATGGGTTCATAAATCACCTTAATTTTCCAAAAAGACGTCCTTTCGTTAAAAGAAACGTTATCTGATGTTTCCCCTAACCTAGCAACAATCATATCAAAAATATAATAATTAGGCATTTAATCTTTTTTAAACCCATCAATATTTCAACATTAAGAAGAAAAACGCTTATTCTATGAATAAAACTCTTTAAGCACTTTTAAAATAAATGTAGAATATTCAAGGTAGACTTTATGTCTAAGTTGTTTTTATTGAAAAGGACGTAGAAAAATTATGAAAAAGAAATCTAATACTAGAGTATTCTCGGTTCTCGTTGCACTCTCGGCATTTGTTGCTATTATGTGTATGTTTGCCGATATATTCTCAGAGAAGGTTGGCTCACCTGAAGGAAACATCTTTGTTGCGATGTTTGGCATGCACAATAGCGATTATCAAATTGTTTGGCCTCTCGTTATCTCCTTCTGCTTATTAATGCTTCTTGTATTAACTGGCTTTATGGGATTCATGCTTGGCGATGCTGGTAAAAAATTTATTCCTTTAATCGAAATAGTTCTTGGAATAGCCGCCGGTGTTCTCTTCTTCTTCGCAATCCGTTTCTTCTATAACGCTAACGCTGGATACTGCAGTGGATTTGACACTTATGAGCATTTCCTTAATGCCCATGCCGAAATCACGCTTGGCGCCGGAAGCATCTGCGTTATTGTCTTTAGCTTCTTTGCTGCAGGACTTGCGCTCTTGAACTTCTTTGCTGAAGCAAAAAAATAAGTAAAATAATTCAAATTAAATCCCCATTAATTGGGGATTTTTTTGTAGCCTTTTTTCGCTAATTCATCTTCTATGAGTCTTACGCAGGAATCGAGATCTTTATTGATTTCTTCTCCCCAAAAACGAATGACCGTGTATCCTTCTTCTTTAAGATGCTCATTAACTTCGATATCCCTTGCGATATTGCGCTCGATTTTAGGAATCCAATAATCCAAATTTGAATGAAGTTTGCTTTTATTCGCTTCGAAATTTTTGCCATGCCAAAATTCGGAGTCGCAAAAAACAACGACCTTATATTTTTTAAAGGATATGTCAGGGTGCCCAAAAATATATTTAGAATTGGCACGATAACGATATCCTTTATTGTATAAAGCTTTCCTTAATTTGATTTCTATCGATGTATCCTTGCTACGAATTCTGCTCATCGTATAGGAAATTGTCGCTTCACTTCTTTTTTTCATTCGTATTTGAGGAAATTAGTAATCTTTCCTTCGTAAGTCCCAGCAAGGTAATAATCATTCGTCTCATTCACAACAAAAGCGTATTTTGAAGAGAATTTGTCAATTAATCCATCATTCATCAAGATAGTTAGCGTTGTGGCTGTATCCGCATTGTAATTTGTTTCAAAGAATAAATCCTTAGCACCGAATTCTGAGCCTTCAAAGGCTATATCAAGATTTAAATTGCCACTAGAAGATGTTTGAAAGCCAACGAGATTATTTTCTTTATTATCGTTTGTGTTTCCAACCGAATTGATCAAAGTGTCAGCTTTTTTAATAAGTTTTCTAGAGATTGATTTGATGTAAGTTGAAAAATCACAAAATGTCCAATAAGCTTTGAAATCATCTTGGTTTATATCAACTGCATCATCCCCATTAACTGATATCATGTATGTATCATTCGTTTTACTTATTGAGAGATTTTGCGATTCGACTTCTACTTTTTTATTTTCTTTATTTGTTGATGTGATATCGATATTTAATGAATAAGGGCTAGACACATATTCAAATTTATAGGTAACCTCAAGAAAAAGCACATTGAAAAAAGACGTCGTTTTTTCCTCAACGAGTTTTGACTCAAAGGAAATCTTCTTAAATTCGTTATAGTCTCTCTCATCAATCTTAGTTGAGGTCGAAGCGATAATTTCTTTTGCCGCCGATTGGGTTATCGGGTGAGAATAAGAAATCTGACATCCGCTAAGAATGCAGGCAGACGATAACGATATAACTATTTTCTTTAGGGACTTATTTTTCATCATTAATTAAATTGTGCATTATAAAGATTGTAATAGAAACCGCCTTTAGCCATAAGTTCTTTATGATTTCCGGTTTCGATTATTTCGCCATCTTTCAATACGACTATTAAGTCGGAGGAAACGATGGTAGAAAGCCTATGGGCTACGACGAGCGAAGTTTTGTTTTTCATCAATTCGTCAAAAGCTTCCGAAAGAAGTTTTTCCGTGCGAACGTCGATATTTGAAGTTGCTTCATCAAGAACGACAATTTCCGGTTCAAGAAGCATTACACGAGCAACGCAGATAAGTTGTTTTTCCCCAATTGAGAGTCCAGAAGAATCGGAAATCATTGTGTCGTAACCTTGAGGCAAACGTTCAATAAAGCCACTTGCTTGGGCTTTTCTTGCCGCTTCTTTTACTTCTTCAAGAGTCGCGCCTTCTTTTGCATAAGCAATATTTTCAAACACGGTCCCGCTGAAAATCCACGTATCTTGCAAAACCATTCCGATATGTTCACGGAATGCTGCTTTTTCAAGATCTTTTGTCGATATGTCATTGGCGTAGAAAGCACCTTCTTGCGGATCATAAAAACGCATTAGGAGGTTAATTAAAGTGGTTTTTCCGCAACCTGTCGGGCCGACAAAGGCAATCTTATGGCCCTTATAAATATCAAGCGAGAAGTTTTTAATGATTTGACGCTTATTATCATAAGAGAAAGTGACGTCTTTTGCTTCTAGGGTGTCAACGCTTCCTGTAAGTACTTCTTTACCTTCGTTGACGTCTTTTTTGCCATTAATCGTTTCATCGATTCTTGCAAAGGAGGCAAGAGCATAGTCAATTTCGGTAACAACATTTGAAATTTCATTAAATGGTTGCATATAAGATGAAGCATAGGTTAAGAAAGCCGATAAATCACCAACCAAGAAAGCGTCAAGCCCAATTCCTTTTGGGGCATTAATTATTATCAAAGCACCAATAAGGACGAGGGCTCCGTTAATTAAAGCATTAACTAATCTAGTTGATGGATTAATAATTGAAGAGCCTAGATTAGCCTTAAACGTCGAATCACGGAATTCCTTTGATAACGTATCAAATTCTTTTACGCGGTCTTCGCCAATATTTAATACTGCAACAGCTTCGGAATTCGTTAAGCTTTCAGACGCAAAAGCGTTAACTAAGCCTTGAGATGTTCTTTGCTTGCGGAAATGTTTGCTATTGAATTTAGAAATGAATCTTGAGACAAAAATTGAAATTGGTGTCAAGCCAACAACAACTAAGCCAAGTATCCAGTTAAGAGTAAACATGAATACAAGCGTAATGATAATGGAAATGATTCCATCATAAAAAGCAGCAAATCCACTGATTAAGCCCGTTTGGACATTTTCAACGTCATTGACAAGACGTAAAAGAAGATCGCCTTTTCTTGATTGGTCAATCGAAGAAATTGGGGATTCAAGTGTTGCCTTGAAAAGCTGATTTCTAATATTTTTAATTACTCTTTGTCCAATCAAATAAGTTATGAAGTCAAAAACATATCTAAAAATCGTTCCAACTACCAATAAGATAGCCATGATGATGAAATAAAGTTGAAGATTGCTAGCGATAGAAGAGAAATTTCCCCCGTTATTATCGACCGCCGCTTTCATTAAGTTAACACATTTACCTGCTAAAAATGGAATGAAAAGTTTTGAGCCTGTTGCAAGTGACGCGCAAAGTAAAGAAACGATAACTAATCCATATGAGCCCTTAACGTAAGGTAAGAAAGATTTTATTTTCTTTATCATAATTAAGCCCCTTTCTTTTGCATTTCATAAATCTCTTGATAAACTGAACATGTTTTCAAGAGTTCTTCATGTTTGCCTTGAGCAATGATTTTCCCTTTATCGAATACAAGAATTAAATCACAGTCTTTTAATGAACCGGCTCTTTGCGAAATGATAATTTTCGTTAATCCTGGTATGGCGGAAATATTGTGTCTTACTTGTTGATCGGAAAGATAATCTAAGGCCGAGGTCGAATCATCAAGAATCAAAAGGTCTCCTCCTTTAAGAATGGCTCTTGCAATTAGTAATCTTTGCTTTTGACCTCCCGAGAGATTAGCGCCCATTTCTTCTACTTCATGATCAAGGAAATCATCGTATTTTGAAACATATTCATACGCTAATGACTTCTTTAAAGCTTCGATAAGTTCTTCTTCTGTAGCATCTTTTTTAGCAATAAGGAGGTTTGAACGGATCGTTCCTTTAAAAATCGATGGTTTTTGAGAAACCAAAGAAATCTCTTTTCTAAGGTCATCTAAATCATATTCATCAAGTGGTCTTCCGCGATAATAGATTTTTCCAACACTAGGCTCATAAAGGCGTTCAAGCAAAGATATAGTTGTAGATTTGCCAGAACCCGTTCCGCCAATTAAGCCAATCCAAGATCCTTCTTTGATGTCGAAGGTGAGATTTTCTACGGCCATTTTTTCTCCTTCCTTACCATAAGTTAAGCCAACGTTTTGAAAGCTTACGTAAGGAGCATCCTCTATTTGATCATTCTTGTGGAATTTCTTTTGATTGATAATAGCTGGCTCGAAAACGAAAAATTGATCGATACGTTTTTTTGAAGCGGCAGCCTTATTCATTGAAACGATTAGTCTTTGGAATGAAATTAAGGCGGTTAACGATGTGGTTAAATAGGAAATCAAGGAAACTAATTGGCCGATCGTAATAAAGCCGACATGAGATGTTTCATCTAAAACGCCGAATTTATATTCCAAATAAACGATAAGAACCATTCCGGCATTAACAAAGAGGAATGTTGCAGGGTTTAAAAGAGAATTAAAACCAGCCATAGACATATTCTTTTTCTCATAAGATTCAACAGATGAAGAGAATTTTTTGATTTCGTAATTTTCTTTGTTAAAAGCTCTTATTGGTCTAGCACCTTGCAAAGCGTCGTTAGACAAAAGAGAAATTTCATCAAGATTAGATTGAATTGCCGCATATCTTTTTGGCGAGGCTAACATGATTATGGCAATGATAATCGAGCTTAAAACCATTACGGCAAGGAAAATTAAGCCGCTTTTCCAATCAATGACAAACGAAAGAATCGTTGCGCCAACAACAATAAAAGGTGGGCGGAATATAAAACGCATAAAGAGCATTACGCCATTTTGCATAGAGAAAACATCGTTCGAAAGCAAAGTCAGAAGTTTTTGTTTGCCATATTGATTTAAATCGGATTCGGACAATTCAGCGATGTGACCATAGATATCTTTGCGAAGATCGTAAGAATAGTCAGCGCTTACTCTAGCGGCGAAATATTGGCCGATCATCGTAAAGCAAAAACCTAAAACGGCTAGAGCAAAAACGACCAAAGATAAAACGACTGTCAGATGAATGTCGTTATTAGCTATTCCATCATCGATAATATAGCGAATGATGAATGGGGTCGTTAACTCAGCAGCACATTCGAGCAATTTGACCGTTGGGCAAAGGAAGACTTTCCAATATTTTCCCTTTAGGGCGCTTAGCGCATTCTTTTTTTCTTTCGTTTTTGAATTTTTCTCCATAATTAAGCCTCTATTAAATTCTCATTTTCACCGGTAAAAGTCCCTTGTTTTTCAAATTGCACTTCTAAAACAGGGATGTCATTGCCATTTTCATGCGAATAGAAAATGATGCCATTTTGATTTACTTCTAACTTGCTAAAGATTGTTTCATCTTGATCTTCAAAGTGATAAATGACATCTTTAACATTATTGAAACTCCAAGTAAGTGCGTAATCATTCTCTTCGCAATAAAGACGTTTAGCATCAATAATCAAAGGCTTTTTTGGCGCATATCTAACGCTAAAAGTAAACACTTTAGTTTCTTCGTCATATTCTTCTGGGCTAACAAATGCGATATAAGGAATTTCAAGGTGACGAGTTTGAAGTTTACCTCCGCCTACATAGGAAAAGGGGAACATCGAATTAACGAAAGTTTTCTCATCGAGGACTGCATCGTCTCGCACATAACCTTTCTTTTTTGCTATTTTTTTCAAATGTGTTTGGCTAAGTTTATAGTAATAGTCGCATTCAGGATTTGTTTTTCCTGATTTAGTGGCCTTATCGTATAGCTTTTCGATAAGAAGATAAAACACTAAAGCCGAATCCGCATCTTGGACGCATCCAAGGCCTTTTTCATAGAAATAACCCATACGGTAGGCTAAGCAAATTAAAGGCGATAAAAAAGTTTTATTGTTTCTAAAAAACGTCTCGTTATATGTTTCAAAATAGGCGTTTTCAACAATCGAAAAAGCAAAATCAGGATCTTTGCGATCGAGTTTTCCTTCAATATAAATATCCGCTAAATATGATAAACCGTATAAAGAACCTAGTGCACTAGATTTAGTTACTGACGAATAATAAGTAAAAGCATTATTTTTGTCCGCTTTATAGCTGCAAATACCATATCTTCCGATGGCATGTGTGTCATAGGCTAAGCCAGGATGGGAATAATAGTTAAGGGCTATATCGTAATCCGGTTTGGTGTAGCGAGTGCCAAATTCGAATAACTCAGCTATTTTGTATGCTGCGGATGCGTTGTTGTTTTTAGTAAGTTCTAAGAACAAAAAATGTTTGTACAAAGATTCCGTTAATTCGTTGTAAAAAATGTTTTTTCTTTCAAAACAATCGATATATTCATCAACGATTTCGTGATGTTTGTCAAATATCTCATCAGGATTGTTCAAGATAAATTCTTGCGTTTCGTCAATTCTTACTCTATTTACATCATGCCCGGAAGCATCGCCAAGAATCATATTCATTCCGCATCTAGGACATATAGCCGACGGGGAAGAAAGATCGTTCGTCCATTTGTTTACTTTCCTTGCATCAATTATGTATCCGCAAAAAAGACATCCAGCCTTTTTTGAGTGGAGCAGTTCAATCTCATTGTTTCTTGTATGAGACAATATATTTTCAAATTCTTTCCAAGTTAACGCCATGGCTATTAGTCTATATCTTTATCATAGATAAAGCAAAGATTATCTTAACGGTTATAAAAATGATCATTTTGTCTTTTTGATTAGAAAAACTTTTTTAATTTCTTTTTAAGAATGATATAGTTTGTAAGCATGAATTTGTTTGATGTTAAATATATGAAAAAACAACGCTTGGCGAATAGGTTTGCAACCAAACGCATATTTGAAGTTGATTTCATGCGTGGCTTTGACATTATCTTAATGATTGCCGTTCATTTTTGCTTTGCCGCTTCTGCAACCGGATTAATGGGTCTTTTGTTTGATCCTTCATCCGCCTCAAACGGAAGCATTAGGGCGATGAATTATTTCTGTGGAAACGTTTTTGATGCTATCGTCGTTACTTCAGGAATAGCAAACCCTTTTGGAGAAGGCAGGTTCTGTCTCCTTTTCTTGGAAATTTTCTTTTCTGGTTTATTTATCTTTTTATCAGGGATTTCATGCTCATTTGCAAGAAACAACGCAAAAAGAGCCTTTCAATTAGCATATCTTGCGGAAATAATGACGGTTGTTCTTATTGCGTTATCTGTTACTATCAACAACCTTGAAGGACACGCTTGCGCATTTGACGATAATTCAGTTTCTTGCGATATCTACCGTCATTCACCTTCGATATCGATTATTTTAGGTATCCTGCAATCGATGGCAATTGCCTTGATTATTTATTCTCTTTTTGATCATTTCTTTAATAAGTTCTATCAAACTTTTACTGCTGCTATTTTTTGGTCAATAATCGCAATAGTTACCGCTTATTTTGCAACTAATACAACAAATGGAATGGCTCATGTGGCTAGGGATGCTAGAGATTGGTGGAAACTTCTTCTTGGCGTAGCTAGATATGGGGACGATTATTTTTCTCCGACCCAAACAACTGCTGTTTTATTCCTTGGCGCTACTTTTGGAAAACTGTTTTATTCCAATAAAAAATCCCTTCTTCCTGAATGGTTTTCTGGAAAATGGGCGACCCCTGTATTATTTATTGGAAAACACACTCTCTTAATATACATTATGCATATGCCTATAATTTACGGAATTTTAACGATAGTTTATTTAGCTGCAGGATATAAAATAGTGGGGTTATAAAATATGGATAAAAGCATTTACGATCAATTCTTAGAAGTGGCAGAAAAATATCCTCACAATCTTTGCATAAGATTTGAAAATAAAACTCTTTCTTATCGTCAATTTAATAATAGGGTTAGGGTAACGGCAAGAAAGTTGTTGGCTCTTGGTATTAAGCCTAAGGACGTTGTTTCTGTTTCAATACCAAACTGCATTGAGGCAGCCGAACTTTTTTACGCCATATCATTGATTGGGGCTATATCTTATAACATCCATCCTCTCACTCCTCCTGAAACTTTAAAAAAATTCATGGATAGAGCGAATTCTAAAATCTTGTTTTGCCTTTGGAATACCGGTTTTAAGAATCGCGATTATTTTTCTAACGAATACACGATTGTCGGGATTAACCCTTATATCAAGATAAACGCTTTAAAATCCAGTTATTTCCGTGCTGTCGGTCGTTCAAGGGAAGGGCTTGAAAAATATCATAAATTGCCAAAGGTTAAAGAAAAAGAACTTGTTATTTACCATCCAGATGAAAATGATGACGCTTTGTATTTAAACACCGGCGGAACAAATGGCGAGCCTAAAATCGTTAGAATATCTTCTAGAGCGATTAATTATCTCGGCCGCACCTCATACCAATTGATCGGTGGGCCTTACGAAGAAATAAAACTATTTGCCGCCATTCCTCTTTTCCATATCTTTGGACTTGGAATGGGATTAGTAACTCCTCTTTCTTTTGGTGGCTCAACTGTTTTGATGCTTAAATTCAACACAAAGGAAGCAATAGCCCATATCAAAAAAGGCCACACCAATACTCTTTTAGGGGTGCCTGCAATCTATAACGCTCTTCTATCAAAGAAACAATTTTATGGTGATCACCTAAAAAAACAGCTTATCGCTTATGTTGGTGGAGACGCCATTTCCGAAACTTTCCTTGATAATTGGAACAATACAATGAAGATTTGGGGAAGTGAGGCTAAACTATACGAAGGATATGGGTCTACCGAAGCTGAAGTTTGCATGGTTAACACTCGTTTTGGAAGAGCGAGAAAAGGTTCAGTCGGTAAGCCTCAACCAGGTGAAAAAGCAAAAATCGTCGATGAAAGTGGCCTCGAATTGCCATTTGGAGAAAAAGGAGAAATTCTTGTTTCGGGCCCTATGACAATGAATGGGTACCTAAACGATGAGGAGGCAACAGCCAAGGTTTTGACCGAAGATGAAAAGGGGAGGATTTGGCTTCACACTGGCGATTTAGGCTATATGGATGAAGATGGTTATGTTTATTTCTGCCAAAGACTTAAAAGAGTCGTTAAGGTCAATGGCGAGACCCTTTGCCCAACAGATATTGAATCTTCCATTATGGAAATGCCAGAAATTTACTCCTGCTACTGCTATGGCGTGCCTAACGAAAGAAAAGGGCAAGTTTTCCGTGTAGCGGCCGTTACAAGAAAAGGCCGTGACCAAGTTAGCGACGATGAGGCAAAAAGATTGATTCTTGCCAAAATCCAAACTTCCTTGCCGCCAGCCTATATGCCAGATAAAGTCATAATCATGAAAGAATTGCCACGTACGCAAGTTGGCAAGGTCGATGCAAAATTCTTCGATGAGAATCCTGATCCGGAAACTAAATGATTCCCTTGGTTTCTATTTCAAGAATTTTATCAAAATCGGTCGAAAGAGGATAATTGATTAAATCCTCTTTTTTTAGAAAGAAAATTTCTCCTTCAGAAGAAGGCTTCAGTTCCCCAGTAAAATCTTTGGAACGGAAAAGAAGGCATAAATGACGTTTTCTTTCTTCTTTGATGTTCCATTCGTAATACGAAACGAACTCAATATTTTTTACGTCTAGCCCGGTTTCTTCTTTCATCTCTCTCCTTACCGAAGAAGGAATATCTTCATCAAATTCCACATGTCCGCCGGGAAAATTGATCCCTGGCCAATCTTGTTTCAAACGATTGATAACCAAAAAAGACCCATCATCTTTATATAACATGCACATATTTGTCAGGATAATTTCATTTTTCATGAAATAAGACTAACACAACTTAGGTAAATTAAGTAGACTTATAAACATGAAAATCAATCTAAGCGAAAAAGAATTTATACAATATGGGTATTACCTCGATACCCTCGAAAACACCATTGATGAGGCTGATTATTTTAATGATATTCTTAGCAATGGCTACGAAGTTAAAAAAAGCATCGAGCCTTTTAGAATCGATTGCCTCAATCCTGAGCCCTATCTTTCCAATCCATATTTTAAGATGGTTAAACCCTCTAAGAAGAAAATTGGAAACATAGCGCTAACCTATGATAAATACTTGCCTAAACAAGGATTTGTTTATGATGAGATAATCGTTTCTGATCCTTTTTTCCAAGAAAAAACTCCATTTGGCTTCTTCAAAAAAGAGTTCCCTTATTTAGCACTTAAAGAAAATGACGTTACTTGGATGAGCGTTACGCCTCATGAGATAAACACCATGAAAGAGAGTGTTTCTAGAGCTAACGGCCATACAATAACTCTAGGGCTTGGGCTTGGTTACTACGCTTTCATGGTTTCTAATAAAGATGAAGTTTCTAAAGTAACGATAATTGAAGCCAACCAAAAAATAATTGACGTGTTCAAAAAAGAAATCCTCCCCTTCTTCCCTCATAAAGAAAAAATTGAAATCATCAAAGAAGACGCATTTGAATATCTCAATAAGAAAATCGAAGGAGATTATTTGTTTGCTGATTTATGGCATCTTCCTGAAGATGGCTTGCCAATGTATGCGAAATTGCTAAATCTAGAAAGCAATAACCCTCAAGTCAAATTTGATTATTGGATAGAAAAATCAATGCTATCGCTAATAAGAAGAGCCATTATCATTCTTATCGATGAAGAAAGCGAAGGCTCAAACGATGATAATTACAAAGAAGAATCCACCCTCTCCGATCATCTTATTAATCAAATTCATTTCATTTTAAAAGAAAAAGAAATTTCTTCTTTGAAAGATGTTGATGAGCTCCTATCTTTTGAATCATTAAAAGATATTGCTAGAAAAATGTCATTTTAAATGATTTCTTATAAATTGATATTCCTTAATTTTTGAAAATAATGGACTTTTGATAGGGGTTTTTGAAAAAAAGAAAAAGCCTCTTGCCGAAGTAAGAGGCTATTTTCATATTTAGAAGATGCTTGTTATTCCGCTTCTTTATAGAGTTTTCCGCCAAAGCATGCAGCAGTTGCAGCAACGAAGGAAAGTCCATAGAAGACAAGAGAAGTTATAGCAAGTGCCCATGTCGTATCTTCGGATGCTGGGTAGTTAACAGGAATAAAGAAGATATCTCCCGCAACCCCTTCTACCGTCCAAGCGATACCAGCTATAGAGATGGCTGCGCAAGCGGCAATAACAACATAGCCAATGCCAGCAAATCTTCCAAGCTTTTCACCAAATAAGACTAGAAGGATTCCGCCGATTATTCCTAAAAGGCTAAGGCAAACAACAAGAACTGAGAGCTTACTGCCATAAAGATAGCCAGTTGTTGAGTTAATCATGAAGATGATAAACCCAGGAATCAATAGAATTGACGCGGCAAGGAGTAAATAGCTCCAAATGGTTTGTTTAGCTAAAATCTTTTTCATAATTATTTATCCTCCTTTTTCTTCTTGAAGGTTGTAAAGAGTGACAATCCTCCGAAGACTGCAACGAGTCCTGCAGATACGCCAATCATTGTCTTATACATTACTCTCCAAGCACATTCAACTTGAACGGTGCGGATTGTAACATCTGTATTATTTAAGACGTTTGAATGGCAAACGGAATAGAGGATATATTTGATGTTGGTTTTCATTGCTTCGCACATTGCTGGGTAGGCAGCAAGCGTTTCGGCATCCCAATATGTGACCGCAGAATCAACGCCAAATCCGCAGAATGCCGTTGTTCCATAAAGAATGGATTCTTTTGGTGCTGCTTTTAGGTTAACGCCAGTAAAGTCAGTGACATTGTAGCCATGGAATCCCCATTCATTACGCATGATGTCAACCATGACGGATTTATTAGCGGATGGTGGAACGGCGCCAATGCGGTTGTAGGAGGTCATAACGCCTAAAGCGCCTTGCTTATAAGTGTCATCTTTGCTGCTATCAGAATACCATTTTGCTGGTTTTCCTTTAGCTGTGAAGGCTTTGTTGAGGTTACGTAATTCAAGTTCTCTAGCCGCTTGCTCATTAAGGAAGGTAGCAACGCCAGAACGATTAATTTCTTGATCGTTGAAGGCGGCGTGCTTAACGTTAACAAGGCATCCTTTTGATTGAGCACCTTGAACGACTGCTGAGCCGATATAGCCAGAAAGAACAGGATCTTCTGAGAAATATTCTCCACCACGTCCATTATAGCCATGGCGCTTGATGTTCATTCCAGGGCCAATCATGATAGGGAGATTGAAGATAAGTGAGGTTTCACCAAGGATTATTTCGCCATTTTCATAGGCTAATTCCTTATTCCAGGTGTAGGCAATATTAGTTTGGGAAGGCGTGACACGTGTGCCAAGATAGCTTCCGTTTGCACTCTTTGCTTCCTCTACATCAGTCCAGGCTTCACCTTGATATTGTCCTTCGTTGAAAGCATGGGAGTCAGATCCACCAGGACCATCATCACAATTGAACTTCGCTAATCCGACAGAATCAATATTTTGAAGGTTATGGAAAGCGTTAGCGGCAAAAGAGAGGAATTCTGCTGGAGTTACTTGATCAACGAGTTTCTCCCAACGTGGGTCATCCCAATCGGCATTCTTGAAATCTTTGATTGTAAGGCCATTATTGACGCCCCATTGATATTTGGATATATCGCCAGTTTCAAGATCAATCCAATCGCAAGTGAGAAGTTTCTTCATTCTTTCGCTTGGCTCTAATCCAGAATAGGTCTTAGGGAAGGTGCCATTCCAATTGTTGCGTGAAAGGTAGGTGACAGTATCTTTTTGGAAGGCATTCCAATCAGTTGCGTAGTCGCCTTCGCTTAAATGGTTGGTGATGTTGACTTGGTTATCGGAAACCGAGAAAGTTCTATCATCAATTCCGCCAGCGTGACCTGTCCACTCAAATTCATAGACCTTTGTTGCATCACCGCTAACGGTTGCATTGTTTTGTTTTGCAAAGACGTTGTTTAAAGCGTCGTGAGCAGATTCACCAAGAGCAAAATAATATGTTCCATCGTCGACAATGAACGTTTTTGCTTTTGTATAGTCATAGGATGCAATGTTTTCAAGGTCAACATGCATCGTGATCGTTTCGGATTTGCCAGCTTCAAGTTCGCTCGTTTTTTCAAAGTCGATTAATTGAATGGCACTCTTTTCGACGTTGTTATCAATATCGTATTGAGTGTATGGGGTTTGAGCATAAAGTTCGATGGCGTGTTTGCCAGCCTTTGAACCGGTATTCTTGACGGTTACTGTTACTTCAGCACTCTTATGATCGCCAGAAATGGAGACGTTATCTAAGGTTTCTTCGAAAGTTGTATAGCTAAGACCATAACCAAATGGATAGACCACTTCTTGATCGTAGCTCCACTCTCCATCGCCTGTTCCTAAAACGCCGTTTCCAGTTGTATAAGTACCAGCTTTTGCTGTTTTAGCATTAGATTTTCCTGCGATGACATCGGCATATCTCGTTTCATAATAACGATAGCCAGTATAGATTCCTTCCGCCTCAATTAAATAGCTATTGAGATTGACTGCACCACTCTTTGCAGAATCTGACCACGGTGTTGCATCACCAAAGTTTTGCATCGCTGGGGCAGTAAGTCCGTTGGTTACATAAACTTCGCCTAAACGTCCTGATGGATTGATTTTTCCTTGAAGAACGTTAGCAACCGCTCTAAAACCATAGGCGCCAGGATAGCCAATCCACATGATGGCAGAGACATCTTCGTCATCTTTAAGTTCTTTTACTTCCATAACGCAAGTTGTGTTAAGTAAGACGATGACTTTTTTCGAACATGCTTTTGCTTCAGCAATCATTTCTTTTTCTTCTTTAGAAAGAGAAAGAATATTTCCGGTTGTCGTTTCAGAACCACAATTTTCTTGTCCTGGGCGGAATTCTTCTTGTTCGCCACCGGTTCTGCCGACAATAACTATCGCAGCATCGGAATATTCGGCATCTTTTGATTTATAGTCTTTATCAATTTTCTCTAAATCGCTTGAACCATATTCATAAACCTTGTCAGTTCCGGAAATTTCCGTATAGGCTGGTGGGATAGCGCCATAGGATTGTTTTCCCCATTCCATGTCTTTAGTGATTGCCTTATAGACGTTTTGACGGGTTGGGTTGCAATCAAGTCCTTCATCTTTGAAACATTCGGTGATGGTATTGCCGTTATCAACCGTGTTTTTATCGGCAATTGATCCACCGCTATTGCCATAGAAAGGTGCAAAGCTTCTAATACCAAAGAGTGATACTTTTGGGTTTTCAGCTAATGGGAGACAGTTGTCTTTGTTTTTAAGAAGAACGAAAGATTCAGCCGCTTCACGGAGTGCGAGGTCTTTATATCCTTCTACTGCACTTTTTGCGTTTTTGAATTTGGAAACATAGGACCAAGAATTTTCTGATCCTTCTTTTTTCTCGGTTACGATTTTGCTAGAAGTCGTGCCCCAGGTTTGATCCATTCCCTGAGGATACTTCTCGAAAATCATGCCCATGACTGTGGAGGAAGAAAGTAGTAAAACGCTTACTGCTGTCAGTCCACGAAAAATTTTGGTTTTAGGCATAATGCCCTCCTTTATATTTGGGTCTAATGACTCCAATGGCTGTATTGTAAGCGTTTACAAAAGACAAATTTGCCGTTTGGCATTAATTTGTTTGATTTCTGACATTTTCAGTAAGCGCTTACTTTTTTATTGGGAAAAGAAGGGAAACCTTAAATTTGTTGCCTTTTTGCTCAAAAGAATATGTTCCATTATACTTTGTGGCGATATATTTAATCGACTTACTTCCAAAGCCATGATATATCTGATTTTCTTTAGTGGAAATAGGAAGACCGCCTTTAGAAAATTTCACGTCTCCATCGACATAATTTTCTTCAACAAGCGATAAAAAGCCATTCTTTTCATGAGCCGAAATCTTTATTAAACGATAATCTCCGTCTAATTTAAGAACCGCTTCAATGGCGTTATCGATGATGTTTCCAAATAAGGAAGATAAATCAGAGGCGGACATAAAAGAGAAAGCCTTCCCTTCTATGACATAAGTGAAAACTATATCTTGGTTTGTGCAAAGGAGTGATTTTTGGGTGAGGATAATATCCAAAGTTTCATTGCCGGTTTTTGCATAATCCCCGTAAAAGTCCACTATTTTTTCTAGTTCCTTCAACGATTCGTCTTTTTCGTTACCGCCCATTCCTTTTAATATGGCGATTTGATGTTTCATATCATGGAATTTCATATTGAGAATCTCTTGTTCTTTTTTAGATGATTCTGTTTGCTTTGCTTGCAATTCTAACAAAGACTTCAACGTTTCCTTTTCGTCTTCTAACTGTTTTGCTTTAGCGCCTGATGCGTGAGCGACAGGAATAATAAATTCTAGTGAAACGCCTAAGGTCATTAATACGACGGTGTAAATTCTAGGAACGATTCCCCAAACGGTTATGTACTGGCTTAATATCGCGGCAAAGAAAATCAAGATTGTGCCAAAAAGCAATGATAAAGCGTCTTTCTTTTGCCAACGATATGGTTTTTTGAGTTTCAAATGAAATATTAAAAAGCCACCGTAAACAAGCAAATAAACTAAAGCAAAGAAAAGAAATACCACATAGGTAGGGAGATTGGCCCCATTTTCTGGGAATAAATCATAAACGAATCCTAACATATTCCATGCAATATGCTGCAAGGCAAAAGAAATCATTACAGCGCAAAGCAAAGTCATAAAGGACTCATCATATAAAAGGAAAGAAAAAGCAAAAAGGATAGAGCAGCAAAATAGATAGTCAAAATTATATCCCATAGCCTCAACTTGTAGACTTGGCACCCAATAAAGAAAGCAAGGAATGCCTATTGCAGCTATCAAAGAAACCCAGAAAAATTTCCTCTTTTTTGAAAACATCATCAAAATAAGCAAGGGCACAAGCAATTCTAGGTAAAATTGGTATTTTCCTAAAAGCAATATTTGGCGTAAAGGCGTTCCTTCTTCCATCTTATTCTCCTAAATGATTGCCGTAAAATTTGGCTATACGAACAGCAAATTCTTTTTTATGCGAGCGGGAAATTGGCAAAGATGCACCATCATCCATCAAACAAAGTCCATCGCCTATTGAGCGGACTTTCGACAAATTAACAATGATTCCGGAATTGATTTTTACAAAAACGTCAGGATTCAAGACCGGTTCAATCATTTTCAAAGAACCTCTGACTTTAAAAGGCTCAAGTCCTTCTTCATGCATAACGATATTATGCCCGACCATTTCGAAATAAATGATTTCATCATTATCAAACCTTCTAGCCATCGATCCAATTTTCAAAAAGAAAGAACCATTCATGGAATTTTTCTTCTTCTCTAACACTTTTTCCATAGCGAAGGAAAGGTTAGGAAAACTAATTGGTTTGATAACGAAATCGATTGCTTCAACCTTGTAGCCATCAATGGCATATTGGGGGTAATTTGTCGTAAAAATAATATCAACGTTTTTATTTTGAGCACGCAATTCTTCAGCGGCTTTCATTCCATTAATACCAGGCATATCGATATCCATTAAAACCGCATCGAAAATTGTTTTATCCTCAAGAAAGGCCAAAGCATTGCTAAAGATTTTCTTTTCAATATTAATCTCATTCTCTAAAGCGAAGCGTTCTAAAAGCTTAGCATCTAATTCGGCTACATTTTCTTCGTTCTCGACTATCGCAACTTTGAGGAGGATCATAATAAGTACTTGTTCTTCCTTTATATTTTGTAATTATCTCTTAAAAATATCAAGTTTATTGATTTTGACTTTTTTTGCCGTTTTCCTGACCTAAATTGCACTAGAAAGCGCTTTCTTTTTAAAAGATAATAATATATGGTCATAAAGAGGAGTATCAATAATGTTATTTAATGATGGTTGGATAGTCTACGAAGAAGGCAAGAAGGATAAAGCCGAAAAAGTAAATCTTCCTGATGATAGGATGATTAGGACTGAGAGAGATATCAATAATCCTGGCGGAGTTAATATTTCTTTTTTCACTGGTGGGAAATATATTTACGAAAAGGATTTCAATCTCGAAATCAAAGATGGTGAAAAGGTTTATTTTGAGTTTGAAGGCGTTTATCGTCACCCAAGAATTTTCATTAACGATCAAGAGGCTGCATATAGAGAATATGGCTACACCGATTTCATATTTGAGGCGACCCCCTATATCAAAAACGGCCAAAATCACATAAAAGTTATCGCCGATAATTCCGATCAGCCAAACTCTCGTTGGTATACGGGATCTGGCATTTATCGTCCAGTTCATATGTGGGTTCTCCCTAAAGATCATATCCTTCCAAGGTCAATAAGAATAACCACTACCTCATATCAAGACGGAGAGATTAATATTTCTGCTAAATTTTCTACTCAAAATAAAGGCGTTTTTCGCATTATCGACGGCGAAACCCCTGTATTTGAAAAAGAATTTGAAGGAAACGAGCTAAATGAAAATGTCAAAATTCCTAATGCTAAATTATGGAATGTCGGAAGAGGAAATCTCTATACTTTGGAATTAAAATTCATTGATGATATGGCGAAAGTTAATTTTGGTATCAGACAAATCGAATTAAATAAAGAAAAGGGTTTTTTGATTAATGGCGAAAGAGTTATCTTAAAAGGTGCTTGCATACATCATGACAATGGTCTTTTAGGTGCGATTTGCGATAAAGACGCCGAGGAAAGACGTGCTAGAATACTCTTCGAAAACGGCTATAATGCCATTCGTTCCGCGCATAATCCTATTTCTAGAGCCTTCCTTGATGAAGCAGATAGACTTGGCCTTCTAATCTTAGATGAATATGCCGATTGTTGGTACATTCATAAAACGATGCATGACTGTGCTTCTTTTGTAATGAAAACATATAAAGAAGATCTAACCGACATGATTGAAAAGGACTATAACCATCCATCCGTAATCATGTATTCGCTTGGAAACGAAGTTGCTGAAACCTCTGAAAAGAAAGGTATCGCTTTCGTAAAAGAGATGCGTGATTTTATCAAAAGCAAAGATACGACTAGACCTATCACATGTGGCGTAAATATCTTCTTTAACGCCCTTTATTCTTGGGGATTAGGTCAATATTCCGATAAGAAAGCGGCAAAAGACGCCAAAAAGAAACCAACGCAGAAAAAAGCTTCCGTTGGCTCACAATTCTTCAATGATTTAGCTGGAATACTTGGTGCCGATTTTATGAAAACCGGTGCCACATTACACCGTGCAAACGTAAAAACAAGGGGGACGTTTGCTGAATTAGACGTTGCTGGTTACAATTACGGCATCAAACGTTATAAACATGATTTGAAGCAATACCCAAATAGATTTATCGTTGGTTCCGAAACGTTCTGCTCTGATGCTCTTTCCTTCATTAGACAAGCAGAGAAAAATCCACGTCTTATCGGCGATTTCGTATGGGCTGGATGGGATTATCTAGGTGAAGCCGGGGTTGGTTCTTGGGTCGCTCTAGAAAGAGAAGGTATGAGAGAAGATAAAACCAATTGGCTACTTGCTGGAAGTGGCAGAATTGACATTTTAGGCCACCCGTGTGCTGAAATGAATTATACAAAGGTAGCTTTTGGCTTAGAAGAGATTGGTTTGGCCTGCGTCTCACCAAAAGACCTCCATTACGGTCACTCTGCTTCATCATGGAAATTATCTTGGGCTCACCGTTCCTATGACTATGAAGGATGGGAAGGCAAGGAAATGGTCGCCGAAGTTTATTCTCGCGAAGAAAAAGTATGCCTTTACCAAAACGGGAAATTAGTCGGAAAACAAAAACGTAAAAAAGATACTGGAAGATTCTATTTTAAGATCAAATACATTCCTGGCACTATCGAAGCAGTATCCTACGACAAAGAAGGCAAGGAAAAGGCAAGAACTTCTCTTTCTACCGTTAAAAAAGAAACCTTCTTTGAAGTAAAACCGGAAAAAGATACCCTCAAAGCTAACGAGACGGGATTCATAAAATTAACTTTCGTTGATATTGATGGACGTCAAAAGCCTTTAGAGAATTCCGATATCGTAGTAACGAAAGTCGAAAATGGAAGCCTACTTGGCTTAGGCAATGCCTGTCCATATTTCACTGGAACTTATTTAGATAACGTTACTCCAGCCTATTATGGACGCGCCCAGGCAATCGTAAGGCCAAATGGTAATGGCGATCTTAAAATACATTTCAAAACTAAATGTGGCGAGAACGTTACAACGATCAAAGTCGTTCCAGCAAATGCTATAGAGGATTTCCATATCTAATTTTCTTATTGATTCACGAACAAAGATGGTTGAATGCCATCTTTTTTCTTTTAATTTCTGAAACATTTTTCAAAATAATGTAAAAATTAGCAGCCGCCCTTAAAAAAATAATTGAAATTTTTATATTTTGCTTTATGGTGTTAAGGTATTTTTCTTCTTCTTTAAAAGAAGAACGATTAAACGATTTGAAAAAGGAAATAAAATGAAAAAATCTAACAAAAAATTAATCATTGGATTGTTCTCCATCTCTAGCGCATTTATCATGGCTTCATGTGGTGAAGCAACTCCTTCCTCTTCAGAAGGAAATAACGATTCAAGCTCAGAAGTTTCTAGCATCACTCACTCCGATAAGAACATCTCTGAAACTTGGTTAAGCGACAAAAACTATCACTGGCATACTTGCTCTGACTGCGAGGAAATATTCAACAAGGAAAAGCATACCTTTACTGAAACAACAATTCCTGCCACAGAAGATAGCGTCGCTAAAAGCAAGTTCACATGTTCTGTATGCGGTTATTCATACGAAGAAGAGAAGACCACTTTTAATGTCACCTTTCAAAAGGATACAGCGCATCCAGACACAAAATTCACGCTTTATAGCAATATAAAAACCATGACTGAATCCAGCGATGGAAAAATTAAAGTTGGAACTATATTCGCCGTTGAAATCGATGATGGGACAACGGGAAATTCAACTGTAACTGCCGTTAAAGCAAATGGCGTGCCAATGACCGCTCAAACGGTTTATCTATATAAATATCAAATGCCACAGGAAGATGTCGTCATTACTGTTGAATATGACAACCCCGATAAAGAATATTCACTCACTTATACGGCAGTTAGCGCACATCCGGAAACCTATGTTACATTCTTTGATGATGACCCTATGACTACAGGCGCCGAAATAAGCAAAGCTAAAAGAGGTGCTAAAATCTATGTTATGGTCTCAACCAACGGAGATGATACCTTAGCGGGAGTTTACGTTAACGGATTAGCAACCACGAAAGTAGACGAAACTTATGGCTGGATGCTGACCTATTTTTCAATGCCAGAAGAGGACGTTGAAATAACAATCTCTTATGAAGGAGAGACGGCCGCTTCTTATTCTCTAACTCATGATTCAAAAGATTTGGTTTCTTTTGGGAAATCAATTGATGATTTGGTAAACGGCGGAACAATAGTTAGTGCTACCGCAGGCGAAACGATTTATGTCATGGTTCAAAACCTATACGATAATAACCCTACAACCGGTGTTTACTATAATGGCACTCTTACAACTAAAGACGAAGAATACGGTTGGCTAGTTTCAACTTTTGTGATGCCAAGCGAAAACGTTCATATCACCGTCACCTATCAAAACGATGGCGAAGATACTTCATACGATTATTCTTTAACCTACAACGAAGATGCAGCTCACCCAACGACTAAAGTTAAATTCGCAAAAACTCTTGCTGATGTAACAAGCGATACGAAGGAATCCATTAAAGGCGCAAACGAAAACGATCAAGTCTTCGTTTATATTTATGGCCAAGAAAATATCGTTACCGGCGTATATTTCAATGGTTCTGTAACTACTCAATATTCTTCTGGATACGGTTGGAGCGTTACATATTTCACCATGCCAAAAGAAAACGTTGTCATTACCATTACCTACAAATAAAGGCAATGTAATCGCTTATAGATTTATATATTTTTAGCACGGATTAAAATAAACAAGAAACAAGGAGAATTAAATGAAAAGAAACATCAAATTATGCATTCTTACCCTATGCGGCATTCTTCCACTAGCTGGATGTGATCAAGGCACTCCATCTTCTTCTGATTCGCAATCGGAAACCGTTGAGGCCCTAAGCGAGCAAGATTTAGCAACAATCGCCAATTTGAAAAAAGGTTTTTTAGTTAAAGGGAGCATTAATACGGAGGTCTCATATTATTCCGACTCTTCCTATAATATTCCAGCCACAAACAAAGAAAAAACAGAGAAAGAATATATTCTTGAAACACATTACCAAAATAGTGATAAATACACCGGAATCGACCGTAGATATTATAAAATCTATAACGGCGAAGAAAGATATGTTAATGGCGAAAACGCCTATGATAACAACGGTAAAGTTGGCTTAAATTACGTTGATTATAATAACGAATTACAAACTGACGGCTATTCTTCTAGCGATGGCTATAACGAAGATTCATACGGATCATCAAACTTAGTTAATCCATTCACTCTTTTTAAGGCATCTGATTTTTCTAAGAAAAGCGGAAAAGTCTATTTAAATACGACTAAAACAAATATCTTATATACTTATCTATTTGCCGGCCTATCTAAGTTCTTAAATATGAATGTTTCTTTCAAAGAAGCGGAATTTAGCGATGATTTTGGAACAGTAACCATAGCTTCCTACACCCATAAGGGAACAGCTTACGAAGACTATACGAGTTACTATTCTTTAACAAATTATTCCGTTAGCTTAACTTTATCCGAAATAGGTACGGCAAACGCGAAAGACGCTTTGCAAGCTGAGCCAGTGAAAGACGCAAACAATGATTTAGGCAATGCTCTTAGCAATATGGCATCCGCTTCTTCTGTTACGATTTCACGTCATTCAATTACCTATGATAGAGGCAAAAAGATTGACTCCGAAGAAACCGTTACTACATATAACGATGGCAAAAACATCTATATGCAAGTCTATGATTATGCTCTTTATCCAAATGGTCCAACAGAAGCGACAGCATCCGATCTTTATTTAGTTCCAAGTTCATCCACCTCTTTACTTGGTGCTTACACCCTATCAGCTAAAAATGATGACGGAACGTTCAATTTCACCCATAACGCATCTAGTTATTCAACAATTGATGGCTACTACTATTACGGTGAATTCCAGCCTAATTTCGTCATGTCACAAAATATCTTCAATAAAAACGAAGACGGTTCATATTCGCCAACAAATGATAATCTTCCATATATTGGCGCAGATTGTTTTGTCCCACCGCTTAATGTAACCGAAGAAATTTCTGGCGGCTATTGCTCAACAATGAAAATTTATTTAACCGAAGACAAAGAATACATCGATCATATTAATTTTGTCTTTGATGAAGACGTTTACACTGGCTACACTGGCGAAATCATTATCACCTATTCAAATGTTGGGTCTACTAAAACCCCATTTAGCATCAATCTTAAATAATCGGAGGATGAATATATGAAAAAGAAAAATTTACTTATCTTAATTTTGGCTCCACTTACCCTTTTAGCAAGTTGCGACAATAAAACGCCGACTTCCTCTGAAACTCCTGTAACTAGCAGTGAGGAATCTATTGATAAAACCAATAAAGTAGCGTATAGCCTCTATACTTTCTCTAAGAGTGTTTTGCTCTCTGGCAATATAACTCAAAGCAGATACGTCGCCCAAAGTCAAAACGCCGATGGATCATATGTTTGGTCAAGTACCGCAGAGACAAACGAATATTCAACTAGCGTTGGTTTTGAATCAGGCGAGCGCAATGGCATCCACAAATCCTCGACCCAAGATTATCAAGGTGAGTCAATCACGATGGAAGACTATACCTATTTCGAAGACGAAGAGGGATACGCTTATAAAGAGACATTAAACTATAAAAACGAAGTTTCGCGCGATTATTCCATCAACTTAACGACTTCTTCATTTGCCGCTAACGGTTTCTATAATCCTTTTAGCATTCTTTCGGAAGAAGATTTCACTTTAAAAGGTAACCAATACAACCTCGATTTAAGCAAAGCCGAAATCATCACAAATAACTTGCTTTATTCTCTTAATTCAGGTTTTGCTTCCTCCGTTAAAGAAGCGTATTTCACCGCATCCGGCGACCTCTTTAATATCTTCCATATCACAATGGAAGACTATATCTACTATGATTCATCATACGGATACATCTATAAAATCGTTAATGAAGTCGACTTCATCATTTCCCGCGGAGGAGTCTATCACGTTCCTTCAGTTAGCAAATATGCATCTAAGGAAAATACAAGCTTAGCTAAAGCCCTAGCAAAGCTTTCTAGCAGCTACACACTTTCTGTCGAGATGAATACGAAAAATTCCATAAGCGGCACTTTAACTACAACATATCAAGATTTCTATTTCACCGGCAATGAAATATACGTTCATAACTACGACGACACGACTAAGCAAAATCCTGATAAAACAACGGATTTCTATCTAGCTGCCGATGAAGATGGAACTTTATATTCCTATGTATATAACGCGGAAACATCAGCTTGGGAAAAGAAAGCAACCACTAATTTCCCATCCCTCTACCAAGGAAAGAACACTTATAACGACTACTTCCCTAAAGCAAGCGAAGTTTCTTCTGATTTATTTAAATATAATGAGGAAAACAAATCTTTTGACGCGGAGGAGGATGCAATATCTGCCTTGATCAGCTGTTTCTATCCTAACGTTGCACCATTTAGAAAGAGCGCCTCAAATTCCTTCCAAGACGTTGAAATTGTTTTAGATGGCGAAAATGTCTCATACGTGAATTTGCCTTTTGGCTATTCCCAATTCGATGCCGATGAAGTAACCGCCATAAGCGGAACCTATATTTTGTCTTATTCTAATATTGGTAATACAACAAACCCAGCTAAATAATTATGAAAAAACAACGTTTATTACTTTTGCTTACTTCCTTTCTTCTTGTGGGGTGTGCTAACGATAATCAATCACAAAATGCCGCTTCATCCATTTCTTCTAGCGAAGAAAGTCTTTCTCCTTCTTGCACGATAAACGTCAATGATGGCGGAAGCATTGAAATCTTCAAAAGCGGAAAATCCTATGGTACGGCGTCAAGCTCTTCTCCTTTAACACTCAAGGATCTTGCCGTTGGAGACACTTTCACAATCAAAACAACTATTTTAGAAGGATATAAAGCTTCTATTGTTACTTTTAATGGTTCAACTATTAAAGGAGATAATGGCTATTATGTTATAACCATCGTAAACGGGAATAATACAGTTAATTTCTCTTTTAAACTAATTGAAACCGATATTAATGATTTTACTTATAGCCTTGATGAAGAGAAGAAAGAAGCAATGATTTCCTCTTATTCGCCTGATGAGGTTCCAACACCAGTTCTTCTTCCTACCACGATCACCGTTAAAGGTGTTTCATATAGCGTTACTGGAATAGCTTCTGGTGCCTTCGATAATTGCGAAGCGACGAAAATCAACATTTCCTCATCGATTAATAACATTGAATACGGCGCGTTCAAAAACGCATATAACATGCATTATTTTAGCGTTGATGCCGACTCTAAATACTATTCTGCAACCGATGGCGTTTTAATGAACAAGGAAGGAAACGAGATAGTTGCCTTCCCTGCTAGATACGAAAAAACTTCATATGAGATGTCAAATGCCATCACCTCAATTGCGCCATATGCTTTCTATTGCAATCGCGTAATCGAGAAAATCACATTCTCTACTTCCTTAACGAGCATTGGCGAATCATGTTTCTATAATGCCAATAAAATGGTTAGCCTTTCCTTCCCTGCATCATTGAAAAAGATTGCTAGCAACGCCTTCTTCCAAAATTCGGAATTAACGACAATTACATTTGCTGAAGGATTAGAAGAGATTGGCTCATCCGCCTTTTATGGCTTAGTTAAATTACAATCCCTATCCTTCCCGAAATCTCTTAAAGTTATTCGCGATAACGCCTTCTTTAAGTGTGATAGGTTGTCATCCATCACTTTCTCTGAAGGTCTTGAAGAGATTGAGACGCTTGCATTCTCTAACTTAACGAATGTTACAAAACTCGAATTCCCTTCATCTTTGAAGGTTATTGGAAAATCCGCTTTCTCGGCATGTAGCGTTCTCGAAAGTGTTACTTTTGCCGAAGGTTTAGAGGAAATTGGCAATTACGCCTTTGCCTTATGCTCCTCCTTAAAGGAAATTTCCCTTCCTTCGACATTAACAAAAATCGGCTTCAACCCTTTCTATGCTATCTTAAACCTTGATGAGACTAATTTTAAAATCTCTTCCGAAAATACAAATTATGTTATTTCTGACGGGGTTTTATATAGCGCTGACATGACTAAAATTATTTCTTATCCATATAATAGAAGCAAGACAACCTATACAATCCCTTCAAGCGTTACGGAGCTTGGCAATTTCGCCTTTGCCCTGAATGATGGTCTTCTTGAATTAAGCATGCCTACTTCTGTTACGAAAATCGATGAATCATTCTATGGCGTAACATCCGCCCTTCATATCATTTATGAAGGAAATGAAGATGAATTTGATAAAATAGATAAAACTGGCTCTAACTCTTATTCTTGGAAAGAAGGAGCTTATAGCCTCTACGTAACTTATAGCGGTTCATCAAACGAATAATGTTAATTTTCTAAGGAAAAGCTCGGAATTGAATCCGAGCTTTTTCTTTGCGATTAATCTAGTAATCAGAAAATGTTATCGATAGCATGTAACGGTTTTTTAACCAATATCATTTTCCTTGGCAACAAAGAAATAACTTATTTGCGTTTAGATTTTTTGAAACCATTTTTCTCATCTTCTAAAAAGAGGGGCATTATTTCTTTATAGTATTCTTCTTTGGTAATTAGGCCATCATAAACTTTTTTTGCGAGAAAATAATACTTATCGTAAAATTCTACATAATTATTGTTGTTTAATTCGGCATCTTTTGCGAAACAATTTCGATAGAAATCGCAAGATTCGCTGTCAAAAATTAAACTGCCAAAATCAAGATCGTCTTCTTTAATATAACTCCATCCCCAAAACGATTCAGGATCAATTGTTTCTAAGTACATTATAACAACATACATGTCGCGTTCGTTGTCAAGCCGAACTATTTTTCCAATAGCATAATCAAAAATATACCAAACTTTGGAGTATACAAAGTCTCCTTTTTTAAATTTATATTTATTTTCCATTTGGATTTGCCTTCGGACTGTCAGAATGAACTACTGGTTCTTTCACCTCAAAATTTAAACCAGTAACGTCAATATAATCATCAAATTCTTCTTTGTAATCTTCAATAGCTTTATTAAAAATCGCCTCGGGATCTTCTTCATTGTTTTCAGTTGCACCGCTTTCTAACAGCATTATTTGCTGGGTAATGTTTTCTTTAATTTGATTAGTTTTCGCAGCTGCGCTTAATAGTTTTCCAGTGTTTGCTAAAACAGCCGTCACTCCGAAAAAAGCGTAAATAGTTTTTTTATTTTCATCGTCTCCTCCCCTTTTTGCTGACTTTAATAAAGATATAGGC
>CAVIJE010000002.1:29726-105385 GCA_963643355.1 Sodaliphilus sp. | reverse complement strand
ATTATCGAAAAAATATCTTTCTCCATTCCTTTAGGATCATTTTCGCTAACTGGAATCTATATTTATTATTTAATCTTATTTTTAATTGTATATTTCAAGGATGTTGGATTGACGCATTTTGCGTCAGCTTTATCAATGATTCAAATGATATTTTTGTTATTGCAATCATTGCCATTAGAAAATCACTTTGTTAGTGAAGTTGATTTTATTAACGTTGGTCAAGGAGATTCTATACTTATAAGAGATAAAAACACAACCGTTATGATCGACACGGGAGGAGTTCTTTCTTTTGATATGGCGAAAGAAGTGTTAATACCTTTTTTGCGAAAAAGAAAAATCTACAAAATAGACTGCTTAATAGCATCTCATCAAGATTATGATCATATCGGAGCCAAAGATAGCTTAATGTCAAATTTTATAATCAAGAAATACGTCGACAGTAAGAAAGATTTTCCATTAAAAATTAACGACTTAGCCTTTAACAATTACAATGTTTATGAGGCTAATGACGAAAATGAAAAAAGTTTGGTTTTATCGACTTTTTTCATGGGAAAAACGTTTTTATTCACTGGCGATGCCGATACAACAATTGAAAAGAAAATCATTGAAGATAACCCTTCGCTACGGGCTGATGTGCTAAAAATCGGACATCATGGTTCGAAAACTTCCTCCTCGTATAATTTTTTAAAACAAATTTCGCCAGAAGTTTGTATCATATCCGTCGGCCAAAACAATAAATATGGCCATCCAGATAAAGATGTAATAAATCGGCTAAATAAACTTAATATTAAATATAGAAGAACGGATTTAGAAGGAACTATATCATACAAAACATATTTTGATCGTCCTTTAGGTGATTTATAATCGAAAAGATTTTATAATTATTATGTTATGATAAACGTCTTATTTTCCCCACAATCGCGAATGCTTAAAGGTCCCCTTCAAAGAATGATTAAAGAAGTTCTTCCTGAGCATGATGATTTGAATTATGTAAAAATTGACATGTCCACGGCAAAATTGTTAGATCTTTCTAACGAATGCCTTTCTTTACCATTAGGATATGAAAAAAAAGCCATTATAGCGGAAAATTTCTATTATCTCTCTAAAACAAAAACCAAGAAAAAGTTGCTATCCGGAGATGATGATGAACCATTGCTAAACTTTTTCAAGAATCCTGACCCTAATATAGAGCTTTATTTGCTAGTTTATTCAGAAGCGTTGGATGAAAAATCTGCATATTATAAAGCTTTGTTAGAAGGAGGGTGCAAATTTTCTGGAGTTGCGGCATTCGACCAAAACGATTGGCAAAATTTCATTCCAAAGTTTTTTGAAAAAAGAGGAACAAAAATAACGCCTGAGGCCACGACTGAATTATTAGAACGCATTGAAGGAGATTATTCCTTATTCATTCAAGAAGGCAATAAGCTAATCGCCTATGCTAATGGTGAAACTATTACCATAGATACAATAAAAAAGTTGGTTTCGGCCCCTTTAGAGGATGATATTTTCATTCTTTCGAACGCTTTAACAAAAGGCGATAAACAAACGGCTTTGCATGTTTTTAAAGATATGCAAATTAAAGGAAACTCTGGCGGAGCGATTCCTTTGATGAATATGCTTTGTAATCAATTTATTTTTCTTGATCAAGTTAAATATTTATCTCGTCGTGGTTTTGAAGTGTTTGATATTGCCAAAAAGTTAAATTGTTCACCCGGTAGAGTCAAAGCATCTTTATACAATATTAAAAAAATGTCCTTTTCATGCCTTTCTCGAGCGATTGACCAATTGTATTTTTATGAATCAAGTGTTTTTCAAGGAAAAATGACGGATAAATTGGCTTTTGAATTATTTTTAACGAATTTTGAATTATGAAGATAGTCCTCATTTCAGATACGCATGGAAGTTTTTATGAACTAAAAAAGGTTGCCATGATTGAAAACGGGGCGGATTTATATCTCCACGCTGGTGACGTTGGTCCTTTTGTTTTGCAAGATGTGTCTCCTTTTGCTCTAGTAAAAGGGAATTGTGATTATTATTCCTCTTCATTGTTGCCTTTTGAAAGAAAAATTAATACTCCTTATGGTGTTTTGATGATTAGACATCATCCTATAATCGGCGAAGATGCCCTCGAAAATATTTATAAAGAGGGAGTAAAGATATTTGTTCATGGCCATACTCACGTTAAAGAGGTGACTAAATACAAACAAATGTTTATTGTCTGCCCTGGATCTTTGTGCCGCCCACGAGATGATTATGCTAGCTATGCGGTTTTAGACATAACTAGCGAAGATGTGAGAGTCACATTCAAAAAGATATAAAAAAATCGAATACGCATTAAACCAACCGTATTTATATAGTTGATTTAAATAATATTCGATTTATTTTTTATAATTAAATCTTTATAAGGAAGCTAATTCGCCTTGGAGATGTGCTTTCTTACGATTGGCAGAATTTGTTGAAATGATGCCATCTTGAGCAAGCTTGTCAAGAAGAGAGATTGCTTTGTTAACTTCAGCAGTTGCCAATTCTTTATTTTTGGCGGCTATTGCAGTTTCAGCTTTCTTGATTTGTCCGCGAGTTTCGCTTTTACGAGCGGAGTGATGGGCGTTATTTCTTTCGCCAATTTCAATGCGTTTGATTTGTGATTTGATGTTTGCCATATATCTTTTAATCCTTTTTTAACTTATGCGTTCTCGATTTTACCTTTAATATAAAATTAAAACAACTATTTTTCATTATTTTTGCCACTTTCTTTAACTATTTTCTCAATGTCAAGTATTTCTTTGGTGAAATCAGCGACAGTCAAAAGCTTTCCGTATTTTTCTGTAGGGATGGATATTTTAAAGATGGAATTGAGTTCTTGCACCATTGTTACGTAGCTCATCGAATCGCCGCCAAGATCCTCTCCCCACGAGGAATCGTCGTCAATCTTATATTCTGGTAGATAAAGGATTTTAGAGAATAATTTACGAACTTTCTTAGATATTCTACTTACGTCATCTTGACTATATTCAGCAAGAGAAGTGCATTTTTTGACTAATTGAGTTCCATCAAACGTCAAGAAATCCTGAGGGTTATTTTCAAGTTCATTTTTGAGCGCGAACCTTTTGACTTTCATGTTATTGGCGGTTGGAAGGTTCTTTTTGTAAATATACGCATAGGATATTCTCTTCTCGTTTGCTAAAGTGGCGTTAATCGAATCAATATTCTTTTTTATTTCAGGAATTTCGTCGTTTTTAACGTTATTTTCTAAAACTACCACAAGAATAACTTTTTCGGTGTTGTCCTTTTCCATCCCAAAAACTACGAGATTGTTGATGTGCTTAATTCCACGGAAATAACTTTCTATTTCATCGGGGTAAACATTTTCGCCATTTGAACCTATGATCGTATCTTTTAAACGACCTTTTATATAATAAAACCCAGCATTATCAACATAGGCGATATCACCAGTATGGAAATATCCATTGTCTAATTCGGTGTGTCTTCTTGCGCCATTTATTATTTCCTCTTGGTGAATCGTTTCCGACTTTACGCATAACTCTCCTTCGTTTGGATGTGAAGAATCAGTTGGAATTATCTTGTATTCAATTCCGTAAAATGGCTTTCCAATCGAATTAAGCAAACGGTGATTTACCTTTTTTGACTGTTCAACGCTAGTAACGCCGATTTCTGACATTCCATATCCGTTGTTTAATGGGTATTTTAATCCATTAATCAAGGCTGAAGTTTGTGGCAAAAGATATCCCCCGCCAGAAATGCAAAATTCGATCTGATTTCCAAGAACCTTTTTTCTCATTAAATAATTAAATAAAGGATTTGAAGCGAATCCTGCCTCTTCATGAGAAATTTTATTGTTATTAAAGTCTAACATTCTTTTAACTAGTTCCTGTTTACTGTTACTTTGCTGAGAAACGCTGCGCTGAAGCGTTTGCGCTACGCCATCCCAAAACATCGGGACAGAGAAAACATGAGTGCATTTGCCATTTTTAACAGCTTTAATCAAATCTCTTGAACTCATGCTGTTCGGATAAACAAGAGTTTTTCCATAAAAGGAAAACCATAGAAACACGGCCACAAATCCGAAAATGTGATGAAATGGGATCATTGCCAAAATGTTTATTTTACCAGGATGCATCAAAGAGTTGCCTCTTTCCGGGATATTTGCTGCAGCGGCAATTTGATGACAAAGATTCTTTCCACTCATAACCATAATTTTGATATTTCCCGTTGTTCCGGAAGAACAAAAAAGAACTTCATTGGCCCATGAGGGAGTAAACAAACGATTTTCTTCGGAATTTCTAACGTTATTTAAACGGAAAGAAGGAACGGAATATGGATCTTCTTCGTTGACGATTATCGCCGTTGCTTTGGAATCTTTAAGCAGATTTTCGGTGTTTGCGTGTTGTAAGTTCGCGGCGATTAACAAAACTGGATGTCCGGTCATTATTAACGCCCAGAACACCAAAGGCCAAGTAGGAGAGTTTTTAAGCTTTAAAGCAACCGTCGATCCAGCGGGCACGCAAGAAAGCAAAGTTGAAAGACGTTTAGCTAAAAACCAGACGCTATCTTTATATTTTGCGTATGTATACGATCTTTTTTTGTCATCCTCGTCGAAATATATACAGCATTTTTTCTTTGCGTTAACAGTCGTGAAATACTCAAAAATATCTTTAAGCGTAAGGGATGTATTCATCAAACTCTTATATTGATCAATGAATTTCTGACAATCTTTTTGACTATAATTACTCATATTTTACCTCGCCTTTGTTATTGTATCATTCCACAAAAGAAATTAACGAATAAATAGTTTATAATAGTAACGATACAAATTAATTGTTTTTTTCAAGGAGGATTCTCGATGAAATATACTTGTCCAAATGATGTTAAAGTCCTCTTCTTGGGGACTCCAGAAATAGCCGTTCAGCCTTTGTTTGGCCTTTTGGAGGCGGGTTTTGACGTTGTTGGCGTCGTTTGTCAAGAAGACAAGGTAACAGGAAGAGGGCATGATCAAATTGAAATGCCGCCAGTTAAAAAACTTGCGCTAAAAGCGAATTTGCCGGTTTTCCAGCCGCATAGAATCAAAAATGACTTTGAATTTGCGAAAAAGTTGAATTTTGATGTGATAGTTTGCATGGCTTATGGCCAAATAGTTCCGATGGAATTCGTTTCTTTAGCCCCAAAAGGTGCAATAAATCTTCACGGATCTTTATTACCTAAATTGAGAGGGGCGGCACCAATTCAAAGGGCGATTATGAACGGCGATGAAAAGAGCGGAATAACCTTGATGGAAATGGCCGAGAAGATGGATTCCGGAAAGATGTACGATAAGCGCGAGCTTTCAATAGAAAACGAAGATAATTACGATTCTTTGACCAAAAAACTCGGTGAGTTAGCGAAAAAAGTGATTGTTGAAGATTTGCTTCTTTATGTTAATGATGAATTAAAAGGCATAGAACAAGAAGAAAAAGAAGTAACTTTCGCTAAAAAAATATTGCCAGAAGACGAACATCTTCCTTTGAATTTAAGCGCCCTAGAAATGAATAGATATATTCGCGCTTTAGCCAATAAACCTGGTGCATACATAATTTTTAGGGGCAAAAAACTCAAAATCTATTCAACATCGCAAGCTTCTAACTTTTCCGTTGAACCTTGTTACGTTAAATGTAATAAAGGAAAGCTTTATTTAGGAACGAAGGATGGAACTCTTTTGCTAAAAGAAGTCCAATACGAAGGGAAAAAACGCATGGATGCAGGGGCTTTTGCTAATGGTGCAAGATTGAATCCAGAAGGTGAAAAAGTAGAATAAATGACTAATGAGAAAAAAGAAAAACTCACTATATCGGTCCATCAATTAGTGGATTTTCTTTTGCGTGAAGGCGATATCGACAATCGAATTTACAATCAAGAGACCATGCAACTTGGCTCGAAGATTCATTCGTCATATCAAAAAAGTCAGGGAAACACTTATCTTTCTGAAGTGCCCCTAAAAGCAGAAATAGAAACCAATGATTATTTAGTGACTCTCGAAGGAAGGGCTGATGGAATAATCATAGGCGACGTAAACCCGGTGATTGATGAGATAAAATCGACAGTTTCTCCACTAGAGGAATTTTATGAAACGCAAAAAGAGTGGCATTATGGACAAGCAAAATGCTATGCCTACATGTATATAAAACAAGAGAAACTTCCTCGCTGCAACATCCGCTTAACCTACATATCGCAGCAAGATTTCGAATGCCGGATGGTCAAAGAAAAATGTTTTAATTTTGATGAATTGGAAGAGTACGTTCTTTCTCTCGTTAATGAATACATCGATTTTTTTAAGCGTGAAAGTCTGCATATTATCGAAAGGAATATTTCGGCTGACAAATTGCCTTTTCCCTACAAAGAATTCAGGAAAGGGCAAAGAGAAGTGGCTAAATACGTTTATTCTGTTGCAAGAAAAGGGGGTGTCTTCTTCTTTGAAGCACCAACTGGCATTGGCAAAACTATATCAGCCCTTTATCCTGCGATTAAAAGTTTTGCAAAGACTTCAAATTCAAAGGTTTTTTATCTAACCGCTAAAACTTCGGGCCGAGCGTCTTGTTACGATGCTTTGACGGCGTGCTACGAAAAAGGCTTAAAAGCAAGAGATTCCTTGTTGGTTGCAAAGGAGAAGATTTGTTTTTCTCCCGGACAATCCTGCAACCCTGATGAGTGTCCTTTTACAAAAGATTATTATGGAAAACTCCGAGAAATAGTTAAGAATGAAGCAAAAACAAACAATCGCTATAATCAGGAAACAATTACGAAAATAGCTAATGAATATCAAATTTGTCCTTTCGAATTGCAATTAGACTTATCCTTGCTTAGCGATGTGATTATTTGCGACTATAACTATTTTTTCGACCCCTTGGTTAAGCTCGAGAGATATTTTTCAGAAGAAGTAGATTCCTCAAAATACATGATCCTTGTCGACGAAGCACATAACCTCAACACTAGAACTCGAGAAATGTATAGCGAGTTTCTTTCGCTCGAAGAATTCGAAAAAGTGCGTAAAGACCTGATTGGCTCACCTTTCAAGAAACTTAAAAACTCCTTATCTAAAATCATTAAAATTTTAAAAAGCCTATACACTGGTGAGGATTTTAAGACGTTCGAAAAGATTGATGATGATTTTTACAAAGCACTAAAAAGATTTGATGAAGTAAATAAAGACAAAGAGAAAGAAGATGAACATCTTCCCTTTCCTAAAAGCCTTAGCGATCTTTCGAGAAGAGTTTTCCGCTTTTTGAAACTTATTGATGATTATGCGAGAAATTCCGCTCTTTATTTACACAAATCAGAAGGAGATTTAAAATTTTGTCTCCAATGCCTTGACCCCTCTTCTTATATACAAGAAGATTTTGCTAAAGTGAAGGGAATAGCCTTATTTTCCGCGACCTTATCGCCGATTGATTATTATATGGAATCCCTTTTAAGCAACGATAATTATCCGTATTTATCGCTTCCTTCGCCTTTTCCTAAGGATAATTTTCATTTGATGGTCGCTCCTAACGTCTCCATAAAATACAAAAATAGAGAAAAAAGCTATGAGCAAGTCGCAAGTTATCTTAAGGCTTTCGTTGAAGGGAAAATGGGCAATTATTTCATTTATTTCCCTTCGTATGAATATTTGGCAAAAATTAAAGATTTATTATCTTTTGAAAATTCCGATGTTTACTTTCAAAACAAAGATATGAATGATAAGGAAAAAGAAGATTTCTTAGAGCGTTTTCAAAAAGAGCCAAAGAAAACTACTGTTGGTTTGCTTATTATTGGCGGTTCTTTTTCTGAAGGGATCGATTTGCCAAATGATAGGCTAATTGGTGTAGCGGTGGTTGGTGTTGGCTTGCCGCAAATATCTAAAGAAATCGATTTGATCAAAGATTATTATGACGAAAAGAACGGCGAAGGCTTTAAATACGCTTACATAAATCCTGGCCTTAATAAAATAATGCAAGCCGTCGGACGTTTAATTAGATCAGAAAAAGACGTAGGAAGCGCGCTTTTAATCGATGAAAGATACACCAATCAAGAATATAAGGCGCTTTTTGCTAGATCTTGGAATGAATATGAAATTGTCACCTCTAAGGAAGATATCGCCGATTCTTTATCTTCGTTCTACCGAAAAAAGCAAAAATAAATTATAATTTATAACTGCTTATGCCATTTGATAAATCACACATTAGAAATTTCTCGGTAATTGCCCACATTGATCACGGAAAATCTACCTTATGCGACCGCATTCTTGAAGAAACAGGAGCGGTTGATAAGCGAAATTTATCCGAGCAAATGCTAGATAGCATGCCTTTGGAGCAAGAAAGAGGCATTACAATTAAATTAAATGCCGTTACAGTTACTTATAAAGCTAAAAACGGCGAAAACTACATTTTTAATTTGATTGACACCCCTGGGCACGTCGATTTCACATACGAAGTATCGCGTTCTTTAGCCGCTTGCGAGGGTGCTCTTCTTTTAGTTGATGCAACTCAAGGCGTTCAGGCTCAAACATTAGCTAACGCTTATTTAGCGATTGATAACGACTTAATGATCTTGCCAGTAATCAATAAAATTGATTTGCCAAGTTCTGACGTTCCAAACGCCGAAAAAGAAATCGAAGAGAAATTAGGACTATCTACAAGCGATATTTCCTTGGTTTCAGCGAAAACCGGACAAGGCGTTCCTGAAATGCTAGAAAGAGTGGTCGAGTTAGTTCCTGCTCCAGAAGGAGAGGTCGACTCTCCCTTAAAGGCCTTGATATTCGATTCTTATTACGATTCTTACCGCGGAGTTGTAGTTTTGCTTCGCGTTAAAGAAGGGGCCGTCCATATAGGCGATGAAATTCTTTTGATGCAATCCGGAAAGAAATATACCGTAACAGAGCTTGGAATAAGAACGCCGAAAGATTTGCCAGTTAATGAGTTGGATGCTGGCGAAGTTGGATATTTATGCGCAACAATCAAAGATATTAAGGACGTTTTCCCTGGCGAAACGGTTACTTTAGCAACTAACCCAGCCGAAAAACCGCTTCCTGGTTATCGAAAAATCAACCCTATGGTCTATTGTGGACTATACCCAGTAGATTCTCAAAAATACAACGATTTAAAAGAAGCTTTAGCAAAACTTTCGCTCAATGATTCTTCCTTAACCTATGAACCGGAATCTTCCGAGGCCCTTGGCTTTGGCTTCCGCGTTGGATTTTTAGGCCTTTTACATATGGACGTCATTCAAGAAAGACTTGAAAGAGAATACAATCTTAATCTAATTTTAACCGCTCCATCGGTTAAATATCGCATTAATTTATCCGATGGAACCTCAAAAATGATTGATAACCCATCTGAAATGCCAGATGCTTCAAAAATCAAATCCATCGAAGAGCCTTTCGTAGACGCTGAAATCATGACGCCAAAAGAATACGTTGGCCCAATAATGCAACTTTGTCAGGAAAGAAGGGGAATATATCAAGATTTAGTATTCTTTGATGATACTCGCCAAGTCGTTAAATATTCTTTGCCTCTGAGCGAAATTATTTTCAATTTCTTCGATAAACTGAAGTCTATCTCTAAAGGATACGCCTCACTTGATTACCAAATAGAAGGCTATCACGTAAGCGAATTGTCAAAAATGGATATTCTTTTAAATGGCGATAAAATCGACGCTTTATCGTGCATTGTTTACCGTCCATTCGCATATGATAGAGGAATAAGAATCGTCTCGCGTTTGAAAGAGATAATTCCAAAGCAGCAATTTGAAGTTCCTGTTCAAGCGGCGATTGGTGGAAAAATAATTGCAAGAAGTACGATAAAATCAGTAAGAAAAGACGTTTTAGCGAAATGCTATGGCGGCGATATATCTAGAAAAAAGAAACTTCTCGAAAAACAAAAAGAAGGAAAAAAACGCATGAAACAAATAGGCTCAGTTGAAGTCCCTCAAGAAGCGTTCATGGCTGTTCTTTCCTTGGATAACGATGACAAGAATTAGTAGTTTTCTAGTTGCTTTGTAATTTAACTATTTCTATAATATTTGTAGTATGAAAGCGACTGATAATGCCATAAAATTCACCGATGAGATTTATGCGACGCAAAAAGACGTTGCTAGCGCTTTGCATATTTTCAACGTCGATATTTTTTGGGATGAAATTATAAAATATAGACAACAATATTCCGAGACTCTTCCTTTTGGCAAAATTAAAGGCAAGAAATATTATTTAACTCTTACCGAGGGAGTTTTGGCGAGAATTCATAATTTTGAACGAAACGTAACTGAATTTTTAGCTTTTGCGAGAAATATAAGGTTTGAAAATCCTAAAGAAACGCGCGAAGTATTGTTTTCTCCTTTGCTAAAGAGGGCTGCAACGCTAGAAAAATCCACAATAAACGATTTGTCGATTTCGATGCTGCTTAAGTCTCTATACCAAGAGAATGTGGCTAATCATGCGCCAGTAATTCATTATTTATCGGCGCTTGATTCTTATCTTGATCAGACTCCTGATGTTCCAAGTGAGGATTTTTTAGGCAACGCCCTTCAAAAAGTCGTCGGTGAGGAATTGATGGAATTCTACCGCCAAAAAGACTTTGATAATCGCGTCAAAATGCTTCAATACAGGACCAATCCAGATTATCCATATGCTCCGTTTGACATGATAGATTCGTCCGTTGAAAGCCTAATGGAATATCTAGAAGATAAGAACAACCAATATAAATCGCCGGCTTTTGCTAAAGCGGTCATTGCCACGCTTTATTTAGAGTACATCAAACCTTTTAGTCAAAGAAACTCATTAGTTTCAGCTTTGCTAGGAAAAGAAACTATAGCAAGTTCGAATCGCTACAACGATAGTTTCTTCTTGCCTTTTGAAGATTTGCTCCTTGACTCTTTCTATCAAACAAACGCTTATAAAGAATCCAAGGCTTCTTGCGATATGACCTATGTCGTTTTCGAGGCAATGAACATTTTTGAGCGTTACATAGAAACGATGCGTCAAAAACTTATCGAGACACGCTCGGTTTCCTATCAAAAAGAATTTTCAACCTTAAGCAAAGAGGAAACGGAAAGGGCCGAGACGATCGTTAAGGAAAAGCCTTCTGAGCAAATCGAGCCAACTCAGCTTTCCTTCCTTGATGAAATTAAAGAGGAAACTGATCAAAAAGCCGAAGAAGAACCAGCATTTAAAGAAGAAAATGTTCAAATAGAAGAGGAACATAAAAACGAGGAAAAAGTTGAAACGCCTCCGGCTTTAAATAAAGAGGAACAAATTCTTGAAACTATAGAAAAAGAGCCTGAAGAACCAATCGCTAAGCCAATTAAGTTGCAAAATGATTCCCCAAAGCCTAAAATTCAGCAAATCTCTAATTTACAAAAAGATAGCATTAAAGATTCTGCCATCGAAGAAGGGCTTTCGAAGGCTGAAATCAAAGCGTACGTCAAATATTTACTGGAAACAAATATTGAACTCAACAAAAAACAAGCTATATTCTTAGCGAATCATAACACTCCAGGACGTTATTACACCATTCAGCAATACAAAAAATACGCCTCCTGCGTTTATGAAACGGCTAGAACCTCAATGGATAAATTAGCGGCTGAAGGATATTACGAAAAGTTGCAATTCAAAAATAAATTTGTGTATACGCCAACAAAGAAAGGAAAATAAACATGAACAATTTAGTATTAATTCTTGATGGAGTACCAGCTTGGCTATTCCCTATAATAATCGTCGTTTTCTTCGGGCTTATCGCCGGTGGAGTTTTCTTAGTGAGAAAATACGCCAAACCTTTTAAAAGCGAAGAAAAGCCAAAAACAGACAAAGAAATCGCAGAAGAAGAAGTTTCTCGTTTAACCCAAGAATTAAACGAGAAAGAATATAACGAAGCCAAAGAAAGAAGAGCAAAAAAAGAAGGAAAGCCAACCGAAGAAGAAGCTCTCCAAGAAGAACTCGATAGAATGATCAAGCCAGTCGAAGATGAAAAAGTCATCAAAGAAATGGAAGATTATTCTAAAAACAACGAGCATGACAACTAATCGTGGCTAAATCATTATACATTCACATACCTTTTTGCACCCATATTTGCTCATATTGTGACTTCGCTAAAGTCCTATATGACGAAAAATGGGCTTTTTCTTATACAAAAGAGCTGAAAAAAGAAATCGAAAACTATAACATTTCAGAGAAACTTGACACGATTTATATTGGCGGGGGGACTCCGACTTGCCTTCCTAATGCATTGCTTGATGATTTTTTAAAGTATCTAAGACCTTTTTTAAAAGAAAACGGTGAGTTTACAATCGAAGGAAATCCCGAAACCATCAATGAGGAGAAAATTGAAATCCTTAAAAACAGAGGGATAAATCGACTTTCGATCGGCTTAGAATCGTCCGATGAGCGTTATTTAAAACTCATGGGAAGAAAACATACTGTGCAAGATGTTAAAAATGCGATAGAAACTGCAAAAAGTCACGGAATTAGCAATATTTCCGTTGATTTGATATACGCTTTGCCAAAAGAAGACCTAAGCACATTAGAAAAAGACATCGATGTTCTTCTTTCCTTAGATGTGCCTCATCTTTCTTGCTATTCCCTAACCGTTTCGCCCGGAACACTTTTCTATAATAAAGGATATAAGGAAATGAATGATGAGATGTCCGCTTCGATGTATGAATTAATCCTTGATAAGTTAACTAAAGCAGGATACGAACGCTATGAAGTTAGCAATTTCGCAAGAAATGGCCACTATTCCCTTCATAATTTAACCTATTGGCATGATGAAGAGTATTACGGAGTTGGTCTTGGTGCTTCTGGATATTTGAATAATGTTCGATATACTAACACGAAGTCTCTAAAGGAATATTTATCAGGAAATTACGTTTTCGAAAAAGAAGAATTAACGCTAGAATCTCGTTTAGAGGATTATTTCTTGACCAATTTACGATTGTCAAAAGGCTTTTTGAAGAAGGATTTCGAAAAACGATTCGCATTTTCTTTTGAGGAAAGATACAAAAATAAGCTAGAAAAATTAAAAAAATATGGCCTCTTAGAAGAGAATTCATTATCGATTTATCCCACAAATACGGGAATTTTGCTGCTCGATAGAATCTTATTAGAACTTTTTTAAAAAATTTAGCACTAAAATGTTGACAGTGCTAAAACTATTCCTATAATTAATGTAGCACCACGGAGACATGAGTGCTAATAGGAGGTCTTTATGACAAGAAGAGATGAGATTTTAAAACTAATTGTCGAATATTTCATTAAGACCGCTCAACCTGTTGGGTCAAAAACCTTGCAAGAGGCTTACAATCTTGAAGTTTCAACGGCAACCATCCGCAATGAGATGAATGCCCTTGAAGTTGATGGATTCCTCGAAAAACCCCACACATCGGCTGGAAGAGTCCCTTCTGAAAAAGGCTATCAATATTATGTTGATAATCTCAGGACTGGAAGTGTCGATGACAGGGCGAAAAATGCTCTTCAAATGGTGTTATCCGAAAGAAGCAAATCGGTTGAAGAAGTCATTAAAGAGAGCTGCGAAATCCTTTCTCAGATGACTAATTTAACATCTGTAATCGTTGGAAACGCACTTGAAGAAGAACACCTCGTTTCCATTCAATTGACACCAATAGCTTCAAACACAGCAACGGCGATATTCCTAACTGATAAAGGTCATGTAGAATCGAAAAATTTCGTTTTTGAAGAAAATATTGACCCAAATGACGTTGCTAAAACAATAAAATTATTAAATGACCGACTTTCCGGAACATCCGTTTCGGAAGTAATTCCAAAGATGGAAGCGATGAAACCGGCCTTAACCGACTATGTTGTTGGACAAGAGTTGATTTATCAAGCTATATTCGGAATATTCTCTTCGTTTGCAACTTCAAGAATGGAGTTCTATGGCAAAGAGAAATTGCTTAATCAACCAGAATTCGCCAATGATGCCAAAAAGATTCGTGAATTGCTTAAATTCATTGATGATCCTTCGGGTATCAATAGAGTAATTGAAAGAGGTGAGACGAAAAACGGTATCACTATTACGATTGGCTCTGGAAATTCCGATAAACTAGCCGATCAATTGGCCTTAGTCTCAGCGGAAATTGATGTTCCTGGCGAAAAAGGGGCAAAGCTCTCTTTAGTCGGACCTTCAAGAATGAATTACGATAAGGTCGTAACGACGCTCGAATATTTCGCCGAAGAGTTGGAAAAATATTTCGGATCATACGATAGAAAGGATGAAGAAGAATGCAAAAAAGAAACGAAAACGAAAAAGACAAATGCTCAGAAAAACAAGAAAATGAGCAAGAAATGAAGCATGAAAAACCTTCCATCGAAGAATTAGAAGAACGAGCCAAAAAGGCCGAAGCAGAGGCCTTTGACTGGAAAAATAAATATTATACTCAGCTTGCTGATGTGCAAAATTTAAGAAAGAGTCTTGAAGAGGATCACCGCAATGCCCTCAGATATCGTTCTGAAGGTTTCCTTGAGAACCTCCTTCCTGCTCTCGACGGATTCTACTTAGCGCTTAATGCTCAAGCGAACTCACCAGAAGCGAAAAACTACCAGCAAGGTTTCACCTACATCTATAATCAAATTCAAAATTGTCTAGATGCAGAAGGAGTCAGCGAAATTCTTCCTAAAGTCGGAGATGAATTTGACGCTTCAAAAATGAATGCCGTTGACGTTGTTGACGGAGACGAAAGCAACGATAACAAAGTGGCCTTCATTTTCTCAAAAGGTTACAAACTTCACGAAAAACTAATTCGACCAGCTAACGTGAAAGTTTATAAAAAGAAGGTCGAAACGAAAGAAAATAACGATTCAGCCGAATCAAACAAAGCTCAAGAAGCTTAAGGAGATAAACAATTATGGCAAAAGAATTAATCGTTGGAATTGACTTAGGAACAACAAATTCCGTCATCAGCTACTTACAAGCCGATGGAAAAGTTAAAGTTATTCCAAATCCAGAAGGTACAAATACCACCCCATCAGTCGTCGCTTTCAAAGCAAGTGGCGAAGAAATCGTCGGAAACGCAGCAAAAAGACAAATGATCACGAATCCTGACACAGTTCGTTCAGCAAAACGTAAAATTGGTCAAGACTATAAATTTAAAATTGGCTGCTTAAATAAAGAATTCACCCCTCAAGAAATTTCTGCCAAAGTTCTTGCTTATATGAAATCATATGCCGAAAAGAACATCGGTCAAGAAGTCAAAAAGGCAGTAATCACCGTTCCAGCTTATTTCAATGACGCTCAAAGACAAGCAACAAAGGACGCCGGAACAATTGCCGGTTTAGATGTCGTGCGTATCATAAACGAACCAACCGCCTCATGCTTAGCATTTGGCGTTGATTCCGATAAGAGCGGAAAAGTCTTAGTTTTCGACCTTGGTGGCGGAACTCTCGATGTTTCTATTCTTGAAATTGGTGACGGCACTTTCCAAGTTCTCTCAACAAATGGTGATGTTGAACTTGGCGGCGATGACTGGGATAAGGCGATTGCCGATTGGATCCATGCCCAAATTCAAATTGAAACAGGCGTTGATCTAACCGACAAAATGGCTCAACAACGCTTCCTCGATGCAGCTGAAAAAGCCAAGATCGAACTTTCTAGCAGCTTAGAAACAACAATCTCTCTTCCATTTATTGGCATGGGATCAACAGGTCCTATCTCATATGAGGGAAAATTAACAAGAGCTAAATTCCAAGATTTAACAAAAGGATTACTTGAACGTTGCAAAAAACCTATGGAAAACGCTCTCTCTGACGCTGGTTTAAGTTATAGCGACATCACAGAAGTCCTTATGATTGGTGGTTCAACGCGTATGCCAGCAGTTCAAGATATGGTTTCTAAAGTCACTGGTAAGAAGATCAATATGTCGATCAACCCTGATGAAGCGGTTTCAATCGGTGCCGCAATTCAAGGTGGCATCATTGCTGGTGACGTTAAGGACGTCGTCTTGCTCGATGTTACACCATTAACATTGGGTATTGAAACCCTTGGCGGAATAATGACACCTCTCATTCCAAGAAATACAACAATTCCTACAACAAAGAGCCAAGTCTTCTCCACGGCCCAAGATAATCAACCTTCAGTCGATATCATGGTTTACCAAGGCGAAAGACAAATGGCCCACGATAACAAACTCCTTGGCCATTTCGCTCTTGATGGCATCAAACCAGCACGTCGCGGACAACCAAGAATCGAAGTCACTTTCTCTATTGATGTCAACGGCATCGTAAAGGTTTCAGCAAAAGATCTTGATACTCAAAAAGCCCAAGATATCACAATTTCCGGTTCAAATGGCCTCTCTAAAGAAGACATCGACCGCATGGTGAAAGAAGCGGAAGAAAACAAAGCCGCCGACGAAAAAAGAAAAGGCGATATCGAAGTTAAGAATAAAGCTCAAACATACGTTGATCAAATCAACCAAACCTTAGTCGAAAAAGGTTCGCAACTTTCCGAAGAGCAAAAGAATGAATTAATCAAAATTCGCGATGATGCTCAAGCCGCCATCCAAAACGATAACATCGATAAATTAAGAGAAATCGTTGGCAAACTTGAAGATGCAGCCAATGCAGCAAATGCTTATCAACAACAAGCTTCTCAAGGTGCCGGAAACGCTAATGCAAATTCCGGAAATACTGATTCTAGTAACGATCAGGACGTAGTTGACGCAGATTTTACGGATAAAAAAGCTTAATTAACTTAAAAGTTATTGTATAGAGGCGTTCAAAAGGCGCCTCTATATTCTCATTTTAGAAAGGAGAAAAAGGAAATGGCTGAAGAAAAAAGAGATTATTATGAAGTTTTGGGCGTTAACAAGAATGCCAGTAAAGACGAAATTAAATCAGCTTATCGTAAACTAGCGAAAAAATACCACCCAGATATCAACCATGATGCTGATGCTCCGAAAAAATTCGAGGAAGTTCAAGAAGCTTATGACATCCTTTCGGACGATCAAAAGCGCGCGGCATATGATCAATATGGTTTTGCGGCATTTGGTCAAGGGGGGTCAACTGGCGGAAGTGGCAATCCTTTTGAAGGTGCTGGATTCTCAACCGAAGGCTTTGGCGATCTAAACGATTTGTTCAATTCCTTCTTCGGTGGAGGGGCTAGAAGAAGAGGACAAGCCCAAAGCGGTCCTCAAAAAGGCAACGACACGCTTTATAGCGTTAAAATCAACTTCATGGACGCTATAAACGGAACTAAAATCAGCATCCCTTTGACGTATGACGAAGCTTGCGAAAGTTGCCATGGCACTGGAGCAAGAAGCGATTCTGATATCACAACTTGTCCTCATTGCCAAGGAAGCGGGTATATTAGCAAAACAGTTCAAACGATTTTTGGTGTTTCCCAAAGCTCGCAAGTTTGTCCAAATTGCCGCGGGACCGGAAAAGTCATTCGCAACAAATGTTCTTCATGTGGCGGCGAAGGATATCATAGAGTCCGCAAAAATGTCGAGGTCAATATTCCAGCCGGCATTAATGCAGGACAGCAAATTCGCGTAAAAGGTAAAGGTGAAAGAGGAGTTGCCGGTGGCCCAAACGGAGACTTATATGTTGAAATAAAAATCGCTCCTGATGATAGATTTACAAGGGATGGAAATGATATCCATACCAATCTTGATTTAGGGTTCGTCGATGCGGCATTAGGGACAAATGTCGATGTAGAAACGGTCTATGGCACGGTTACCGTTGAAATCCCTTCCGGAACGCAGCCTGATGCAATCTTAAAACTCAAAGGAAAAGGCGTTAAGGATCTTCGCACGGCAAAACCTGGCGACCATTACCTCCATATAAAGATTCATACACCAACCGAGTTAAGCAAGACGCAAAAAGATCTCTTGCAGCAATTCCAAGCTGAGGAAAAAAGCAAGAAAAAATCTTGGTGGAAGAAACATTAAAAAATAATCACCCCAAAAGGGTGATTTTTCTTTTAAAAAATGCTTTTTAAAGGTAGTATTTAAAGGGGTGTTTTATTATGCCAATCTGCAAAAACTGTCATAGAACTATACAAAAATTCGATAAAGATATTTGCCCATATTGTGGGACAGAGAATCCAATAGAAGATAATTACGTCACAAAAGATGTTACTGGCTTCATTAAAAGCTCGCATTCAAATGAAGAATTGTATAAGTCAAAATCTCGCAAAACAGCCGGCTTTTTATGCTTATTGCTGGGCTATTTTGGAATTCATAATTTTTACCTTGGATATATTAAAAAAGGCGTATTGGAATTAATCCTAAGCTTAGTAATAATCGGGGGAGTTGGAAGTGCGCTTTTCTTCCTTTTAGAGCCCTTAAAAAACGCTTTAGCCTTTTTGATTCCGTTTGCTTTGGTTTTCGTTTTCTACCTTTTAGCATCGATTCATTATTTCAAGGATGATTCCTTGATGGATGCCAACGGAGAACTCCTAAAATAAGATGGAACGCTTTTTCGCTAAGGTGGTAGGCACTAATATCGCTCTTTCAAAAGACGATGCCCATCATCTTTTGAATGTTATGCGAGCTAAAAAAGGCGATAAAATCGAAATTGTCGACAATAATGAACTTTATTTAGCCGAAATTGAAAATATTTCTCCGCTTGAATTAAAAACAATTAAAAAAATCAGTAGGGAAACAGAATTAAACTCAAGTTTAATACTTGCTTTTTCATTACTTAAGGGCGGTCACGATGAACTTGTTTTGATGAAAGGGACCGAGCTTGGCGTTACCAAATTTTTGCCTTTTATTTCCGAGAGAACGATAATTCGCCTTGATCAAAAAGAAAGAGAAAAAAGGCTTGAAAGATTCAAAAAGATCGTTTTAGGGGCCGCAAGCCAATCCAAACGCCTGGTTGTACCTGAAGTATTACCTATTTGTGATTACAAAAATGTTCTTTCATATAACGCCGACAAACGTTATCTCGCCTATGAAAACGTCTCCGATGGCTCCTTTAATTTGCCAAAGGAATTTTCAAGTTTAAATAAAGGGGAAACAGCCTTGTGCGTCGTTGGACCAGAAGGTGGCTTTTCACCAAGTGAAGCCGAAAGCGCATCGAAAGCCGGGTTTGTCTATCTTTCTTTAGGAAGAAGAATTCTTCGTGCTGAAACGGCCTCAATATATCTTGCAAGCGTTTTCTCGATGCTCGAGGAAGAGAAATGAACTTATATGAAATTTTAGCGAAAAATCAAGCATCAACGCCATTTTCTCGCTCACAAGAACAAATCTACTATAACGATAACTCTTATCGTTTAAACGGCTTAGAAAGTTTTCAATATCTTGCGAATCCCGTTGATTCGTTTGGCGTAGTCAGGGAAAATATCGTACTTCGCTCGCTTGAAAACAAAGAGATAATCGAAAAAGCCTTCAAACAATTTACGAAAAAAGAAGAACGCAGCAATGATGAATTAGAGAAATACATGGGAAATTGTTTACTTTCCTTGCCTTATCTCAATTACAAAGACAAAAAGATATACGTTCCAGTTTTTCCTTTTGCCGTTTCCTCTATTTACTCCGAAAATTTTTCTAGATTGGGCGAAATGCCTTATAAAAATGTTTTTAAGTTATATGAATCGATTTTGATTGATCCGTTCGATTATTATGGATACAACATTTTCATTTCTTACTTCACCAACCTCGTTCTCATTAAAAAAACTCCTGAATGCGCCGCTTTATACGATTATGACGCTAGAAGCATTTATTTTGTAAACGATGAGGGAAGGCTTGATGCGAAGATATGCTTATTTGATAAATACTTATCTCATCAAACATTAACTCATTTAACTAAGAGGATTGAAACAGTCGTCGATGCTTATTTTGCAAACGACCGCGAGCTAATGATTCAGGAACTTTTGGAAAACGAGCTCATTTCTAAAATTTTGGCCGATAAGGTTAAAAAATATATGGTCAAAAAGGAAAACAAATCCGTTTTGAAAGGACGTTTCATATGAATTTTTATTTATTTTCATTAGGTTGCAAGGTAAATTCATACGAAAATGACTTGCTCAGAGAAGAATTTATCAAAAAAGGTTTTTCTGAATCTATAAAACCTGACGATGTAGACCTTATCGTGATAAATACTTGTTCTGTGACATCGACTGCCGATCAAAAATCACGACAACACATAAGGAAATTTCGCCGTTTAGCGCCAAATGGAATTCTCGTTGTCATGGGCTGCTATTCACAAAAGAACTACTCGGAGGCGTCTTCTATTGGGGCCGATATAGTTTTAGGGACTTCTCATAGAAAAGATATTGTTTCATTAATTGAAGAATATAAGAAAAATAAGAAACAAATAATCCTTGTTGATAAAGACAATAGACATGAAAAATACGAAGAATTTGGTTCTTTTGCCTTACCGGATAATACACGTGCCTATTTAAAAATACAAGATGGCTGCAATTATTTTTGCTCTTATTGCTTGATTCCTTTTGTTCGTGGGAATTCAAGAAGCCGCGATAGAGAAAATGTTCTTAAAGAAGCAAAGCTCCTCGTCGAAAGAGGCTATAAAGAAATAGTAATAACGGGCGTGGAAATCGGTTTTTACGGAATGGATCTTGGAGATGGAAAGTATCGTTTAGGCAATCTTTTAAAAGATATATTCGATGAAAATCCAACTTTATATAGGCTAAGGGTTTCTAGTTTAAATCCATCGGAAATAGATGATGCGTTTTTGAATGTTATTCGTGATTATCCTGCTTTTGCATCACATTTGCATCTTTCCCTTCAAAGTGGATCGGAAAACGTTTTAAAAAGAATGAAACGTCCATATACCGCGAAAAATTATTACGAAACTCTTAAAAAAATAAGGGATATAAGACCGGAGATAGCAATAACGACCGACATGATTTCTGGTTTTCCTAATGAAAGCGAAGAGGAATTCCTTGAAAGCGTTAATTTCGCGAAGGCTTGTGATTTTTCTGAGATTCATTGTTTCCCTTATTCGCCAAGAAAGGGGACGTTCGCCTACACTCTAGACGATCTACCATTTGACTTAAAGAAAAAGAGAAATCTTGCATTAATCGAAGTTTCTTCCGCCTTAAGGGAAAAATATCGTGAAAAATTTTATGGCAAACACCTGGAAGTTCTTTTTGAAGAATATGACGAAAAGAATGAGATTGCCTATGGACATACATCAAATTTCCTTTTAGTGAAAATCAAAACAAAGGAAAATATTCGCGGAAAAATACTCAACGTGGTATATTCTAAAGAAGTTGCTGCTGATTAATAAAAATCAGTATTTATCGAATGAAAATTAAATATTTTTGACATTGTCTAAAATAAGATTGAACCATTAATCGCATAATCTATAATATTCCGGCTTTTGCAAAGGAGATGAGAGATTATGGCAGTACCACAAAGAAGAACTTCGAAAACAAGAAAAAGATTAAGAAGAACCCATTTCTATTTAAAATATCCAACATTAGTTGCTTGCCCACATTGCAATGCAATGATTAAGCCACACAAAGTTTGCCCAGAATGTGGATATTATGATGGAAAAGAAGTTATCAAAGTTGATAACGAAGGAAAATAATTATAAATTTTTCAAGATAAGCGCCTAGTGCGCTTTTTCTTTTTATATATTTTTTGTAAAATATAGGGAGAAGGTAATAACATGAAAATAAATAAATATTTCGATCATACATTATTGGCCGCTAATGCAACCAAAGAAGACATCATCAAATTATGTTCTGAAGCAAAAGAGTATGACTTTATGAGTGTCTGCGTAAATCCTTATTATATTAAAACAGCTAAAGAGGCCTTAAAAGAGAGTGACGTCAAAGTTTGCACCGTTATCGGCTTCCCGTTAGGCCAAATGACCACCGAATCTAAAGTCTTTGAAACGAAAGATGCGGTAAATAAGGGGGCGGATGAAATTGATATGGTTATCAACGTCGGAGCTTTAAAGGACAAAGATTACGAATATGTTAAAAACGAAATCCATGAAATAAAGAAAGCATGCGGTGAGAAATTGCTCAAAACAATTCTTGAATGCTGTTATTTGACGAAAGAAGAAATCGCTATTGCTTCAGAATTAGCGAAAGAAGCTGGTGCCGATTTCGTAAAAACTTCAACGGGATTTGGAAAAGGCGGAGCTACGGCAGAAGACGTTAAGATTATGCGAGAAACAGTTGGAAAAGATGTCGGAGTCAAGGCAGCTGGAGGAATCCATACTTTAGCAGATTTTGAATCGATGGTTGAAGCGGGTGCAAACCGTATTGGATGTTCGCACTCCATTCAAATTCTTAAAGAGCACAAGTAATGAAGTCCTTATTGTATTTCGAAGATGCCGAAGGGATAAAGACATCTGGAATCGGCAGAGCGAGAAGCCATCAAATGAGGGCTTTAGCAAAAGCCGGAGTTGAATTTACATGCGATCCAAAACAAAAAGGCTATGAAATCGCTCATATCAATACTTTATGGGCAAAATCTCATAAACTTTTGAATAAATGTCACAAAATGGGCATTCCGGTTATAGTTCACGGTCATTCAACATACGAAGATTTCCGTAATTCTTTTCGTTGCTGGAAACTTATAGAACCTATTTTTGATCATCAAATAAAATACATGTATTCGCGCGCCGATATGATAATCACGCCGACGCCGTATTCCAAAAAACTTATTGAGGGATATGGTTTTAACCGAAAAGTCGTTGCGATTTCTAATGGAATAGATCTCGATGAATACAAGATTGATCTTGATGCTCAAAAAGCCTTTAGAAAACAATTTAATTTGAAAGATGATGAAAAATTCGTTATGGGCATCGGTTTTCCTTTTGAACGAAAAGGTCTTCATGACTTCATAGAAGTGGCAAGGCTTTTTCCTGATATTAAGTTCTTTTGGTTTGGTCATTTAGCTAAGATTCTAACCTCAACTAAAATGCTTAAAGTCATTAAAAATAAGCCTAGCAACGTTATTATGCCAGGGTACGTTAAGGGAGAATTAATTCACGGGGCTTTGCAAACTGCTGCTTGTCTTTTCTTTCCTTCTTATGAGGAAACGGAAGGAATCGTCGTTTTAGAGGCGCTTGCGTCAAAATGCCCATTAGTTCTCCGAAATATCGGCGTATATAAGCCATGGCTTCAAGATGGCGTTAGCGCTCATTTTTGCGATAATAACGAAGGATTTGCCAAGGAAATTCGCTTGCTTTTAGATAATGGCGAAAACGAACAAATTTTGCAAAACGGATATGATGTAGCGAAGGAAAGATCTTTAGACAGAATTGGAGAAGAACTTAAAAAAGCTTATACGGATTGCCTTTCTTCTTACAAAAAGAATAAATAAAACCACCTTCATCTTAAAAAACTCCATAAGATATTTATTGCATAAAAGGAGTTTTATCAAAAAAACATAAGAAATTTTGGTTTTTTGTTGAAAAATATGCCGTTTCGTATAAAATAATGAACGTTGTGGAAAGAAGGTGAAATCCATGTCTGTTAAAGTTGTAGTTCGCGAAGGCGAAAATCTTGATGACGCAGTTCGTCGTTGGAAGAGAAATGTTAATAAGAGCGGTATTCTTCTCGAAACACGTAAGAGAGAATGCTTCTACCCAACTTCATTAAAACGCAAAATGAAGTCTGAGATGGCACGTCGTAAAAAATGGTAAAAATTATCCTCGATATTATTCGAGGATTTTTTTGTTTTTAGAATAAAATTTGTCTCTTTTGCTATAAATACGTCTATTTATAAGTGATGAGACATTTTATTTATCAAGAAAGTGAAAAAGGCTGCGGATTGGCTTGCCTTAGGATGGCCATGATTGAAGCCACTGGAGATAAAAACTATAAATATCTCCGTTTTGAAAAACATCCACCATACAATTTGAAAGAGTTACAGGAATTAGCAGCAAAAGAAGGAGGAAAACTGACTTTTTCAAAAGCAAACAGTAAAGAATGCATCTATGAGTCTTTATCGTTCCCGTGTTTGTTATTGCTAAAAGAGGGGACTAGCGATCATATGGTTTACGCACCAAAAAGGAATAAAAACAAAATTTTGATATATGACCCTTTGTGTGGACCAAGTTGGGTAAAAATAGAAACAATAAAAGAAAAATGGTGCTTAATATCGGGAAATATTGAAATTTTCAACAAAAAGAAATCATCTTGGAACAAGCCGAAAATAAGACCACCATCTTCGGTGTTGATTTCATTCCTAACACCATTGTTATCTTGCCTAGCCATTTTTGCATCGTTTTATTTCATGCGAAATGACGCGAATTATTTAATATCCATAGGTTTTTTAGCCCTATCTGGCATGATAGAAATAATTGGCAGGGGCTTATTGATGCGTTCCATGAGAAAGTTTGATGATGAATGGATTAAACGAATATCAAAATCCAGGAAGAAATTTCTTAAAGAAAGATACGTCCGATATTGCTCTTTCAAAAAAAGTTTGTATCCAGATGTGTTCGCATTAATGAGTTCCTTGATTTTTTCTCTAGCCATTGCGGTTTTGTTCAGCATCAACAATCCTATATTTTTGATAGCGAGTGTTACTCTAAGCGTCTATATTTTGCTCTCAATTTTTCTTTTTCAAAGGAAAATGTCTTTAAGCAAGAATCTATTGGAAAAGAAGGAAACAAGGCTTTTTTGTGAAAACGAAAGTGAAGAAACCACTTTGAACCTCTTAAAAACAATTAACAAAGAAAGCTACCAGATCGGAAAATTCAATGGATACGAAAAAATAATATATATGATTATCGTTTCAGCACTCGCTCTATTGCCTTTAGCAAATGCTCAAGATATAACGTTAAATTATTATTTGCTTCATTTTGCAGGTCTTTATGCATTCGGCGAATCATTAAAAAACGTGATTATTTATTTTTCCGAAAAAGAACAAAGAGAACGAGAAACGCTTTATTTTTACGAATATTTCTATAATGATTAAAAAAAGGCGATTTAAATCTCCAAATGTGTTAAATTTATAGTATATGGTAGTAGATTTTACAAACTCCTTCGGAGAAGAATTCGATTGGCTTGATGAACGTTACAATCATCTAGCCTCAGTAACGTTTAAAATGTTAGACGTACAAACAAATTACGAAATTGATGTGTCGTTGGTGGATGACGAAACAATTCATCAAATAAATAGAGATTACCGAAATGTCGATAGAGTAACCGATGTTATAAGTTTCGCTTTTAACGACGATAAAAATCCAGCTGACATCATCTTAAATCCTGAAGTCCCTAGAATGCTTGGAGAGATACTTATTTGTTTGCCTCAAGCAAAAAGACAAGCCGAGCAAATCGGAAACACGATTGAAAGAGAACTCTCATTTCTCTTTGTTCATGGATTGCTCCATTTATTAGGATACGATCACATGAAACCTGAAGATGAAGCCATTATGTTCCCTCTTCAAGATAAGATACTAGAGGAGGCCTCTAAGGATGATAAATAAAGGCGAACTCATTGAATTAGCAATAAAAGCAAGAGATTTGTCTTATTCACCATATTCAAATTTCAAGGTTGGAGCCGCAGTGGCAACAAAAGATGGCGAATATTTTCTCGGAGCTAACATCGAAAACTCGTCTTACCCAGTTTCAATGTGTGCTGAAAGAAATGCAATATATAACGCTATGATGCACGGAAAAAAGAAAGATGATTTTGTGGCCTTAGCGATATTCGCAGACGCCCCAAGAGCATGCTCTCCTTGCGGAATGTGTAGACAGGCAATTTCTGAATTATTCCCTAAAGATGCGCCTATATACTTAGGCAATTTAACTGGGGATATAAAAATCACCACCATAGAAGAGCTCTTACCATACGCTTTTGAAAAGGAGGATCTAAAGTGATGAAATGCGGTTTTTGTACAATTTTAGGAAAACCAAACGTTGGGAAATCAACCTTACTTAATGCGATTTTATCGAAAAAAGTTTCAATTGTTACGCCAAAGTCTCAAACGACAAGAGACGATATAATCGGAATTTATAACGAAAAAGAAACGCAGATAGTTTTCATTGATACGCCAGGGCTTTTCGAAGGCGAGGAGTCGCTTTATAAGCAAATGTATCGTTCAGCGAGAAAAAGCATTTCCGATGTAGACGTCGTCTTGTATTTAGTTGATTCGTACGTAAAAGATTATTCAATGGATGACGCGTTGCTTTCTTCGATAAAAACAGATGCTCCGATCATTGTTGTTTTTAACAAAATAGATTTAGCAAAAGCTGATGAAATGGAAACTTTGAAGGCTCATTATAAAGAGAAATTCCCTTCTTATGAACAAATCGAAATATCAGCATTAACGAATTTTGGGTTAAAAGATTTAAAAACGTGCATCAAATCTCATTTGAATGAAGGTTTGCCTTTCTACCCAGAAGATGTTTATACGGATAAAGATGCTGCCTTTATGGCGAAAGAAGTGATTAGGGAAGAATTGCTTCACTTTTTAAAACAAGAAATCCCACATGAATGTGCTATTTTGATTAAATCTTTCAAAGAAAACGATTCTAAGGTAACAATCAAGGCGACAATAGTTTGCGAAAAGGAAACACAAAAACCAATAATCATCGGTAAAAACGGCGAGATGATTAAAAAAGTCTCAATGACTGCTAGGAGAAACCTAGAGTCTATGTGGAGCAAACATGTAACCCTTTATACTGAAGTCGAATGTTTACCAGGATGGAGAAATGACACGCGGAAATTAGCTAAATTAGGCTACGGAAGAAACGATGACGAAGGGGAAGACTATTGATTTAGAAGGTTTTGTAATTCATATCTCCGATTACAAAGAAACCGATTGCATAATTAATTTTCTTTGCCGCGATGGGGTTGTCTCCTTTCGCGCGAGAGGAATAAAGAAACCGACATCAAAAAATCACATATTATCCACGCTTTTAGTTAAAGCCAAGCTAACTTTATTAGAAGAAACGGGCAAATTTTCGTTAAAAGAATCTAAATTAGTTTCCTTTCCGGACGCAAAAAACGATTTCTTGACTGCGATTTGCTTCCAATTTTTAAATGAACTAAATGGTAAAATACTCGATGAAGGAACCGCGCTTTACCCTTATTTGGATTTAGGATTATCGGGAAGTGCCGATAATGGCTCTTTTCTTCCTTTTTGCACCGTTTATTTTGCACAATTTTTAAAAAACTGTGGATATGGCTTAAATGTTGATGAATGCGTGCTTTGTCACAAAAAAAACGACATTGTTGGTATTTCGATCGTAAATGGCGGTTTCATTTGCCGTGACGATGCTGAATATGAATCTGAAATAATGAATCCAAGATTTCTGAAAATAATAAGATTTTGTTTTCGATGTGAGCCAAAAGACATGAATAGACTTATGATAAGCAATGAGGAATGTGTTCAGGTCATCTCATTTTTGTCAAATCATTACGAAGAAAGCACGGGTATAAAAATTAAAAGCCTAGAATATTTAAGAAAAGCATTGTAAAAACGAAAAAGAACGCTGTTTTCAATTGGCAATTCTATTTTTTGTATCGTTTTTACTAAAAACGAAGTAAAATTTTAAAGAGTAAAGGAGCCGAGTAGTATGGCAAATAAATTCAGTTTTGAAAAAATAACAAATCACTTAATTTTGACGGGATACGTTTTCCCGGGATCGCAAATTTATGGCGGATTATCTAATACATGGGATTATGGTCCTTTAGGCTCTGAGTTAAAACGTAATGTTAAAGATTTATGGTGGCATAAATTCGTTCAAGAAAGCCCAACCAACGTCGGACTAGACGCCGCTATTTTAATGAATCCACGCGTTTGGGAAGCAACTGGCCACGTTTCAACGTTCAATGATCCAATGGTTGATTGCAAATCTTGCAAATCGCGTTATAGGGCTGATGATTTAATCAAAAAACAAGTTCCTACAGCAGATGTTGATGGAATGTCTTTTGAAGAAATGGATAAATTCATTCAAGAGCACGATATCGTTTGCCCAACATGTGGAAAGAAAGATTTCACGGGGATAAGAAAATTCAATATGATGTTCAAAACTCATATTGGCGTTACCGAAGATGCCTCATCAGTCGTTTATTTAAGACCAGAAACGGCTCAAGGTGTATTTATGAATTTCAAAAACGTTGCTAGAGCCTGTAGAAAAAAACTTCCATTCGGCATTTGTAATGCAGGAAAGAGTTTCAGAAACGAAATCACTCCAGGTAATTTTACTTTCAGGACGAGAGAATTCGAACAAATGGAAATGGAATTTTTCTGCCAGCCTGGAACAGATCTCGAGTGGTTTTCTTATTGGAAGGAATATTGTTTAAAATTCGTCGAGTCTTTAGGAATAAACGCTGAAAACCTTCGTTTCCGTGATCATGAGGCCGCTGAATTGGCTTTCTATTCAAAGGCAACAACTGATGTTGAGTATGATTTTCCTACCTTAGGATGGAGTGAAATCCTTGGTATCGCCGATAGAACTGATTATGATTTGGGCCGTCATCAAGAATATTCTAAAGAAGACCTTACATACACGGAAACTTATACGGACGAAAATGGGGCAACGAAAACAAAATCCTATTTACCATACGTTATAGAACCTTCGATGGGTCTTGATAGATTGATGCTTATGGTCATGGTTGATTCATATGATGAAGAAACACTTGCAAATGGTGATGTAAGAACTGTTATGCATGTAAAACCATCGTTAGCTCCTTATAAAGTTGCCATTTTACCTCTCCAAAAGAAATTGGTTGAAAAATCCGACGCTTTATTCGCTGAATTTAGCAAACATTTTAGCTGTACGACAGATTTAACTGGATCAATTGGCAAACGTTATCGCCGCCAAGATGAAATTGGTACCCCATACTGTGTTACCGTTGATTTTGATACCGAAAACGATCAAAGCGTCACAATCAGAGACCGCGATACGATGGAGCAAGTCAGATTGCCAATTTCTGAAGTCGTTTCCTATATCGAAGAAAAAATAAAAGCTTAGTAAAAGGAATTTAAGATGTATTCAAAAGACCTAATCGAAAGCCTTTTAAAAGAAGCGGACATCGTGACGGTCATTTCCTCATTTATTCCCGTCATGAAAAAAGGAAGAGGGTATGTTGCTCTCTGTCCTTTTCATGATGACAAAGATCCATCTTTAAGCATTTCTAAAGAAAGACAAATTTTTAAATGTTTCGTTTGTAATACCGGTGGAAATGCCATTGGTTTTGTTCAAAAATATTTAGGTATCTCCTACCAAGAAGCCGTCAGAAGAGTGGCGGAAATTGTTGGCTTCAATGATGAAAGATTAGAAAAAGAAAAAGATGAGATCAAGATTGATGTGGTAAAGCAACCTTTGTTTGATACGATAAATGATTTGCAATCTTTGTATCAATATTGTTTAAACACTTCAGATGGAAAAAATGCCCAAGAATACTTGCAAAAAAGGAATATTGATAAAAATCAAATAAAAAAATATGGGATTGGCTACGCTTTTGATGACGGCGCTAAAACCATTGAATATTTGCAGAAAAAAGGCCATACTCTAGATAAAATAAAAGATATTGGCATAGTTAGCGCAAATTCTAATTCCGACGCTAACGCTGGACGTTTAATTTTTCCTTTGAAAGATAAAAACGGTCAAGTCGTAGGCTTTAGTGCACGAAAAATTGATTCAAGAGACACAGAATCGCCAAAATACGTAAATTCCCCTGATACAAAAATTTTCAAAAAAAGTCTTATTTTATATAATTACGATAACGCCAAAAACACCGCTAGAAGAGATGGATATATATACGTTTTAGAAGGGTTTATGGACGTTTTGGCATTAGACAAAGCGGGAATACAAAGCGCTGTAGCCTTAATGGGGACATCGTTAAGCCTAGAACAAATCGAACTTTTAAGACGACTAAATTGCGAAATTAGGCTTTGCTTAGATGGCGATAATCCGGGCCAAAAAGGAATGATGAAGATCATTTTGCAGTTAAATAAAGCGAATATTCCATTTAGATTAGTGTGTAACCCTAAGGATTTACGCGATCCTGATGAAATTTTGCAAGAGTCCGGGGAAGAGGCTTTAAAAGAAAGCATGAATAATTTAGTTGATCCTTTTGAATTTCAATTAAATTATTATGAGAATGTCCAAAAATTATCAAAAAAAGAGGATAAAATTCAAGTATTAAAGTATTGTTTGCCGTTCCTTGAGTCTATTAAAAATGATTTAGATAGAGAAAATAACATCGCTAAATTGTCTAAGGTAACCGGATATGAACCATCCATTATAAGGGATCAAATAAAGAAGATTTCTGAAAATGATGATTCTTTAGAGGAAATAACATATTCAAATGATATAAAACTAAGCGATTCGACAATAGCCCAGCGTCAATTGAAAAGATTGGAAGCAGCAGAGAAAAAAACTTTATATTATATGCTTCAAAACACTGATGCTGTCGAATATTTCAATAAGAATATTTTTAATTTTTACATAACGAATTACGAAAAAATAGCCGATTTAATCGTCGATTATGTTGATAGAACGAATGAAAAAGTTAATGTGGCTATTCTCTATAATGAAATCGACCAATCAGACGAAACCGAAGAAATCAAAAATACATTAAATAAAATAATCGCAAATTTAACGGATGAAGAGGTGGCTTACGAACCATATACTGAAAAAAACATTGCTGATTGTGCTAAGGTGATTTATCAGGAAAAAGGAAAAATCAACAAAAAACAATCTTTTGATGACAAATTAAAAGAAACTCCAGAATCCGAAAAAGGCGTGCTGTTGAAGCAATATGCAAACGCCATAAAAGAAAGAATAAAGAAATAAAATGGCAAATAACGAAAGCAAGGATAAAAGATTAGAAACAATCGTAAAAATGATTGATAATGGCACAAACATAGCGGATATAGGAAGCGATCATTGCTTTGTACCCATAGAATGCTGCAAACAAAACAAGATTAAATCGGCTCAAGCGATAGAAAATAAAAAAGGGCCATATTCTAGAACGGTAAAAGCCATAAAGGAAAATGGATGCGAAAATAGAATAAAGCCCTCTTTATCTAGTGGTTTAAATGAACTCGACGAAAAAGTCGATACAGTTATTTTAGCTGGCATGGGCGGAAAACTCATTGTTTCGATATTGAATGAAAATTTAAATAAATTAGATAGGGTACAAACCATTATCGTTGACGCTCATAATGATAGAGAATTTGTGACTAAATATCTAGAAAGTATAGGTTATCGATTGATTGAAAATTGCTTTTTGTATGAGTCGAATATAGCTTACGATATTATGAAATGGAAGAAGGGGAACGCGCCCTGTAAGTACTCTGAAGATGAATTGCGATACGGGCCTTTAAATCTCATTTCTAAAAATGATGCGTGGAAAAAATATTGGTTTTCGGAGAAAACTAGAATTGAACATATTCTGAAAAACAACAAGTTGCCAAACGAGAAAAAAGATGAATATTTAAAAAGTCTTCTTTCAATAAATAAAATTCTCCAATAAAACACTATATAATTACTAAAATATTACTATTAATATTTACTTTTATCCGATAAATGCTAAATTTCTTCATTAAGCAATTTATAGCATGAAGAAATTGTCGAATCAGATGTAGAAGCACCGGACACAAGCATGATTTTATTATATTTTTTCAACATTGGAATATGATTCTTCAATTCTATTTCGTTTAATACAAAAAGAGATTCTTTGTTTGGATAAGCGTTTTTGAGGATTAGAAAAAGTCTTTTTGTATTATTGCTATTTTTACCTCCGATAACAATAAAACAGTCGTGATTATTTCCTTCTTTGATCGCTTCGCTTTGTCTTCTTTCTGTTTCGAAACATTGCCTTGCTGATATTATGGCCTCAGGTAAGTGATTTTTAATGTCTTTAATTGACGATAAAATTTCATCTTCTGACATTGTTGTTTGCGAAATTACCAAAGGCTTCTTGGATTTCAATTTTGCGTAATTAAAAATAGCACCCGGTTGATAAAGGTGGACTTTTTCCTTACTAATTCCCATAATTCCATTCGTTTCAGCATGATTTGGGATGCCGATAAATATCACTTCGTTATCGTCATTAATTTCTTTAGACGCTTTTTGCTCGTTATTTTTTACAAAAATACACGTAGCATCATATATTTTCATGCGTTTTTTCGAGGCAATTTGATCTAAAACTGGGGAATGTCCATGTGCCGAAAAAACAATTACTGAGCCTTCGTTTAGCTCATGCAAATATTCTTCTAACGACTTTTTTCTTTCGTCCAAAATTAAAAAACCGTCATTTTCTAGTTCTTTAATCACATCCTCATTGTGAACGAGCGATCCGATTATGTAGATTTGGCGGCCTTTATTTTCACTTTTGGCCTTCTTTGCTATCTCAATGGCCTTTTTAACGCCAAAGCAAAACCCTGATGGTTCGACAATTTTAACATCCATACAATATAGAATTATACGCCGTTCTTTGTTTTTACCAAAAAATTATTTATAATAAATACGTATGAGTTTTAATGGCTTTTCTTTATCGAAAAAAATGGTCTCGGCCTTGGAATCGCTTGGCTATAAAGACCCATCAAATGTTCAAAACACCGTTATCCCTAAGGCTTTACGCGGAATTTCTTTGCTTGCACAAAGCGAAACTGGCTCAGGGAAAACGCATGCCTATCTAATTCCTATCATCGAAAAAACGGATATGACTTTGAATCGCGTTCAATCAATCATTGTCGTTCCGACTAGAGAATTAGCGAGACAAACATATGATTTTGCAAGACAATTTCAACGTTTTTATCAAAATCTCAGAATTAGATTATATTCATCTGAAATGGATGTTACGCAAAACGAAGAAGGATCAAATATCCCTCCACAAATCATCATCGGTACGCCAGGAAGGCTTAAAGACTTGCTTGTTACTAAACACATAACAACTCTTCAAAACGTTAGAACCGTTGTATTAGATGAAGCTGACATGCTTTTAGATATGGGTTTTTTCGCAGATATTGAAGATATTTTCGCCATTCTAAAAGATCCACAAATAATGGTTTTTTCAGCTACGCTAAAGCAAAATCTTCGCGATGAGTTGTCAAAATTTGTTCGATCTGACTTTGAGTATGAGAGTGAAAAAACAGAAACTGCCGCATCAGTTAGGCATCATTTGGTAGACATCAAACACCAAGGAGTCGTCAATGCCGTATATTCTTTTTTGAACATCCGTAAACCTTATCTATGCATAGTTTTCGCTTCGACAGTTCAAAAGGTAAACGAAGTTTCCAAAGGTCTAAAGTCATTCGGGATTGATTCGGTTTATTTTAGCGGCTCGCTTGATGATCGTTCAAGAAAGAAGGCAATTAGAGAAATACGTTCCAACAAATATTCTGTCATAGTTGCAAGCGATTTGCTTTCGAGAGGAATAGATATACCGGACGTAACAGATGTAATTTCAGTTGATTTGCCTTCAAACATTGATTTCTACCATCATAGAGCAGGAAGAAGCGGTAGATTCGGAAAAAGCGGCGATTCATGGATATTCTATAATTCCGATTCTGTAAAAGAAGCCAGACGCATCATGGATGAAGGGGTTCAATTCGATTTTTATTCTTTAAGAAATAACGAATTGAAAGCGGATCCGGTCGGGTTGTTGCCGAAAACAAAATTAAAGAAGAAGAAAGAACTTCCTGAAGAAGAGAAAAAAGAGATTCAAATCGCTAAAGCCTTAGCAAGGCCAAAGCACGTTGAACCTATGTACAAAAAGAAGAAGCAATTCGCGATTGAGAAAGTCAAGAAAAAATATCGTAAAAAAGCGATTCAAAAATCAATCAGGAAAGAATTGAACAAAAAATACAAAAACGATTCAAAAAAAACGGACTTTAAGGCTTAAAGTCCGTTTATTTCGTTAATGATGGTAGGATAAACATCAGAGTCATCGACGGTTTTTATTATTTGCCCTTTTTTGAAAATAACCCATTTTCCATTTCCGCCAGCGGCCCCAAGATCGGCGTGCTTAGCTTCCCCTGGACCATTAACTATGCAGCCCATTATTGCGACCGTTTTATGGATTTTGTTATCTTCAAGATATTTTTGAACGGCTTTTGCTAATGGCAAAAGGTTGACTTGAGTTCGGCCACAAGTTGGACAAGAAATAAATGTTGGCCATTTTTCTTCTAATCCTAAATCGTGTAAAAGCCTATAAGCTGCTTTGATTTCTTCAACGGGATCCTCGGTTAAGGAGATTCTAATTGTATTGCCGATTCCATCGAGGAGAAGGGGAGAAAGGGTGGCGCTTGATCTTATAAGCGATGTTTCCATAGGGCCCGCTTCAGTGACTCCAAGATGCAAGGGGTAAGGAAAATAATTGGCTGCTAAACGATAGGCGTCAATCGTTTCAATCGCATCGCTGCCCTTAAGCGAGATTACAATGTTGTGAAAATCAAATTTTTCAAGCAAAGAAACGTGTTTTTTAGCCGATTCAAATAAAAATTCTCCTCGTATTTTTTCATTTCCGGAGTAAACTGTTTTATCGATAGAACCGCCATTAACTCCGATGCGAATCGGAACATTATGCTTTTTGCAAGCATCAACCACAGCCTTTACGCGTTCCTCATCGCCAATGTTTCCGGGATTCAAGCGAATAGCGTCAACTCCAGATTCGATTGCCATCAAAGCCAAGCGATAATCAAAATGAATATCAGCCACAAGAGGAACTTTAACTAGTTTTTTTATCTCCTTAAAAGCTTTTGCGTCGTCAAAATCTAGGCATGAACAGCGCATAAGCTCAGCTCCAGCATCAGCGCATCTATTGATTTGTTCGCTTACTTCATCAATTTTTGATGTTTTTATTGAAGCCATCGACTGAATGATAATATGGTCATTTCCGCCAAGTAAAATGTCTCCAATTTTGATTTGTTTTGTTTTTCCTCTAGTAATCATATGATAAATTTTAAACTTTTTAAGTTATTTCTTGTAGAACTTTTTACTTATCTATGTTAATATAACCAACGCTAAAGAAAGAAGAGTGAATTAATATGGCAAAATCTAAACGTGATCAAGTAATCCTTGCTTGCAGTGAATGCGGTGAGCATAACTACATTACCACAAGGAACAAAAAGACCCACCCAAACAAGATGGAAATCAAAAAGTTCTGCGGACGTTGCAAGAAAGAAACCCTTCACATCGAAACTAAGAAATAACGAAAATAAGGCTTCGGCCTTATTTTTTTATCATTATGAAGATAAGCAAACTACATTTCTCGCCATCTGAAAGTTGTAACACCTACATCATTGGAGATGAAGGCGGAGAGGCCATTGTTATAGATCCAGGGTCAAACAAGAATGGTTGTCTAGACAAATATCTAGATAAACATCACTCTGGTTTGAGTGCCATTTTGCTAACCCATGGACATTATGATCATATTTATGGTTTGAAGGATATGATGCACAAAGCCCCGGTTTATGCGGCATACGAAGAAATGGATTTCCTAAAGGACCCATCGTTAAACCTTACCGCATATTTCAATGATGAATTAATTATTGAAAGCGTTGACACTGTCTCACTTTTCGATATGCAACACATCTCAATTAATAATCTTGATATATTGGCTATTAAAACGCCTTTTCATACAATAGGCAGCACTTGTTTTTACATCAAGGAATTAAATGTGCTTTTTAGTGGCGATACGCTCTTTCATCTAGGCATTGGCAGAAGCGATCTTCCAACCGGTTCAAGTAAAACCATAAATTCGTCGCTGAGAAAGCTCATAACGCTCCCAAAAGACACCATTGTATGCCCAGGACACGGTGAAAACACGACTTTAGGCAATGAATTTGCATACAATCAATACATGAAAGTCTTTTTTAAGTAGATACTTAAAGAAAATTGGTTTAAAATCCTATAGGTTATATAAAAGGAGAATTAAAATGAACGTTACAGAATTACGCCCTGGAAACTACTTTGAAGATGAAAATACTTTATTTCAAGTTATCGACATCTTATTGAACAAAACAGCCATGAGAAAGATGGTCGCAAAAGTTAAAGTCAAGAATGTTCGCACAGGTGCTATAACCGAAATTGCTCGTAATAGCGGATATGATGTTGAATTAGTAAGCATCACTAAAAAAGAAATGCAATATCTTTATGATGGCGGAACAACATTAGTCTTCATGGATCCAGAAACCTATGAACAAGTTGAACTTCCAAAGGATACACTTACACGCGAAGCTCAATTCTTAGCGCCAAATGGCAATGTTGTCATGGTTTCTTATGAAGAAGAAATCCTTGGTGTCGAATTACCAGCCAAAGTAGCATTAGAAGTTGTTGAAACCGAACCAGGTGTCCGCGGAGATACAATCAGCAATGGCGGAAGCAAAGACGCAAAATTAGAAACAGGTCTTACAATCAGAGTTCCTCTTTTCATCAACGAAGGCGAAAAAGTCATGGTTGATACGACAACTGGAAAATACGACAAGAGAGCCTAATAACGATGACAATCGAAGTTTGGCAATTTGTATTATATATTGTGCTCGCCATAATCGTTGGCGGTGTAGCTGGTTTCTTTGGCGCACGTGCATTGATCAAAAATCAGCTTAAGAAAAATCCTCCAATCAACGAAAAGATGATTAGAGCGATGTTCGCTCAAATGGGAAGAAAACCATCTGAAGCACAAGTACGTAATATCATGAATTCAATGAATAAGAATTTGTAATTCAAGAATTCATTTGTTTGCAAAAATAGCGTTCCTTTATGGGACGCTTTTTTATGTATTGGCTTGCAAAAAATATATCCGTCTAATAAAAACTAATACAAAAATTTATTAAATGAAATGACCGCTAAAATAATTGATTAAAAGCATTTAAAAAATAAACGCATAGCATCAAGAATGAAAAAAGGAGTAGATGTTTAAATCAAAAAAATTGGCATTCGAAAAAATATAACGGAAAATAATATAATTCAATAACGCAAGAGTTGTTTTTCGAAACAAATAAATGATTTTAAAAATTATTTTTAAAATTTTTGCTATTTTAACAAAAAATAAGATACCTACTTATTAAATAGATATCTTTATATAACTAAAAATTTACTAATATAAAACTATTTCCATTCAACTGGCTTTTCTTCGCCATTTTTCAATCTTTGGATATTAGAAGCGTGTCTTATTATAAGTAAAACTGTAATTAGCGTGCTTATTGTGGCGCATTCCCAACCATAGAACGCTCCACCGCCAAAACCAAGATTGAACATAAAATAATCTATTATGCGTTGACCATTATTAGGAAGGCATAATCTAACGGCAAAAAGCACCCATTGAATAAGAGATACTATCAAGCTTGTCCCGATCGTCGCAATTGACATTACGTGTTTTTTCTTGAATAGGGCGTAAAATATTCCGGCACACAAAGCAAAATTGAGAAAACCCTGTCCTCCAACTGCCCCCATATAGCAAGCAACGGCTTTTCCACCTTTAAAATGAATCCACGGCGAAAAACAATGCCCAAGTGCCACAAAGAGTAGCGCTAAATAGTTATAAAAGACCCCATCATCGAACAAATTGAAACTTTGCCTTAGCCCAGAAAACCTCAAAACGGCCCAAATAGTCCAAAAAGACGCCACCGCCTTGAATATATCTAGTACAATCACTGCCACGCCAACTTTTTTTCCAAACGCACGTCCAGAGTTGGTTCCTCCTGAATTATGCGAGCCGTAATTCCTTGGATCGTCATGAAAGAAAATTTTGCCTATCAAAACGCCATTCGGTATACTCCCCATCAAAAAACCGAACGCACACGCAACTGCTGCAACGATTACATTAATCCAAACGTCATTCATAACAATTCGCTCCTAAAAACAAAAATCTTAAATATTATCTATAGATAAGGTTACTTTTTCAATGAAAGTTTGCTATAATACTTCTAGTTTTACGGTATTTTACATTTTATGGACGACATCACAAAAGCAGAAAACAATTACACGGCTCAAAATATTGAACTATTAAGCGAATTAGAGGGCGTTAGAAAACGTCCCGGTATGTATATCGGCAGCACAAGCTTAAGTGGTTTGCATCACTTAGTATGGGAAATCGTCGATAACGCCGTTGATGAAGCTATTAACGGATGGGGTAAAAAAATAACAGTCACCATGTTAAAGGATGGCTCTATCTCTGTGGAAGATGAAGGACGCGGAATCCCTGTCGACATTCACCCGCAAGCAAAAGTCCCGGCCGTTCAACTTATTTATACAACATTACATTCTGGCGGAAAATTCAATAGCAGCGTCTATAAAGTCGCTGGTGGTTTGCATGGTGTCGGCGCAACCGTCACAAACGCATTGTCCGAATATTGTGAAGTCACCATTTGCCGCGATGGAAAAATTTATCATATCGGTTTTAGTAATGGTGGCAAATTAACGCAACCATTGGAAGTTATCGGAACTACGACCAAACACGGAACTTTGGTACATTTCAAGCCGGATCCAACGATTTTCCCTAATGTTAAGTTCTCTTGGGATACCATTGCCAACAGATTAGAAGAAAAAAGCTATCTTTTAACTGGCGTTCATTTTATCTTAAAAGATCAAAAAACCGGAAATACCCACGATTTTTATACCGAACATGGTTTAAAAGAATTCGTTCAGACGATGACACAAAGCAAAACACCACTTGGCGAAACCCTTTGGTTTGTCGATAAGAACAGTCCAATTGAAGTCGAAGTCGCCATGCAATGGTGCTCCGGAGACTATAGCGAGAACATCATTTCCTACGCTAACGACGTAAAAACGGGAGATGGCGGAACGCATGAAACAGCTTTTAAATCAGCTTTGACGAAAACGTTGAACGAATGGGCTTCTCAAAATGAGTTGATTAAGCCAAATCAAACTTTAGATGGTTCTGATATTAGGGAAGGGCTTACGGCAATAGTCTCTGTTAAGGCGGCTGACTTACTATTTGAGGGTCAAACAAAAGGAAAACTCGGTTCAGCTGAAGTTACCCCAGTAGTTTCTAACGCCGTTCAAAATTTCCTTACCTATTATCTTAATGAGCATAAAGATTTTGCGTTAGACTTAATCAAGAAGTGTCAAGCTTCAAAAGAAGCCCGTGATGCCGCAAGAAAAGCAAAAGAAGCGGCTCGCGGAGCACAAAAGAAAAAGGTCATAGATTATATAATTTCTGACAAGTTAGCTTCAGCCCAATCAAAAGATTACAAGAATAACGAATTATTCATCGTTGAAGGCGATTCTGCCGGCGGTTCAGCTAAAACAGGTCGCGACCGTCTTCATCAAGCGATATTGCCTTTACGCGGAAAGCCATTGAACACAGATAGCCTTAGTATTGATAAAATCATTGCTAACACAGAATTTTCAACGATAATTCAAACAATCGGAGCAGGAGTCGGGCAAGAATTCGACGTTTCCGCATCTAAATATGGAAAAATAATCATTATGACCGATGCTGATACCGATGGTGCCCACATCCAAACGCTGCTTTTAACGTTCTTTTACAATTTCATGAAGCCACTCATTGACAATGGGATGGTTTATATAGCGCAACCTCCACTATATAGCGTTTATAAAAAGAGCAACCAAGCCAACCACATTTATTGTTGGAATGACGAAGAATTGGAAAAAGCCAAAGCAAAGGTTGGTGCCGGTTACGTAATCAAGCGTTATAAGGGTCTTGGTGAAATGAACGCAAGTCAGTTAGCAGAAACAACGATGGATAAAAAGAAGAGGGTCTTAATGAGGGTTAAAATTGATGATCCTTTGATTGTTGAAAAAAGAATCAACGTTCTTATGGGCAAGGACTCTAGCGCTCGTTGGAATTGGATTGAAGAAAATGTCACTTTCAATGAAGAAGATACTTTCCTTCAAGAAATCGAGAAAGGAAAGTAATTATGGCTAAAAAAGTTAAAGAAGAAGAAATAATTGAAAACATAATTTCCGATACGCTCGATGAAATGATGGGCGCAAAATACGCCATTTATGCAAAAGACGTCATTCAAGATCGCGCAATTCCTGATGCTAGAGACGGATTGAAACCAGTCCAGCGCAGAATCATTTTTGATATGGCGAAAACGGGCAATACCATCGATAAGCCAACCAAAAAATGCGCACATATCGTCGGAAACGTCATGGGTAAATATCACCCTCATGGTGATTCATCAATCTATGAAGCCTTAGTCCATATGTCTCAACCATGGGCTTATCGTTATCCTCTTATAAATTTCCAAGGAAACAACGGCTCAATTGACGGCGATGGACCGGCTGCTTACCGTTATACTGAAGCTAGATTATCGGCTTTAGCAAACGAATTGGTCGCTGATTTAGACCGCGATACGGTTGATATGGAATTAACTTTCGATGATACCGAATTAGAACCAACAGTCCTTCCATGCCGTTTTCCTAATTTATTTGCAAACGGAACCGAAGGAATTGCCGTTGGAATAGCCACAAGCATCCCACCGCACAACCTTCGCGAACTCTCACAAGCCGTTTCTTATAGAATCAAGCATCCAAATTGCGATTTGGACTCACTTTTATCTTACCTTCCTGGCCCAGATTTCCCTACCGGCGGAATTATATATGATTCTGATTCTTTAAAGGATATATATAGGCTTGGTCGAGGGAAGGTTACCATCTCTTCGAAATATGAAGTCGTAGACGACGGAAAACAAAAGCAAATCATAATTAGCGAAATACCTTATAGAACCAATAAATCCGAACTCGTCAAATCGATTGATCAAATAAGACACGATAAAACGATTCCTGGAATAGAAGAAGTCCGCGACGAATCGGACAAAGAGGGAATCCGCATTGCGATAGATTTAAAAAACGAGGCTAAACCAGAAGCAATAATTGCCTATTTGCTTAACAAAACAGAATTAAAAGTCTCATATAGCGCTCATATGGTGGCTATTGTTGACAATCGTCCAAAAACGATGAATTTAATCGACTATTGCGATTGCTATATAGCTCATGAGTTAGACGTCATTTCGCGTCGTACGCACTTTAATCTTAATAAAGATACAGCAAGAATCAATATCGTAAACGGTTTGATTAAGGCAATATCAATTTTAGATGAGGTTGTAGCAGTAATAAGAAAATCAAAGGATAAGGCCGACTCAAAAATAAATATTCAAAAAGAATTCGGATTTGACGAAGCCCAATCCGAAGCAATCGTCACAATGCCTCTTTACAAACTCTCCCACACTGATGTAAGCGTGCTTGAAAAAGAAAGAGACGATCTCAATGCAGATATCATTTACCTCAATTCGCTCTTAAGCGACCAAGGAAAGAGAGAAGATCTCATAATTTCTGATTTAAATCGCATCGCAAAAACATATGGCGATGATAGAAAGACGGAGATTAGGCCAGCGGAAGAAGAGAATGTTGTCATCAACAAGAGAGATCTCATCGCAAAAGAAGATGTTTTCGTTGTTGCAACTAGAGATGGTTATATCAAACGTTCGAGTCTCAAATCTTGGAAAGGCAGTGGCGGACATAACGGCGCTCGCCCAGGAATAAAAACTGGCGATTCATTCGTTTTCGAAGCTCAATGCGTGACAACGGATTACCTTATCCTCTTCACGACGAAAGGGAATTTCCTTTACATCCCAGTTAATGAAATAAAAGAAGCTAAATGGAACGATGAAGGTTTCCATATTTCATCTTTGATAAACGTCATTCCCGATGACAAAATCGTCGGAGGCTTTGCCGTAAGAAAATTCCGCGATGACCTATTTATCGTCATGCTCACGAAAAACGGCTATATCAAACGTTGTAGATTATCTTCCTTTGAGGTGATTAGAAAATCAAAAGCCATTCCGGCAATTCGCTTAGCGAAAGGTGACGAATTAATCGACGTTTGTTTCACAAGTGGGCAATCGAATATCTTTATTGCCTCAAAAGAAGGAAAAGCTATCTTCTATAATGAAAATGATATTGGCATCACAAATCCAAAAACTTCCGGAAACAAAGCGGGTTCGTTTAGAGGAAAGGAACTTGCCGGTCTTCTATCTTATGATCCAGAAGAAAAACTTGGCAAGGTGATGCTCGTCACAGATCGTTGCCATACGAGAATTTTTGATATGAACAAAATACCGTTGGCCCATAGACTCGATAAGGTTTTCACCTTATATGACATGTTTAAGAAAGAGCCACATAGTCTTATCTTCATTCAAAAAGTGGTAGATATTGAACTTCCATATACACTCGATGCTGTCTTGAACGATTATTCAAGATACGATGTGACATTCGAAGATCTTTATCTAACACCGATGGAAAAATACGCCAAGCGCCCAGATGAATTCCCTTCCAAAAACAGGATATTAAGGATTTCTCGCGAATTTTCGCCTTTACTTGATGAGACGATCAAATCATATGAACCGACTCACCAAGAAGAAGAGGCACAAAACGAAACTAGCGTGGAAAATAAACCTGAATCCACTGGAGCATTCGAACAAATTTCTTTATTTGATGATTTAAATGATGAATAAAAAAGCAATACCATTCGCCATAGCCTTATCGGTTTATGACATACCTTTATCCTTTTATAAAGATAATAACATAAAACACGTTTTATTAGATTTGGATAATACTTTGGCCTCTTACAAAGAGAAAACGCCATCGTCAAAGACGAAAGAATTGATAAACAATCTAAAAGATCTTGGTTTAAGTGTTGCAATTGCCTCGAATAACACAAGCGAAAGAGTACATAATTTCGCCAAAGAACTAGATATACCGGCTTATTGCGCTTTAAGAAAACCTTTTGCTGGTCCATTAAAGAAGGTGATAAAGAAAGAGGGTTTCAAGCAAGAAGAAACCGTTTTAATAGGTGATCAGATTCTCACTGATGTTTATGCCGGCAATAAAGCAGGAATAAGAGTGATTTTAACTAAGCCTCTAACGCCACTAGATCCACCATGGACAAAGATTAATCGTTTACTTTCTAAGCACAAAATGAAAAAATTATATAAAGAACCATACAAAAGCATGTGGAAGGAGATCCTATGAAAGTATTTCAAAGTTTGAAACGTTGCTATCATTGTGGAGCGGTTATTCAAAGCGAAGACCCATCCAAAGAAGGATACATCAATCCTGAAACGATAGAACAATACGGCGATAAATCGATTCTTTTGTGCGATTCTTGCTATAAAAAGCAAAGTTACAATCGAGTTCCTAAAGAAAGCGGCGTATCCAAAGATTTTCTTACGATGCTAAAAGACGCTAAAGCAAGCGATTCATTGATCGTCTCAATTATCGATTTAACGTCATTTGAGTGTTCGTTGAATTCCGAAATCATAAATAGCATCAAAGGCTTAAAATACCTAATCGTCGCCAACAAACGCGATTTAATGCCGAAAGAATACTCGGAAGAAGATCTTAAAGGATATGTTCAAAATGTTTTTAAGGAATATGGAGCAGACGTCAAAACCAACGACATCTTCCTCACTTCCTTGCTTTCTGGCTGCGATATATCGGAAATCATTAAGAAAATTGAAGAAACGAGAAATGGGCATGATGTCTATATAATCGGTGATAAATCTAGTGGAAAGTCATATTTCTTAAACGCTTTCTTGAAACAATTTAAGAATAAATCGAATCATTCGATTGGCATTACGAGATATTACGGAACTGAATTAGACGTTTTGAGGATACCGCTTGATTCAGCCTCTTTCATTTATGATACGCCAGGGTCGGAATTGTCTAATTCCTTCTATAAGATTGCTTCACATGATAAAAATTTGGCTAAATATCTTATTACGGACCAACCATATATCAGTAAAAAAGTATCGATAGTTAAAAATGGTTCGTTATTTGTTTCTTCGTTGTTAAGAATAGATTATCTTGGCGAAGACAAAAAAATATCATTAAGTTTGCATTTCCCTCAAAAAATTCAATGCAAAATCATTTCTCCGAAGAAAAATATGGATGAATTATTCATAAAATATCACGAGAAAAAAGCCTTAAAACCTACGTTGTCTTTAATCAAATCAATTTCTGATTACGATATTTTTGAAGCAATGTTAGAGGATGCCTCGCATCAAGAATTAGCCATTTCTGGCTTAGGATGGCTTTCATTCAAAAGTCAGGCACCTGTAAAAATAAGAATTTACGTTCCAAAAGGCATAGGTATTTATGCCGGTAAAGCGAAAGGACACAAAAATAATGTTAACACCAAAAAATAAAGCATATTTAAAAGGCTTAGCCAATCATTTAAAAGCTCAAATAAATCTTGGCAAGGGAGAAATTGACGAGGGTGTAATAACTTCCGTCAACAATTCTCTAGAAGCTCACGAGCTCATCAAAATCAAAATCCTTCAAAATTCAAATGAACTTTGTGAAGATTTAGCAACCCAAATCGCGAAAAAGACGAAATCCGAAGTGGTAGATATAATCGGAAGAACGATCATTCTTTATCGCGAAAGCAAGAAAAACCACAAAATCATATTATAGGCAAAATGGAACGATTAATAATTTTTGGTGGAACATTTGATCCAATTCATAACGGTCATCTAAGAATCGCCCAGAAAGCTTCCTTGCTATTAAATGCAGACGTTGTTTTTGTGCCAGCTAAATCGCCACGATGGAAAAATCCTACGGCTTTAGCTAAAGATAGGCTCAAAATGCTTCGATTGGCTTTGCAAGCTAATGGTTCTCCATCCTTTTTCATAAGCGAATATGAACTTAAGAAAGACGAAGAGGTTAATTATTCGTACGACACCGTTTCATATTTCAAAGAAAAATACCCCAACAAGGAACTTTTTTTGCTTATCGGCGCCGATGAAGTGAATAAATTCCCAGAGTGGCACAAAGCGAAAGAATTATCAAATATCGCACGAATTATTTTTTCGAATAGGCCGGATATCGAAACTAAAAAGGAGATTATTTCCGAATATAGAATGGTTTCACTTAACTTTTTCGAATCTGGCGAAGTCTCATCAAGTTCAATAAGAGAGTTGCATTCGATAGACGTCCCAACAAAAGTCCTCGATTACATAATTGAAAACAATCTTTATTTCATGACGAAACTCCATCGTTATTTGGGGGAAAAACGTCTAAACCACTCAATTTCAGTGGCTAAAGTAGCTTATTCCATCGCAAAATCAAACAATATAGAAAAACCGGAAAGAGCTTTTATCGCTGGCATTTTGCATGATATCGGAAAGGAATTGCCTAAAGAGGAATCTTTACGAATAATGGAGGATTCTTTTAATGAATTCAAGGATTACCCAGCATTCGCTTATCATCAATTTACTGGAATGTATTTAGCTGAACGGGAATTCGGGATAAAAGATCAAACTATTTTAGACGCCATTAAATATCATTGCACTGGTAAGGCGCACATGTCGAAACTGGCTAAAATCATCTATGCAGCCGATAAAATAGAACCAACAAGAGGATATGATTCATCATCGTTAATCAAGGATTGTCTTAAAAATTATTATGTAGGATTCCTGCATGTTATTAGAGAAAACGCCATTTTTCTCTCAAAAAAAGGAGAAAACACATCAATTCCACTCACAAAGGAATGTTTTGATGAATACTTAAACAAGGAGGAGTAAAAATGAATGAACTAGAAGAAGTAGTTAAACTATTAGACGAAAAGAAAGTTGACGACATCGTGGCTTTGGATGTTAAGGACAGAACTCCATTTTCAGAACATTACGTAATTGGTACTGTAAGTAATGAAAGGCAATTGGAAGCTATTGCCCAAGTTATCGATGATTACATTTACGAGAAAGAAAAAATCTTTGTCAAAAAAGATGGCAAGCCTGATAGCGGATGGTGCGTAGTCGACACTGGGAATATAGTCATTCATTTAATGACAAAAGAGAAAAGAGAACTTTTCAAATTAGAAGATATAAAATAAAAAAATAAACTTAATCAATGCAGTCAAAATATGACTGCATTTTTATTTTTTAGCTATTTTAGATCATTGTTTATAAACCTTTATGATAGTTGCAGGAAATGATTGAACATAAAATTATTTTAGAGGCACTAAAGAAGAAATGACTATCTTTTGAAAATTATAGCCTAAAAAATAATTCTTAAATAAAACAAGGCATATGCATTTAACTGGATATAAGGAGAAGAGCTTCTTAAATAGTTATTTTTTTAATTTCAGTAGTGTGATAAAAATAGTTCCAAAAGCAAGAAAACACATAACTTCGCATAATGTCCGTTATGTTAATAAAAACAATAAAAAATACCTATTCAAAAGGTTTTTAATATCTTTATAAATTCTAATATACAATTTATCCACATAGAAAAATCGAGTTTTCAACACATTTTTAAATCTACTAATTATTTACTAATCATATAAATTCAATATTTAACGTTTATTAAATTGAAATTATTAAATTCATCAAATCATTAAATGAATATTATTTAGTCCAAAAACCTCTATTTTGTAATTAAAATGACTTCCTTGCTATGTGGCTATATCACCTAATATTACTCTTATCTCTATTTAACTCTTTATCAACTTCTAGAATGGCGATATTGATTTTATTCAACTATCGGTAAAATAATACCTATTTAAATATTAGTCAATTTCCACCTATTTAACAAAAATAAAAAGATTGGAATTTTAAATTTCCAATCTTTTTGAATTTCCATTCAATATTTAGTCAAGAATTTCGTCAATCGGGTCGCCGATCAATTCTTCGCTTCTAGTTAGCCCGAAGTTCTTTAATATGGTCGCGCCTATATCCGAGAAGGTTGCTCGTTCATCTAAATATCGTCCATTTTTGATACTTGGAGAATAGACAAGCAACGGTATTTTCTCTCTTGTATGATCGGTTCCTTTGAATGTTGGGTCATTGCCATGATCTGCAGTTATCATTAGTAAATCGTCATCTCGCATGAATTTCATCATTTCCCCGACCCGTTTATCGAAATCTTCTAAAGCTCTCGCATAGCCTGGTGCATTTCTCCTGTGGCCATATTCAGAGTCAAATTCAACGAGGTTTACGAAGCAAAGCCCCTCCCAATTATCGTTTTTGACTTGCTCGATAGTTTTATCCATGCCATCCATATTAGAAACCGTATGAACCGTCTTTGTAACGCCGGCCATATCGAATATATCAGAGATTTTTCCGACACAGCTCGTCATAAAGCCATTATCTTTGAGTATTTCCATATCGGTCTTATGAGGAGGTTGTAAGGCATAATCATGGCGATTTGCCGTGCGTTTAAACGTATTTTTGTCTTCGCCGATGAATGGTCTTGCGATGATTCTTCCAACGCGATATTCTGGTCTAAGGCATATTTCGCGGGCAATTTCGCAACAGCGATAAAGTTCTTTAATTCCCGTTGTTTCTTCATGAGCGGCAATTTGAAGCACGGAATCCGAGGATGTGTAAACAATTAGCGAATTGTCTCTTTTTTGTTCCTCGCCCAAAACTTTTAGAATTTCTGTTCCGCTTGAAGCATAATTGCCTATTATTTTATGTCCAGTTTTTCTTTCAAGTTCATCAATAAGTTCCTTTGGGAATCCATTATCCGTAAAGGTTTTAAATGGCTCTTTGGTTAAAATTCCCATCATTTCCCAATGGCCTGTCAATGTGTCTTTTCCGTTTGATGCCTCACGGCAGCGTAATGCATAACTATTTCGGTGATTTTTTACTGATTTAACACCTTTTATATCATCAAGCTCGCCGATTCCAAAACTCTCCATGAAAGGAACGTTTAAGCCACCAATAGATTCAGCAGCGTGAGCCCAGGTGTTTGAGCCAACATCGCCGAATTTATCCGCGTCTGGTTCTTCTCCGACCCCAGCGCTATCGGCAACGACCAAGAATATTCTTTTGAATTTCATTTTTATCTCCTTTGTTAGCAAAAGGTAAAACATTTTCTAACACTAAATTATATTTTATTTTCGGCTGGCATACAAATCATATGCCGACATAATTCGTTTGCTTGAAACTTCGGTATAAATTTGGGTTGTTGCAACATTTGCGTGTCCTAACATCTCTTGAACGGCCCGTAACGAGGCACCATTCTCCAACAGATGAGTCGCAAAACAATGTCTTAACGTATGAGGCGAAACGGAATTGTCGATGCCTTTTTGTTCGGCATAACGCTTAATTTGCATATAAAAATACGTTCTTGATATTTCTTTTCCATCTCTATTCAAAAATATTAGTTGGGTTTTCTTGGCTCCAACATTCCTTTTTCTAGGCCCATCGATATATTTTCTTAAATATTCCATCGCAAAGTCCGAAATTGGCACGTTTCTTTCTTTGTTTCCTTTGCCATAAACCTTAATCATCGCGTTTTGCATATTCACGTTTTTAAACTGCAAAGAAAGCAATTCGGAGACGCGTAGTCCTGTTGCGTACATCAACTCTAGCATCGCCTTGTCCCTCATTCCGTTATCTTTTGTTATGTCTGGCGCATCCAATAACTCATCAACTTCTTCGTTTGAGAGCACGAATGGGAGCCTTTTTGATGATTTAGGCTTATCAACTTGCGGTAACTCTCCTTCAAAAAGATTTTCGTCTTGCAAAAAAGAAAAATAATTTTTTAAAAAACTGAATCTCCTTAAAATCGTCGAGGATGATCTAGACAATTCATCTTGCTTAATAACGAATTCTTGGAGCATGTTTCCATCAAGATCGGCTGTATCTTTGATGTCAGGAAAATTCTCAAGAAATATTTTGAAGTCTTCACGGTAATTTTTTACCGTTATCTCAGATACTCCACGTTCCGTACGGAGGTATTTTATGAAAAACTCTAATGATTCATTTATTTCCATTTTTCTGTTTTACCTCATTTGCCAACTTTAAAGCCGGAGTTTTCATTTTTCTATTTAAATCGCTAACTAACAATTTAGTTTTGTCCATTTCCTCATAATCGGAAAAATTCCAAAAATTCATTTGAGTCGTCTCTTCGTAAGGATTATATAAAGACTGTATCGTGACACCAACAAGTCTGATAACCATGCCTAAATAGTTTCGCTCGTATAATTTTACGGCTGTCGCATAAATCTCATCCCTATCATCAGTTCCTTCACTTAGAGAAATGGATTTGCTATGGATCTTAAAATCTGAATCTTTAACGGTTAAAACGATGTTTTTGCCTTTTCTTTTGTCTCTTTTTATTCCTTCGGCAATCTCGTAAGAAAGCTCTTTTATTTTTGTTTCGATAAAATAAGTGTCGTTCGTATCGAAAGGGAATGTTTCGCTATGGCCTAAGGATTTAGGATCGTGCTGAGTTGAATCAACCTCATCATCGCCATAACCGTTTATCTCTTTCTTGATATTAATGTACGATTTACCGAATATTTTTCTTATTTCCTCGTTTTCGAGATCGATTTCTTTTTTGAGATCTCCAATCGTTTTGATTCCTTTTTCATTTAGTTTCAAAGCGGTTTTTCTTCCGATCCCGAAAAAAGCCTCGATTGGCAATGGGTAAAGCATATCATTGATGTTTCTTCGATAAATGATCGTAACCCCCATCGGTTTTTTCATGTCACTGGCCATTTTGGCTAAAAATTTTGTCGGGGCAACGCCTATCGAGCATTTTAAACCTGTTTCGTTTTTTAAATCTAAGATTATTTTTCTGAAGTATTCTTCGGGATCGGAAATATTTTTGCAAGCCTCACTCATGTCGACGTATCCCTCATCGATTGACGCCTCCTCGATTATTAGTGAATAGCGTTTCAAAAAAGAGAAAAAAGAACGCGACATCATTTCGTAAAAACCGAAATCAGGTTTAACGAAAACGCCATTAGGACATATTTTTTTCGCCTCAAAATACGGCATAGCGGAATGAACTCCGTATTTTCTCGCTTCGTATGAGGCCGTTGATACGACTCCCCTTGAAGATTCTGAACACACTATTACCGGTTTATCGATTAATGCTGGATTCTTAATTTCTTCGCATGTCGCAAAAAACGCATTAAGGTCGATGTGCATTATAACCTTGCTCATGTCTATATTATATTTTTAATCGTTAATAAATGTTAACAAAAATAATGATTTTTATCGATGAAATCGAAAACATAATTTACCGATACACCGAATTTATTTTCTTGATTTTCTAAAGTGTCGTGCTCAATGAAAGCGTTTGGCAAGGAAAACGAGAAAAAGTCACCAGAGAATTTAATATCAAATAGGTAATTTTTTACTGAATTGGTAAAACCATTCACCGTTCCGTAAGCATCGTAAAGAATGATGGTTTTATAGTTAGAAATTTCAGATAAAATTTCTGTATCAAGGGGATTTTGGAAGATTGCGTTAACCAACAATCCATCGAATTTATTATCGTCTAAAATCCTCCCAAACAATTCTTTTCCGTGTGGTCCGACGGCGATAATCGCTAGTGATTTATCGTTCCCTTTATGAACGATTTTCCATTTGGAGAATTCTATTTTTTCTTCGATGTTATCGATTTTTTTATCGTCTTCAAAAGATCCTAGGTATCTAATGGCAAAAACTCCTCTGCCTTTTTCTAAGGACATAGACAACAAAGCTTTTGCCTCGCTTATATCTGATGGCATGGAAATCGTTACGTTTGGGATACTATTCAAGAAGGCTTCGTCATATATACCCATATGCGTATCACCAGTTTTGCCAATCAGCCCTACTTTATCGACAAGTATTGTCATATCGGCGTTAATTCTTGCGCAATCATGTGATATTTCATCATAAGCTCTTTGCAAAAAAGTTGAATACATGCAAAGGATAGGATGAATCCCGGTCATGGCGATTGATCCTGCAAAAACAGCGGCATGTTCCTCGGAAATTCCTAAATCGAAGCATTTAGTCGGATTTTCTTCAAAAGCCTTCTCCAAACAGCTTCCTTTGATCATCGCAGGCGTAATTAATACCGTATTATCGTTTTTCTTCAAAATATCGCTAGTAGTATCACCGATGTATTTTGATAAAGATATCTTGCCTTCATGCGAATTAATCGGTTTTCCGGTATCGATATCAAAAGAATCGACGTGATGCCAATCACCGCTATCATCTTCTTCAGCAAATTTATAGCCTTTGCCTTTTTTAGTGTAAGCATGCACGATAACGGACTTTTTTGATTGTTTTGCTTTAGAAAAAGCCTTATCAAGAGCCTTAATGTCATGACCATTAACCGGGCCTATATATTCAAGACCTATATTTTCGAATATATTAAAGGAAGAATCGTTTTCGTCATGCAAGACGCTGTTTGACGTATCTTTTTTATAATAAGGCGACAGTTGTCTTAATGAATTGTTCAATCCTCCAACTGGCTTAGAAATGGACATATTATTGTCGTTTAATACGATAATAACTTTATTTTTTCTAGAAACAATATTGTTTAAAGCTTCAAATGAAAGTCCGTTTGCTAACGAGGAGTCGCCAACCACAGCCACAACTTCATGACGCTCATTTTTTAAGTCTCTAGCAATCGCAAAAGCTTCAGCTGCGGAAAGCGCCGTTGAACTATGACCCGCCTCAAAGCAGTCGTAAACTGACTCTCTCCTCTTTATAAAACCCGCGGGGCCGTCGGAACAATTCAATCTTGAAAGGTCTCTTCCTGTTAAAATCTTGTGGGCATAGCATTGATGGCCCACGTCAAAAAGCAATTTATCATTTGGAAAATCGAAAATTCTATATAAGGAAATCGTTATTTCGACAATCCCCAAATTACTTGAAAGATGGCCACCATTTATCGAAGAATCCTTAATTATCTCATCTCTAATCTCCTTCGCTAAAGAGTTTAAGGAATCATAGTCGAGATTCTTTACAAAACTTGGTTCTTTTATGTTTTTAAGATCGAATTTATTCATTTTATTATACTAAACAACTACTAATTTACTACTAAATAACAACTTTAATAAATATTATTTAATTAGATTTAATCGTAAGTTTTTCAACTTTCTTTTCCGCTTCATCTAAAGTAGACGTTAAATCTTTAATTAAATTCATTCCTTCCTCATAAAGTTTGAGTGATTCTTCTAAAGAAAGAACGGAATTTTCTACTTTATCGACGATTTCGTTCAAACGATCCATCTTGTCTTTAAAGGTCTTTCCTTTTTCCATTCGTCATTCCTTTCTAAGGACTTCAGACGATATTATACCATCTTTTAATTTGGTTTTAATCGTTTGCCCTTCTTTTATCTTTTTTACGGATGTTAACGGATTCCCTTTTTCGTCTGTTGTAATCGAGAATCCTTTTTTCACAATGTTATCGGGATTGCATGAATTTAATCGTTTTTCTAAAGCGTTAACGTTGTTTTTTTCCGAAATAAGCATGTTTCTCAACGTTTTTGCTAACATAGAACTTTTATCAAGTACTTCTTTCTTCATATCAGAATATATTGATGATGGTTTCAAGAAGAACGGTCTTTTGCTTAAAAATTCTATTTTCGTTCGATAATCGCTTATTTTTTTATCAATATCATCTTTTAAAGTTTTCTCATACCCTAGCAAATATTCACGAATATCATCTTGATTTGGCGTTGCCACTTCTGCGGCTGCTGTTGGCGTAGAAACTCTTTTATCAGCCACATAATCAATTAAAGTCACATCAATTTCATGACCGACCGCCGAAATAAAAGGGAAAGGACATTGAGCAAACGCTCTAATAACGTTTTCGTCATTAAAAGCCGATAAATCTTCATTAGAGCCACCACCGCGGGCAACAATTAACGTATCTATATCATCGCAGGATTTCGCTTCATCTAGAGCTTTAATGAGGCTTTTAGGCGCATCGGCTCCTTGAACTTGTGCATAAAAGAATCTAATCTCGGCAAGAGGCCATCTCCGAGTGATATTTTTTCTTAAATCCGATTCGGCAGCGCTGTTTTTCCCAACTATTATCCCTATAACGTTAGGAATCTTTGGGATCGGTCTCTTTCTTTCTTCGTCAAAAATTCCTTCTGCCGCCAATTTCTTTTTCAAGGTTTCTAAAGCGATAAGCGACGCACCGTATCCGTACAAAAATAAAGTGAACACCTGAAGTTTATATTGCCCTCTAGCCGCATAAACATTGATGTTTCCATAAACTATAACTTCATCGCCGTTTTTTGGTACAAATGATAATTTCGATACGTTATTTGTCCATATCAAACACGATATGACGCTACCGTTTTCATCTTTTAAATCAAAGAATACGCCGCTTCGATATATTTTCCAGTTGCTTATTTCACCTTTTACATAAAGGCCTCTAAGATCGCTGTCGCCTTCTAATTTAAGCTTAACTATCGTATTTAGAGCGGTGACAGAAATAAACGGAATATTCTCATTATTGAGCATTTTTTACGAGAACCTTGTCTAATATCGCATTTACGAAGCCTTTGGCTTTTGGATCTAGGTAATTCTTAGCGAATTCAACGGCAACGTTGATAATGATGTTTTTGCTAACTTCCTCAACATCATAAAAGAAATGGCAATAACAATATAAAAATAAAGCTTGCTCGAGATGGTCTATTCTCTTCCAAGTCCATCCACGCATATATTTTTCAAACTCAGGAACGATTTCATCAAGATGTTTGATGGAGGCAATCGTCATTCTTTTTACGAATGTATCGGCTTTTTCGTAAGGAACTTCGCAAATAGAAGAAATCACGTCTTCTACATCAACAGTTCTCCCCATTTCCGTATAAAGTAGAATGTCATAGATAATGAATATTGTTTTTTCTTCTGCTTGTTTACGGTTCATAATTTTACCTCTTAAAGATCAATCGTTCGTTTTCGAACTCTAAAAGTTTACAACAAATGAAAGCTTATAGGAATAGCGAAAAACTCTTAGGGAATCGGAATTTACAAAAAAAACGCTCCAAAAGAGCGTTGTTATTAAGAAAGTATCGAAGAAACTTTGATTCTAATGTTGAAAGGTATCGTTTCGCACATCATCATCAAGGCGTCGGCAACATTGTTTTGAATATTTGAGCAAACTGATTCAACTGGCGTGCCTTTTTTGATGGAAACATCAATTAAAATGTCTAATTTTCCATCTTTTCTGAAAGCAACCTTTACTGGATTCTTCATTTGAAAGAGCGTTGTTTTTTTGCGTTTATTGTTTACGGAAGCGCCAACGACATTATTCGTCGCCGTTTCGACAATAGTCGTAAAAGCCTTGTGCGAAATCCCCATTTTCCCGCGGCTGCTATAATTGTTTAAATAATAGTAATCTCTACTCATAAAATTATTTTACTCACCTTTAATGATATCTTCAACCTTCTTGGCGACATTCTCTTTTGTAAAGCCGAAATAAGCAAGGACTTCTTTTGCCGGGGCGCTACGTCCGAATTGATCGATGGATATTACATTATCAGCATATTTATACCATGTATCTCCACTTCCCATTTCAAGCGCGATGCGTTTGCTTCTTGGCAAGGCTAATATCTTATTTTGTTTCTCTTTCCCTAATTTGTCGAATCTATTAGTGGAAGGCATTGATATTACGTCAATATAGATTTGCTTTTCCTCGAGAATTTTTTGAACGTCGATAGCAAGAGAGACCTCGCTCCCAGAAGCGATCAATTCGAACTGTGCTTCTTTTGGAGACTTAGAGATTAAATAAGCACCATCAGCCACTTTTTCTTCGCTTGAATTATCTTCTAACGGAAGATTTTGTCTCGTTAAAATAAGCGCTGTAGGATGGTCTTTGCTCGCTAAAGCTAGTTTCCAGGCACCAAACATTTCTCGATCATCACAAGGACGAATAACATCGATTCCAGGAATCGTTCTTAATGACGCTAACTGCTCTATAGGTTCGTGAGTTGGCCCATCTTCACCAACTGCTATCGAATCATGAGAAAGCAAATATATAGCTGGAACTTCTTCTAGGGAAGCCATTCTAATCGCATTTTTGAAATAATCGCTAAAAACCATAAAGGAGCCAACGTACGTTATAAGTCCCCCATGGAGCAAAATTCCATTTTGTGCGGCTGCCATAAAGAATTCGCGAATGCCAAAATTAATGTTTTTTGCGTCTCTATGCTCTTTGGAAAATCCTAAATCGGACGGAATATTAGTCTTAACGGAGGAAGCAACGTCAGCGCTTCCGCCAAATGTGAACGGAATCTTATCGACTATTTCAAGCAAGAATCTTTCCGAAGAATTTCTTGTTGCCTCGCTTTCTTTTAAAGTCGGGGAGACGAGATCGTAACCAGTTATATTTCTGTTAAACCCATTGATGAAATCTATATATTCTTTTGGGTTTGTTCTCTTGTATTCATTGAGATTTTTTTCATGTTGCTTATATGCTTCTTCACCACGTTTAGCAAAGCTAGTAGCCAAATTCTCATAAACATCGTCGTCGACTTGGAAAGGCGTATGATCAGCAAGGAATTTACTAGTTGTTTTCTCGTAATCGTCGGCTTTTAATGGTGAACCATGAGTTTTACAAGAACCTTCATTAGCGCTTCCATAGCCAATAAACGTATGAAGAAGAATCATCGTTGGCTTAGAAGAAGATTTGGCTTTTGTAATGGCTTCATTTATTGCAATCAAATCATTTCCGTCAGATACTTCCAAAGCGTTCCAACCGCAAGCCTCGAAACGTTTTATTTCATCTTCGCTCATAGAATTCGAAGTTGGCCCATCTAAAGTTGAGGTGTTTTGATCGTAAATAAGAATCAGCTTGTTAAGTTGCTGATGGCCAGCAAACGAGATGGCTTCTTGGGAAATTCCCTCTTCAAGACACCCATCGCCACATAGGCAATATGTGTAGTGAGACATTATTTTCTCGCCATCTTTGTAAGTTGCACGTAACTTTTCTTCGGCCATCGCCATGCCAACAGCTTGGGCGATTCCTTGTCCAAGAGGCCCAGCTGTCGCATCAACTCCTGCAGTTTGATGAATTTCTGGGTGACCAGGAGTCCTGCTGTTTAATTGTCTGAAAGCCTTCAAATCATCGATTGTTACATCATATCCAGCCACGTGCAACATCGCATAAAGAAGAGCGCTATTGTGTCCGCTAGAAAGAACGAAACGATCGCGATTTATCCATTCGGGATGCTTAGGGTCTGCAACTAAATGGTATTTATAAAGCACATACATAGCAGGCGCTATATCTAATGCCATTCCTGGATGGCCGCTATTGGCTTTTTGAATCTCATCAAGCAGCAAGCAACGAATCGTATTTATAGATTTAGCATCTATTTCTTTTTCGGTTTTGACATTAGACATAACTATTCCTTTCTAGTAGTTTTTTAGTTGATTTATTAGTAATTTATATTATCTAAAGATAATATTTATTCTTTTTTAATTTCAATTCCAACATCATCTAACGCTTGTTCTGAAACGGTGGATGGTGCTTTAGACATAGGATCGACAGCTTGTAAATTCTTAGGGAAAGCCTCAACATCGCGAATGTTATCAGTTCCACAAAGAATCATGCATAATCTATCAAGTCCTAAAGCGAAGCCAGCGTGAGGCGGAACGCCATAATTGAAAGCTTTAAGGAACCAGCCGAATTTTCTTTCGACATCTTCTGGCGAAAGTCCAATGAGATTGAAAATCTTCCATTGAGTATCATGATCGTAAATTCTCATAGTTCCGCCACCAGCTTCATATCCGTTGATTACGATATCATAGGCGTAAGCGAGGACTTTTTCAGGATCCGTGTCAAGCAATGGCAAATCTTCATCTCTTGGTCTCGTAAATGGGTGGTGTTCAGCTGTGTAATAATCTGTTCCTTCAACTTTATCGAACATTGGGAAGTTAACAATCCATAATAAATCATATGTCCCTGGCTTGATAAGTCCCATTTCTTTTGCGAAAAGCGTTCTTATAGCTCCAAGGCCAAAATCGATGTTGCGTCTATCATCGCTTGAAGCAAAAACAAGCAAATCATCGTTCTTTAACCCCAAAGAGGCAATTAATTCGGATTGAACTTCTTCCGTCATAAATTTAGTGAAAGATCCCTCTAATTTGCCATCTTCTACTTTGAGCGTTAAAACGCCTTTAAGTCTAAATTTGCGTGCTTCAGAAGATAATTGATCAACTTTTTTACGGCTTGTCTCCGCGCCTTTGTTAGGCACGATGATGCCCTTAACGTATTTAGCATCGGCAAATGACGCAAAATCCGTTTTCTTCATAATGGCAGTCAAATCGTGTATTTCTAAGCCGTAGCGAGTGTCAGGCTTATCCGATCCATATGTGTCCATAGCATCCCAAAAATCCATGCGGCGCAAAGGAAGTTTTACATCGTAATTAACGATTTCTTTGAAATAACGTTTAATCATTCCTTCTGCCAATTCTAAGACTTGGTCTTGATCTAAGAATGATGTTTCGACATCGATTTGAGTAAATTCTGGTTGCCTATCGGCTCTTAAATCTTCATCGCGGAAACATTTTGCGATTTGATAGTATCTTTCAATTCCGCCAATCATTAACAATTGCTTAAATAATTGTGGGGATTGTGGCAAGGCGTAGAATGAGCCATGATGTAAACGAGATGGAACAAGATAATCTCTTGCTCCTTCTGGGGTAGCTAGGTCAAGAATAGGCGTTTCCACTTCCAAAAAGCGATTAGAATCTAAATATTCGTGGGTTATTTTCACGATTTTGGCTCTAGTGCGTAAATTATTAAGCATGCAAGGGCGACGCAAATCCAAATAACGATATTCAAGTCTCGTATCTTCTAAAGCATCGGTCTTATCGGCAATAATGAATGGCGGATTATCGGCTTTGTTGATAACTGTCAAATCTTTTACGACTACTTCTATATCGCCTGTTGGAATCTTTTTGTTTGGCACGTCCTTTTTACGAACCACGCCTTTTACCGAAATCACGTATTCATTACGAACGTCCGGAATTTTCGTTGGATCTTCAACAATAAGTTGGACGATACCGGTGTTATCTCTTAAATCTATGAATAAGATTGAACCAAGATTTCTTCTCGTGGATACCCATCCAACCAAGGAAACCTCTCGTCCTTCATCTTTGAGTCTTAATTCTCCGTTATAATCAGTTCTTTCCATTTTATTTTTCTCCGTTACATTCATGGCAATGGCAATGTTCACCATGCTCATGACTTTCTAAAGATTCAAAAGCCTCGTCGAGTTCCTCAGCGAGATTGTTTAAATCGATCTCTTTTTGCTCTTTGCTCGCAAGATTTTTCAATTGGGCAACACCATTTTCAAGTTCGTTCCCGCCGATGATAAGAGCAAATTTTGCTCCACGTTTTTCAGCTTTCTTAAAGGCACTCCCTAATTTGCAAGAAGACAATGGATTGTCAGTCTTGAAGCCTAAACCCCTGATTTCTTCGGTAATATTGAAGACATCATCAAGAACTTCCTCGCCGACAGGTATTACGTAAATATCAATGCCATTATCTAAAGAAGAAAGTAATCCATTATCTTTAGCGAGATTGTAAACACGTTCGATTCCCATTGCGTAGCCAACGCCAGCTAACGATGGGCCGCCTAACGCTTCAACAAGACCTCCATAGTGTCCGCCACCGCATAATGCGCCATAATCAACGCCCGTATCGCTCAAAGCGTGAATCTCGAAAACGACTTCAGAATAATAGTCAAGTCCCCTAACTAAAGAATCATCGATTTCATACTCAATTCCTAAGTCATTGATGATAGAAAGGGTCGTATAGAAACGTTTTTCGGATGCTTCAGACAAATAATCTTTTATTTTTGGGGCGTTTTTTGCGATTTCTTGATCGTGTTCAACTTTGCAATCGAGAATTCTTAAAGGATTAAGCTCTAGTCTTTCATGACAATCTTGACACATTTCATCCATATGTGAGGAGAAATATTCTTTTAATGCCTTACGATAATTTTCTCTAGTTTCATTGTCGCCAATAGTATTGATTTTAAGGCTAAGTTTTTTAAAACCGAGCATATAAAGCGACTGAATTGCCATAATAATGCATTCAGCGTCGGCTCTTGGGCTATCTAAGCCAATTTCCTCAACACCGAATTGGTTAAACTGACGATATCTGCCTAATTGCGGTCTTTCATAGCGGAAAGCCGGGCCATGATAATAAAGTTTTAAGGGCAAATTGCCTCCATCAGCGTACATTTTGTTAGAAACTACGCTCCTTACTATGCCGGCTGTAAATTCAGGACGCATTGTAACCGAGCGATCTCCTTTATCTAAGAAGGTGTACATTTCTTTACGGACGATATCGCTGCTTCCGCCCGTTCCACGAGCGAATACTTCGGTATATTCGAGTACCGGTGGCATTATTTCCTTATAAGCATATAATTCAACGCATGTTGACAAGACTTCCGTCACATATTGCATTCCAGCCATCTCATCGCCATATAAATCATGCGTTCCTTTTACTGGTTGATAATTCATTTTTAACCTCCTAGTGAATAATTCTTTTACATTCAAAGATTCCTCTGACTCCCTTTAAGGCAGCAAAGACATCTTCAAGAGTTTTAGCATCGGAGACATAAATCGTCGCTCCAATGACATCGTTCATCGTTTCATGAATAAGATGAACTTTTAAGTCTACCACCTCAATGTTCTTAGATGATAGGCACCCTAACATATCTCCGATAAGATTTTGTCGATCATTAGCGTATATTTGTATATCAACAGGATAAGTAGAAATGCCTAAATCAGGGTTCCAATGAACGGGGATTGTCCTATTCTTAGCGTCAGAGATGTTCGGACAAGAAAGTCGGTGGACTACAATTCCCTTACCTTTAGTCACATATCCTGTTATATCATCCCCAGGGATTGGCGTGCAGCATTTTCCCAAATTGACTGCAACATTATCTATTCCGTCGACAATAATAGGGTTTTTTGTGTCGTTAGAGGTATTGTGTTTGCCTTGGATAGTCTTCTTGTCACGTTTCCTCACGCCTAGATAATCAATTATCGAATAAGGGGTAACATTTCGATTGAACACTGCTTCGTATAAAGCGTCAAGATTATCGAATTTGAAGTGATCAAGAGCTTTTTCAAGCAGCTTTATCATTTCTCCTGAACCAATGTCTTGTCCTTTAAAGGCTTCGAGACAACTTTCATAGCCTTTACGAATGTTTTCTTCGCGCATGAATTCGTTATTTTTAGCAATAACTTTCTTGATGTGCGATTTTGCATTGGCTGTTTTGGCTATTTCAAGCCACCCTTGATTTGGGCCTGGTGAATTTTTCGAAGTTTTAATTTCACAAACATCACCTGTTTTTAAGACCGTATTTAATGGAACCATCGTTCCGTTAACGACAGCACCAATGGCTGAATCCCCTACTTTCGTATGAATTCTATAGGCGAAATCCAAAGTTGTAGCGCCAGAAGGCAAATCAACGACCTTGCCTAAAGGAGTGAAAACGTAAACGTTGGCATTGAATATATCATTCGACAAAGCTGCCATATATTCTTTAGCGTTTTCGCCGCTTTCCCCGGACATCGAAACGAAATCTCTAAACCAATGGAGTTTATTCTCGATATCTTTTTGTTCTTCTTTGGCATTGTAATTGCTGCCTTCTTTGTATTTCCAATGGGCTGCAACACCTTCTTCCGCTACTTGATCCATTTCTTCAGTTCTGATTTGAACTTCATAAACGTTTCCGTCGCCTGAAACTATTGATGTATGTAACGACTGGTACATATTTGGCTTAGGCATGGCAATATAATCCTTGAATCTACCAGGAATTGGTTTGAATGTCGCATGCACGATACCTAAAATCTCATAACATTGAATGATCGAATGAGTTATAACGCGAATTGCCAAAACGTCGTAGATTTCATCGAAATTATATTTCTTTAAATACATTTTGCGATAAATCGAGTAAATTGACTTGATTCTAGATTCCATTCTGAATGGGATGTTTTGTTCAAATATCAAGTCGGCAATACGCTTTTTTAAATTGTTAAGCGAATCTTGACGATTGCTCTCTTTCTCGTTAAGCAATTTGAGAATGGCTTGATATTTCTCCGGTTCGTAATATTTAAGAGAAAGATCTTCCATCTCACTTTGCATCTTGTAAATGCCAAGACGATGGGCGATAGGCGTGAAGACCTCCAAAGTCTCTTTAGCTAGGGCTTTTTGTCTTTCTGGGCGTAACGATTGCAAGGTTCTAAGATTATGAAGACGATCAGCTAATTTAACAATTATCACTCGAACGTCCCTAGCCATGCCAAGGAAGATTTTTTTATGGTCTTCCGCTTCGAAATCCTGTTCAGTTCTATGCGAAAGCTTCATTCTTTGAATTTTCGTTAAAGAATCTACGATTAAAGCAACATCTTTTCCAAATTGCTGTTCGATTTCGGCAATAGTAAGGTCGGTATCTTCGACCGTATCATGCAAAAGTCCGGAAATTATTGTCTCTGGCCCAGATTGAAGTTCAGCCAAAATATAGGCTACTTCAATAGGATGTTGAATATAGGGCTCGCCAGAGCGACGGAAAACCCCACTATGTTTTTTTGCCGCCAATTCATAAGCCGATCTGATCAAATCACGGTCTTTTTGATCTTTGATGTATACGCAAAAAAGGTCGCGGAGATCCTCATATGTATGCATTGGATAGCCGCCATTTGGCAATAATTTTTCTTGTTTGTCGTTAATTTGTTCACTCATACTTAATAATTATATCGCCTTAGCGGAAAAAATGATATTTTAGATAACTCTTTCGGCCATTAAGTTTAAAGATATCCTGCCTTTATATTCATTTAGTTTGAAAGAAATGGATAAATTAACCTTTTCGTCAGGCTCAAAAGAATTTTCGTTTAGTGAAAAAGAGAAAATTTTAGTATCTTCGCTAAGTTTAACCGACAAGTATTGTCCGTTTTTGACATATGTAAACGTCGTTGGGTTTAAATCTTTAAGCAAAAATTTAGGCGCGTCCCAAGACATTCCAAATGGAGCTAAAGATCTGATTATACGATAGCTTTTCATATTGCATTCTGATAAAGAAATATCGATTAAATCGTTCTTTTTCGCCATTATTTTATGTTTTAAAGCAAAAAATATATAATCTTTTTTGAAATTTTCAAAATCTTCTTTCTTGATTGAACACCCGCCGGCAAATGGATGGCCGCCCTTTGTTAAAAGTGTAGTTTTCATAGAGGAATATGCTTCTAAAATGTTCATTCCTTCTAACGACCTTAAAGACCCGACAAGTAAGGATGGTTCTTTCTCTTTTTCAGAGAAAACGGCAATTGGTTTTTGATAAGCATTTAAAAGTCTTGCCGCTAACAGTCCGTTTAGCCCTTCTGGAAGATTTGTTTGAACAACTATGGCAGCGTCGTTAGGGTTTAAACTAAGAGAATCAGCAGCGTTTTTTGTTAATTCTTTTCTTTTTTCGTTTTGTTCGTTGATCCAAGATGCCACTTTTTCGTTGTATTCAGCATCGTGAGCACTGAAATATTTGACGAGGCGGTTAATCAAATTGCCTTTTTCGATACGGCCAATCGAATTGATCTTAGGAATAATTTCCATTTGGAAAACCGTTTCATCAAAATGTTTATTTGCCGTCAGCATGCCGAATTCCTTATATTGAACTTTGTTCATTTTTTCGAGCATAAGTCTGACTATTTCGCGATTATAATCAAGCAAAGGCATCATATCGCTAATTGTTGAAACCGCCCCTAAACACATAAGATAATCATCAACGCGGTTCAATAAAGCACATGAGAAAATAAAAGAAAGATAGCCAGCGGAAATATCCACCTTTCCATAATTTACCGTATTTGGGTGAATTACAATATCGCATTCTGGTTGACGGTCATCAAATTCGTGGTGATCAAGAATCATGACGTCGATGCCAATTTTTTTGGCCTCAATCAAGGCTTCGTGTGCAGTCACGCCATTATCGCAGGTAAAAATCAATGAATAGCCCTTACTTTTGATTTTTCTTACGTTTTCAACCGTAAGTCCGTAACCATCGATATATCTTGAAGGCAAATATCCTTCTGCTTGTAAGCCGAATTCTCTAAAAGATGAAACTAAAATCGACGTGGACATCACTCCGTCGGTATCGTAATCACCATAAACTAAAACTCGACCATTTTCTTTTTTGATAAGTTCTAGTTTCTTTATGGCCCTTAAGATGATTGGATTTTCGTTTAATAACGGAATATTCGAAAAAGAAGGAGGAAGAGATAATCTCTTATAATCCTCCTTCGTAATCCCGTAATATTTGCAAAGTCTTTCGATTAAGTCTTCCATTAGTCGTTAATTCCGATAAAGGTCGCTTCTTCTGGCTCTGTGCCCTTCTTTTTCGCGGTCTTGGATTTTTCAGAACGAGGTCTGTTATTCCAACTATCACGAACAGATTTCTTGATTTTAGTTAAAGTTTCGCTGGCTAAGACAGATGATGATGCAGTGACCGTTACGATCAAGGCTAATGCGAGTAGAATGCTTATTCCAAGCCCAAGGAACATCGTTCTGTATATAGATGGAGCGATGCCGATGAAAGGTAAGAACATGCCCAATCCAATTAGAGAGAAAATAATTATGTCTCCGGCGGATTGTGAATTAGCTTTAATCAAAGATGAATTTCTAAAGGCCAAGGAATCTTTGTTCTTTTCACGGCTATCTTTAATCAATTCTTTTTCTTTATTAAATAAGAATAAAGCGAGGAATTCCACCACGAAGAAAGCGCTTATTATCGCAATTCCAATAGTAGGAGTTACGGCAATTCGTGTCAAAGCGAAGAATCCGGCGACAATAACGCTATTTGCAAGAGCAAAGAACGTCGCAGATAACGAACGAGATAAGCGGAATCTAATCCAATAATAGACGAGAATTGACGCAGCGGCAACGCTGATTGCAATATAAACCGTGCCTAAATCTGGGCTTCCAGCTTGATAGACGACGCGATTGGCGCTAACAACAATATCATCAGCGTTAGCGTTCTTGGAGATCACTTCTTCTAACGCGACATTCAAATATTCTTGTTCTTCAGTTCCGTTGACTGTAAATGTATATCTTGTTTGTTCATTGAAATAAACACTCAAGGAAATGTCGAAATGATATATGTTGTATTTCTTGATTTCCGAATCATCGTTGATAGAAGCCGTTGTTTGTTCTAAAACAATATCTCCGACAACATATTCATAAAGCGTTTTGCCGTCGTATTCGATTAAATTAAGCAATCCATCACGAGCATCGTCAAGAGTGGCCATCGTTTTCGTCGCCTGCGAATTGCTGTCAACACGGTACTCAATCGAAATCGATGTTGTATTCTCATAGGCTCCGGAATAATTCAATGTATCGGTCTTTAATGCGCCAAAGACGGCTACTCCAACAACGGAAGCTAAAGTCAAAACGCCAGCGCAAATTTCCCACACATGCTTATGTTTGGTGAAATCTTTATCTCCATAAGGCCCAAAATACGTTTGTTTCTCTTCTTTAAGTAAGTCAGGCATCTTCTTTTCGTCAACGAAATACGTTTTGCCAATAGTTTTTTCGGTTGATGTATCATTGGCAAGCATCCAGCCAAGAAGTCTACCCAAAAGAAGATTCAGCAATGTTCCAAAAGCTGATGTCCAAATGAGAGATAAACCCATTTTTCCGACGGTTCCCGGAATAAATCCGTAAATGCAAAGACCAGCAACGATCGAAACAATTGCAGCATCAAGTAAAGGCCATAATGACTTTTTGGCTGCTTCTGATTCAGCTTTCTTTAAGGAACGTCCTTTATAAAGTTCTTCTTTGGTTTTTGCGTAATAATACGCTCCGCCAAATATAGTTACAAGACCGCCAAGAATAAAGCCAACTAGTGCTCCTATTCCGAATTGGGCAGAAAAGTAAGAGAAAATGAGAATGCCTAATTCAATAGAAAGAAGTGTATTGGTCATTATTCCAAGAGCACCTAAATGGAAGAACAAAGATAAAATAATCGCAGCGATAGCAACAGAAGCGATAATGGCAATCATTGTAGGTCCAAAATTAACATTTAAATGCCAATCTCTTGCGGAAATCAAACTGTCAATCGAAGATGAAACATTTGTTGAATAGTCGAATGTGACGTCGTAATCGTATTTAGAAGCATTTAAAATCGAGCAATAATAGAGGGCAGCTTTGTAGGCAGCTCCGGCCTTTGATGAATCGAAATTACCATTGCTTATAGCGTCGCTATTAGGAATCAACTGAAATTTGGTGTAATTATTATTTTCATTGGCTGTATCGACATACCAAGCATTTGAGGCGCCTTCTCCGAAAATGAGACGTTTGGCCATATTTGGGTCATAATCCGTAGCAGAGGTGTTTGTGGCGTCAAGATAGTTATCGCCTTCTTGATAGTGATTCCAAAGAACTACATAGCAATATGAAGCTTCGGTTGAAGATTCTTCGTTTGCCTCGGTTGAGTTTTCCGAACAGAATTTAACAAGTTCATTTAATTTGCCGTTCTCGCCGGTTTCATTGACTTTAATAGTGACGACTGGAACGTTGTTAACGTATTCAATAGAAGCCTCGTTTCCTTCGAACATATTATTGTTTCTATATGATACGTCTGAAGGGGCGTTTTTTTGAATTTCTTCCGTTGGGGCACCGACACCTATAGTGATGTCTTGTCCAGAAAAAGAAAGATAATCTTCTAAATATTTATATTCTGTGTCATCGTTGGAGGAGGTACGAACGGTAACCTTGATTGTGTTATATCCTTCTTTATCTACTTCTGCATTAATATCCCAGTTTTCTAATCTATCTTCCATTTCTTCGGCGATAGCATTGATAGGATTGTAGCCATCTTCCGCGGTAAGGTAATTGCTTGGATCAACGCCTTTATAAGTACTTCCAGACGTAGAAATCTTAAAATACAACGATTTACTGTTTCCGTAGCTAACATCAGTGTCCATCATCGAAATGGCCTTGCCCATCGTGGCAACGCTACCAATCAAGAGCAATGAGCTAGTTAGAATATAACCAAGTTTACGTAACATAGTGTTCCTCCGTATGCCTAAAATAAAAATAGTCGGCAATAGCATTGATTATTTTACGCACGCACGCACGTATAAGCAAGAAATAATCGAAAACTTATTTGCTTTTTTCGCTTAGCTAGCATAATTATCCAAATGTAGATTGATTAAAATAGGTATTCTTGAGACGTGAATCCTAAATGCTTACGTGCTTTTTGTGTCGCTTCTCTTCCCCTAGACGTCCTATTTATCATGCCAATCATCACTAAATAAGGTTCATAAACATCCTCGAGGTTTGTTATCTCTTCCCCTATAGCTGATGCGATGGACTCAATTCCGACAGGTCCACCATGAAAGCGTTCGATGATCGTTCTTAAATATTTAACATCAACATCATCGAGCCCAAGTTCATCGATTTTCAAAGCGTTCATAGCTTTCAAAGCAATATTCTCGTCTATTTTAGAAAGATTTTCGTAAGAAGCGAAATCTCTAACGCGACGATATATTCTGTTGGCAATTCTTGGTGTTCCGCGAGATCTTTCCCCTAAAAGTTTTGCTGCGCCATCATTAATTGGCATATCTAAAACTCTCGACGTTCTCTTTATGATATCGACAATTTCAGCGTTTGAGTAAAAATCCATTTTGGCAGAAATTCCAAATCTTGCGCGCAATGGGGCACTTAAATCTCCTGCGCGTGTTGTCGCCCCCACAAGCGTAAATGGTGGTAAAGCCATATTCAGAGGTTTGGAGGAGCCATCATGATTTACCATAATCGTTAGTTGAAAATCTTCCATTGCGCCATACAAAACTTCTTCAACTTGTCGAGGGAGTCTATGAATTTCATCGATAAACAAGATATCACCAGGTTCAAGTTCACATAGAATAGCCGCCAAATCACCGGTTCTTTCTATGGATGGTCCATTCACAACTTTTATGTTACCTCCCATTTCATTGGCAATAACATATGCTAAAGTCGTTTTTCCTAAACCCGGAGGTCCATAAAGCAAAACGTGATCTAACGGTTCTTCACGTTTTTTTGCCGCCCCTATAAAAACTTTGAGATTATCCTTTAATTTTGATTGTCCAACGTACTCAGAAAGAGTAAGCGGCCTAAGCGTTAAATCACTAGATATATCTTCTGTTTCTCTATTTGCGTCAAGTAATCTTTCTTTTTTCATTTTTTGCTGCCTTTAATTTTCTTAAGAGCAAGTCTAAGCAATTCTTCACTAGAAGCGTTTGGCTCGTTTATTCCCGACAAAGCATCATCGATTTCTTTGGCTTTGAAGCCTAAAGTTTTTAAGGCACTACGTATTTCTTCATATCTTTCGTCGTTATTTTTTGATGAAGAGTTCGAAGTTAATTTGCCTTTTAAATCAAGGATAATCTGAGATGCCGCCTTAGGGCCAATTCCAGGTAATTTTTTAAGATAGGAAGTATTGCTTGCGGCAATCGCTTTAAACAATTCGTCAGGCGTGGTTGAACTCAAAGCATTTATCGCTGTTTTCGGACCAATGCCCTTGACTTGAATTAAAGAAACGAACGCTTCTTTTTCCAATTTAGATGAGAAACCAACTAAATAGTGGTCATTTTCGTTGAAAACTTCATATACAAAAACTGTCGTTGTATCGCCTTTTCGCCATTCAAAAGGTCTAGAAACAAAAAGTTCAAACGCTATACCATTAACGTCTATCGCTAGCGTTTCATCACTTATATCAACTATTTTTCCAGTAAACGAATAATACATATATCTAAATTATATACATTTATTATTTTAATTAATCAAACATGCCACGATAAAAGAAAATTAATTATTCGGTATAAGTAAATTCAAATCCGCAAATAGAAACAGTGTCGCCATCGACTGCACCAGCTTCCTTTAATCTTCCATCAACGTTAACGGAATTGAGTAATTTGATTAGTTGTTCAACCCCTTCATCTGTTGACGTGTTTATTAAGGACGCCCTCTTTTCAAGGTTATCACCCTTAAGTACCCATGAGCCTTTTCCATCCGCTAAAACGAAATAATTTTCTGTTGCATTTTCGTGAGCGTCATAAACTTTCATCTCAGTTTCTTCTGTTACGCCTTTTATTGGGAATAATGGTGTACTATCGACTAAATCAGCCATTTTATATAGTAGTTTTTCGATGCCTTTATGAGTCAACGAGGAAAGCGGATAAGAAACAAACCCTAATTTCTTATCAAATTCTTCTTTCCTTTCTTCAGAACCCTCACAGTCCATTTTCGTTGCTACTACTATTTGTGGTCTTTTTTCTAAATCAGCGCCATAATCCTTGAGTTCTTCATTTATTATTAAATAATCGTTGTAAGGGTCACGCTCACCATCCATAGAAACCATATGAACAAGGACTCTGCATCTTTCAATGTGTCTTAAAAAGGTTATTCCTAAACCTTTTCCTTGATGGGCCCCCTCAATTAGGCCAGGAAGATCAGCTAAAACAAAACTTCTTTCATCAGGGAGATAAGCGACGCCTAAATTCGGCACGATAGTCGTGAAAGGATAGTCCGCCGTTTCAGCGTTAGCTTTGGTGACAACGTTTAAAAAAGTTGATTTTCCGACTGATGGAAATCCAATTAATCCAGCATCAGCAAGCATTTTTAATTCAAGAATCAAACGTTTTTTCTCTCCTGGATGTCCATTTTCAGCAATGCGTGGAATACGATGTCTTGATGATTTAAAACAAGCGTTTCCTCTTCCGCCTCTACCCCCTTTGGCAACGCAAACACTCTGCCCTTCTTCATGAAGATCGGCTAGAATACGGCCAGTTTTCTCTTCACTTATAATAGTTCCGCAAGGAACTTCAACATAAACATCAGCGGCCGCATGACCATACATGTTCTTCTTTAAGCCTTTTTCTCCATCACCTGCAATAATCGTTCTTGAATGTCTAAAATTGTATAGCGTATTTAAATTCTTTTTTGCAACGAAATAAACAGAGCCGCCTCTGCCTCCGTTTCCACCATCTGGTCCACCTTTTGTAGTATGTTTATCTTGCAAAAACGAGATGGCTCCATCTCCTCCCTTGCCGCTTCTAACTTCTATTACGCAACGATCTATAAGCATAATTATCCTCCGTTTTATAATTTGAGGGTCTTATCAAGCGCTTCCTTCTCAGAAGCATTCAAAATGTAATTCTTTTTATTTTTCTTTATTTTTAATAAGTCTTTATAAAATTTCCAAGATGTCTTTGCGACCGAGGAAATAGTTGAAGATGGATCATCGGTCCACGTTGTTGGGATTTCTTTAATCGTATATCCGTTTAACTGGTAAAAATAAATATATTCAACATCGAAAGCAAATAGACTTGTTATCTGTCTTTTTGCCACTTCTTGGGCTATTTTTCTATTGAAAACTTTAAAACCGCATTGAGTGTCGGTTATTCCTTTTAAATGGAATTTATGACGTATGATGAAACGTGATCCCCAAGAAGTTAATCTCCTTATAACAGTTTGTTTGGTCGTTATATTAGAGTCTTTTGCGTGTCTAGTTGCAATTATTCCATCATATTTTCCGATTATTGGCAAAATTTTATCGAGAATATGAATATCGGTTGCAAAATCTGCATCCATGAAACAAACATAATCGCCATTGGCGGCTAAAATGCCTTTTTGAACATTATGTCCCTTCCCAGGAATGTTTTCGTATGGGAGCAATTTCACTTGCAAAGGCATATTTTTCATTCCTTCAAGCATTGCGTTTTGCTCTGCTTCATTTGAGGCATCAGAAACGATGATAATATCATAAGTAACGCCTAAAGAGTCAAAATAAGGAATTCCTTTTTCGGTTAAATTCTTAAGTAATTTTGCAGTCTGATTTTTAACAGGAAAAATAAAATCGATTTTCATACTCTAATATTATAATTTAAACACCATTTTATTAAAACAAAAAGGCTCCTTTTTCCAGGAGCCTAATTTTAGCAGTAAGTTATTTGGCTTCTATAGGATAAACAGAAACTTTCTTTCCGTTTTTTCCAACGCGTTCAAACTTCACGATACCTTCGATGACGGCATAAATTGTGTCATCACCACCGATTCTCGTGCCTGCCCCTGGACGAATCTTAGTTCCTCTTTGGCGATATAAGATATTGCCTGAGATAACGTGTTGTCCATCACCGACTTTTGCGCCTAATCTACGGCCAGCTGAATCACGGCCGTTTTTTGTGCTAGATACACCTTTTTTGGAGGCGAATAATTGCAAATCAATGACGAAATTCATTTGTGCTTCCTTTCTAGCTTTGCATTCTTTGGATAAGAAACTGCAACGCTTTCAATTTGTTTCTCGATTGTTTCGAGAACGATCTGATCGTGTTCTGAAACTTCCTTAAGAGTCTCAAGACACACATAGCCTTCTTTCACTTCAACTTTGTAATGATCATCGCCATCTTGAAGGTTATTAAGTCCACCAAGAATTATGCCGCTAACAGCGGAACAAACTAAATCATGACCATATGGGCCGCTTCCAGCGTGCCCCTTTACTTCAAATGACTTAATTTTGCTATTTTCATCTACAAAAATAATGTGAATCATTAGGCGTTAATAGTTTCGATAACTAAGCAAGTGTAAGGTTGACGATGTCCTTGCTTTTTGCGGACATTGGCCTTGGCCTTGTACTTATAAACGGTGATTTTCTCGTTTAATCCTTGTTTTTCGACTTTGGCAACAACTTTGGCACCATCAACATATGGTTTTCCAACGATTGTTTTTTCACCACCGACGAAAAGGACTTTATCGAGAGTAACTTCGCTTCCAGCTTCAGCATCAAGTTTTTCAACATAAACTTTATCGCCAACGGAAACTTTTACTTGTTTGCCACCAGTCTCTACGATTGCGTACATGCATTATCCTCCTTTTGTCTATTACTCGCTTTAGTGGCCTGATTGCTCATGTTTAATGCCATTTCAATGCGGTTGAGGCGCTAAGGAGCGTCACAACGTGTATTAATATACTACTTTTTTCTTAGAAAACAATGATTAATTGCATTATCTGCAAGATAAAAACTCGTTATTATATTCTTCTTCCCCACCGAAAAAGATATTTACGCTTTTTATGCTTGCCCCCACCATTTTCAATCAATCAACCCATTTTCTTTGAAAGAAAAATAAGTATCATTGCCCACGATTATATGATCTAGCAACTTATTTCCCAAAAGAAACGATTTTTCTTTAAGTTTAATGGTAAATTCCACTTCTCCATTAGAAGGCAAAGGAACGCCAGATGGATGATTATGTAACAAGATGAAGAACGGAAAAGAAAGATTTGATATTTCTGCGAGGATTACTTTCATGGAAGCACAAACCTGATTTTCATCCCCTTCGAAAATTATTCTTTCCTTTCTAATCCTTTTTCTTTTGTCATAGCAAATAAGCAATAAGAATTCCTTCTTTTTTTGAGCAAAAGATAAACGATAATGTTCATAAATTTCCTTAGGCGAAAGCAAGGAAAGATAGGGAGCTTGGACACTAGATCTTCTAGCTATCTCAAATACGGCGCTAAGGGTTATAGCCTTTGTTTCTGAAACGCCTTTTATCGAACAAAACGATTCGATTGGTATTTCCGACAAAGTTGGAAAATCCTTGTAAATCGCCATAATTTCCGAAGCGAGTTCTAATACGTTCTTTCCAACGCATCCGCTTCGCATGATTATCGCTAAAAGCTCAACATCATTGCATGATGATATCCCTTCTCTTAATGCTTTTTCCCTTGGAAGCCCCTCTTTTTTCAATTCTTTGATGATCATTTCCAGGTGAATGACCATCCACCGGGTATTTTTGCGCTCCCGGAGGACGTTCTAAATATTCGATAGACAATAACGGCAGTTAGAGCAACGGCTAGAATAGCCATTACGGCTGTTAAGGTTATCGCCTCTCCCGGAACTATGTTTTCAAGTTCTTCCGGATTCAAAGTTCGCATATTTTAAAACCTCCCTTCACTTATATAAAGGGAGGTAAATCAGAAAAATGCCAAAAATTGTGAAATTATTTTTGAATTTGTTCAATTTTGTCGTTAACGCTCTTCAAAAGTGTTTCGTTGGCGGACAACTTTTCTTTTTCGGCATCGATTTTCTCTTTAGGTGCTTTTGCGATAAAACCTTGGTTTGAAAGGATTTTGCTCGAACGGGAAATTTCGCTTTCAAGATGCTCTTTTTGTTTTAAGAGTCTTTGAAGTAAGACGTCTTTATCAACATCTTCTTCAACGATCATCGAAAAACCTGGATACATGAATGAATTTCCTCCAAGCGTTTCCTTTTTGACAGAATATGAGCTTGCGAACGCAAAGCGGGAAAGATATTCGCCAAACCCTTCGAATGGTTCTTTCGGTGAAACGATAAGACGAACTTTTGCGTTTGGTGCGATACCATTACTTGACTTGTAATTACGAATATCGCGAATCATTTCCTGCAATATTTTCACCTTATCAACCGCCCTTTTATTCAAAAGGTTCTTTTCATATTCTGGATATGGTTCGCACATTATCGAATCTTTTGCCTTTGGCAAGGATAAATACATTTCTTCGGAAACGAAAGGGCAATATGGGTAAATCATCAAAATAATTGATTTCATCACTTTATATAAAGTATCTTTCGTTATTTTGGCTTCTTCTCCACCGTGGGCTAAAGCTATTTTTGAAAACTCTAAGTATTGGGAGCAGAAATCATCATAAACAAAATCATATAAGGCCGCTGAAGCTTGACCGAATTCATAAGAATCCATCTTCGAGCCCACTTTCTTAATGGTTTTTTCCAAACGATCGATAATATAAGAATCAAGCGTTCCAAGTTTCTTCTTATCGATGTCTTCTGGAGAATAATCCTCTCCTAATACGCCTTCCACGTAACGACAAGCATTCCAAATCTTGTTGAGATAAGCCTCGGATGATGCAACCTTTTCTTCAATATAACGCATATCCATTCCCGGAGTGCAATTAGTCGTTATGAAATATCTCAAAGCGTCAACGCCGTAACGATCGATAACGTCCATTGGATCGATGCCATTTCCTAAGGATTTAGACATCTTTCTTCCTTGCGAATCACGAACTAAGCCATGGATAACGACATCTTTAAATGGGATTTCATCGGTAAAATGAAGAGATTGGAAAACCATTCTTGAAACCCAGAAAAAGATAATATCGTAACCGGTTACTAGGCAAGATGTAGGGAAGTAACGTTTAAAATCTGGGCTTTCGGTATCAGGCCAACCCATGGTCGCAAATGGCCAAAGAGCCGATGAGAACCAGGTATCTAAAACATCTTCATCCTGTGTATATAAATTCAAATCTGGCGTTTCTTCGCTGACTAAAACCTCGCCGGTCTCCTTATTGTAATAAGCCGGAATTCTATGTCCCCACCAAAGTTGGCGCGAAATGCACCAATCTTCAATGTTTTCCATCCAACGAAGCAAAACCTTTTCAAAACGTTTTGGAACGAAATTAACTTTTCCTGAGGTTTTTTGTCTTGCTAAGACCTTTTCGGCTAAAGGTTTCATTTTAACGAACCATTGCTTTGATAGCATCGGTTCGACAACGGCGTCACTTCTTTCGGAATGGCCGACTGAGTGCGTGATTTTCTCAATTTTTACAAGATGCCCATCCTCCTTGATTTTTTCAACCAAGGCTTTTCGACATTCATATCTATCCATTCCTTGATATACGCCGCATTTTTCATTCATATGAGCCGTTTCATCAAGAACTTTGATTAGAGGGAAACCATATTTTTTTGCAAGCGCAAAATCGTTAGGGTCATGAGCTGGGGTGCATTTCATAGCACCTGTTCCAAAGGAAATATCAACATATGAATCGCCCATTAAAGGAAGCTCATCGCCATTTGCTGGATTAATAACTTTCTTTCCGATTAAATGCTTATATCTGCTATCTTTTGGGTTAACGAAAACAGCCGTATCACCGAACATCGTTTCAGGTCTAGTCGTAGCGACTATAAGACTCTCATCGCTTCCGACGACATCATATTTGAAATAGAAGAATTCACCTTCGTCATCCTTGTGAACTATTTCAATGTTTGACAAAGCTGTTTTTAATTCAGGGTCCCAGTTTGTAATTCTTTCGCCCTGGTAAATCAAGCCTTCATTATATAAGGTAACAAATACGTGTCTAACTGCTTTCGATAACCCTTCATCAAGAGTAAATCTTTCTCTTGAATAATCCAAAGAAAGACCCATTTTCTTCCATTGCTGATGGATTGTTGAGGCGTATTCATCTTTCCATTCCCAAGCCTTTTTTAGGAAGCCTTCGCGGCCAAGATCATAACGAGAAACGCCTTCTTCTCTAAGTTTTGCTTCGACTTTTGCTTGCGTAGCAATGCCAGCGTGGTCCATTCCAGGAAGCCAAAGAACATCGAAGCCCTTCATTCTCTTATAGCGGGTGATGATGTCTTCTAAGGTTGTGTCCATGGCGTGTCCAAGGTGAAGTTTCCCTGTAACGTTTGGCGGAGGTATGACCAATGAGAACGGCGGTTTTGATTTGTCTAAACCAGCCTTGAAATAATCCCCATTGACCCATTTGTCGTATTTGCCTTCTTCGACAATTTTCGGATCGTAATGTTTATCTAGCATCTTTTTCCTCCTTAAAAATAAAAATGCGCCAAATCCCTAGATAGGGACGCGGCGCGCGGTACCACCCTAATTCCGAACCAACAACGATTCAGCACTTTAAGCTTTAACGCAGCCAACGGAATTTCTTCTATCCTTCAAAGCGACTCACCACTCCTTGCTACCGAATTTTCACCATGTATCGGTTCTCTTAGAACAAAGTTAACGGATCCCTCTTTTTCAACGGATCTTAAATATTATAAAAGGGAGAAAGTTTCTTAACAATCATTAAATATCAAAGATTGTAAAAAGACAAATTTATTTCCCTTTCTTTTTTCGTCTGGCCAGCGTGATTGCCTTTCAAAATGACCTTTTTAGGATTTTGTTTTGAAGAAAAAAGGAGGTATTTATCGGTTGCAATAGCAAGATAATCGCCCATTATCGTATCAAAATGAGGATTTTTCTCACCAACTCCGAAGATTCCGTATTCCTCTACCTCTTTCTTAGTGAGCAAGACAAATGATGGATAATATTTATTAAAAAGAATTTCGAAATCTTTCTTTTTGTCTTCTTTGACGAAAAAAGAGCAATTTCTCCCTTCTATGCTAATTGGGCCTGAAAAGCAAGAAATCAAATCATCGTGAATGGCTAAGTCTACATATTCAACGTCAATCAAGCCATGGTCGGCCATGCTAATCACTAAAACATCAGGGTTTTCCTTGGCGAATTTCTTTAACATCTTATTGATTTTTCTAAATTCATTCCAAACATGAATATTTTTCACTCCGTAAGAATGCATCTCGTGATCTGGGTGGGGAGTGTATGAATAAAGGAATTCTCCGCCATTCTTAAAGAACTCGGTTGCTTTTTTAGCCATTTCTTTATAATTTTTTGGAGCGTTTTCCCCGCCAAGAGGATAAAGATATTCCAATTTGGCATTAACTCCTTTTTCCTTTAAATAAGTGTCAATCTTCGTCAAAGGGCAGTATTTATCGAAGAAATGCGAACCATCATGGTAAAAATCAACTTTTTTTCCAGTCAAATCATTAACGTCTGGAAAAACACAAAGAGGAATGCCTAATTCTTCAATGTATTCCGTCCAGCCAATCCAGCCATTTTCCATTGGCCACTTAGCAGTTAAAAAAGCGTTTGTGGCAGCCACTGTTGTTGGAGGATTCGTCGAATTTATTGTTAATTTCGAATGTTTTAAGATATATGAATTGGTTTTAGGGTAAAGGGAGAGATTGAATTTCCCAGCGCCATCAAAAAGGAAAACGCAAATTTTGCGATGCCCTTTCAAAAGTTCGTCGATTCTCGGATCGGATTCATGAAAAGGCGAAACGCCATAATGTTTTAAAATCGAGGATGAGAAGCCCACTAAGCTTTCTTTTCTGTTGAACATTTCATTTGGTAAATTTTTCATAGCGGTAAATAATAAACGAAAATTAGC
>CAVIJE010000002.1:10324-29716 GCA_963643355.1 Sodaliphilus sp. | reverse complement strand
ATTAGCTGTCTTGCCAAAGAAAAAATAATTATTTTAACATTGAAGCAATTTTAGAACGTAAAAGATCGGGCTTATCTTTCTTAGAGGCAAGGACAATTTCCATTCCTTGATATCTTTTTCTAGCTTTAGCGATGTCGGATTGTTTAGCGAGATCGCTTTTTGTCAAAACGATTAAAGTTGGAACGCCTTCTTCTTCAAGATAATCAAGCAACATCGTATCTTCTTCGGAAGGTTCTCTTCGGCAGTCAATTAGAAAAATGCAGCCTTTTAGGTAAGGATTTTTAAAATAATCTTCCATCATCGTTCCAAAAGAAGCGTCCTCTTTACTTCCGTAAGAGGTAAAGCCATACCCTGGAGAATCAACTAAATAAAAGGAATTATCGATTAGAAAATAATTTAAATATCTAGTTTTTCCTGCACTTTTTGATGAAAAAGCGATTTTTTGACCGGTTAGAGCGTTGATTAAAGACGACTTGCCGACATTCGATTTTCCAACAAAGACGATTTCTTTAAGATTATCTTTTGGACGAAACTCTTTCGAAGGGGCCGAGAGAATATATTTTGCGTTTTGAAATTTTATGATTGCCATATGCTAATTATAGCAAAAAGAAAAGAGAAACCCCCGAAGGAATTTCTCATTTTTTCTTTTAGGCTGCAGGATTTTCTTCCTTGAAGACGAAAGGTAAGACATCATCAACACATTTCATGAAATGTATATCAAGTCCTTCTTTGACTTCTTTTGGAAGTTCATCTGCGTCTTTTTTGTTTTCGTAAGGGACGAAGATCGTCTTAATTCCACTTCTTAATGCTGCAAGAGATTTTTCTCTTAAACCACCGATAGGAAGAGCCTTTCCTCTTAAGGTAACCTCTCCTGTCATAGCTAGGTTGTTGTTGGCTGGTTTACCAGAAAGGCAAGATATAATTGCACAAGTTATAGCAACGCCTGCGCTTGGCCCATCCTTAGGGATGGCGCCTTCAGGGAAATGAAGATGGATATCGTTCTTTTCAAAGAGTTCGTCAGAAATGCCGTATTTTTGAGCGTTAGCGCGAACATAATCAAGAGCGATCATGCAACTTTCCTTCATTACATCACGAAGGTTTCCTGTTATCACTAATTGACCCTTTCCGTGGAAATAAGTCGCTTCGATAGGCAATATATCTCCGCCGAAATCTGTATAAGCAAGGCCAGTAATCACGCCAATTTGCGGCTCTTTTTCCTTCTTCGTATCTTCGAAAATCTCAACTCCTAAATACTTTTTAACCTGTTCTTTGTCGATAATCACAGGCTTTTTGATATTTGGGTTCTTGATGATTTCAACGATTGCTTTACGACAACAAGAGGCCACGAGTCTTTCGAGTTCACGAACGCCAGCCTCACGAGTGTAAAATTCGACAATCTCTTTAAGACCATCTTCGGTGAAACTGATGTCCCCTTCTTTTAGACCGTTTGCCTTCATTTGCTTGCGGATAAGGAAATCTTCGGCAATCTTAAGCTTTTCGATTTCCGTATAAGAAGGAACTTCGATAAGTTCAAGTCTATCTCTTAATGGTCCTGGGACATTTTCGAGGTTGTTTGCTGTAGCTATAAACAAAACATTCGATAAATCATAAGGTTCTTCGATAAAATTATCGTTAAAAGAGGTGTTTTGTTCAGGGTCGAGGACCTCAAGAAGAGCACTAGAAGGATCTCCGCGATAATTAGATCCACCGACCTTGTCGATCTCATCAAGTAAGAAAACCGGATTGACTGTACCAGCTCTACTCATTCCTTGGATTATTCTTCCAGGCATTGAGCCGACATATGTGCGACGGTGACCACGAATTTCCGCTTCATCGGAAACGCCACCTAACGAACATTTATAGAATTTTCTTCCTAAAGCTCTAGCAATTGATTTCGCTAAAGAGGTTTTACCACATCCTGGCGGGCCAAAGAAACACAAAATAGGGGCTTTTAAGGTACCTGTTGCTTGTTTAACGGCAAGATATTCAATAATTCTCTTTTTGACTTTTTCTAAGCCATAATGATCTTCGTCCAAGACTTTTTGAACGTTTTCAAGATCGTCGTTGTCTTCGGTTCTTTCAAACCAAGGCGCTTCTAAAAGTTTTTGAATATAATTAAGAATAAGCGATGCTTCAAGAGAACCTTCAGGCATCATATCCATGCGGTGAAGTTCGTTTTTAACTTTTGTTTTAACATTCTCTGGATATGGGTATTTTTCGATTTTCTCTTTGATTTTATCGACATCATTGAGATTATCGCCCTCTCCAAGTTCATCCTTAATCGCCTTCATTTTTTCGCGGAGGAAATATTCCTTTTGTGATTTTTCGGCACGTTCACGAACCTTGTCATCGAGTTTTCTCTCTATTTGCGTGATTTCTTTCTTTTCTTCAAGCAATTTAATTAAATATTTAAAGCGTTCTGAAACGTTTGCTTCGCCTAAAATAGCGATTTTGTCTTCAGTTTTGAAACCGCCAGTTTGAGCGATAATATCAATTATTTCCGAAGAACTTTTATCATCTGTCATATTAGAAATGGCTGATGTTGGGAAGTTATTGTTAAATTGAGTTGAGGCAAAAAGGGAAGTCAATTGTCCTAAATATTTAAGTTCCTCGGACTCATCTCCTTCGATATCTTCAATAATTTGTCCATCGGCAACAAACGTTCCGTTATCGAAACGAATATTTGACAATTTAACGCGATGACTACCGATGATTTTTACTTTAACGGCACCATTTTTCATGTCTGATGTAGACGTAATGCGGCAAAGGGTTGCGACATCATAAACATCTTGGTTGATGTCTATATCGTTTTTCGCCGGATCTTTTTGAACTCCGACAAATAAAAGGCTGTTGCACTCGTTTTTGGCTTTATGAACCGCTTCAACGGAATAGGCGCGACCCGCTTCAATGGCCTCTTGCGTGTTTGGAAAGACGACTAAACTTTTAGTAATCAAGAAAGGTAGAGTTAATGGCTCTTTTTTGTTTTCTTTTGTTTCCATATAAAATTCCTCCTTTTCGTAACGTAAATTATAAGCGTAGTTTTAGCACTGTCAATTGTTAAGTGCTAAAAACTAAAAAATAAGGCGAATTTCTTCGCCTTATCAATTGTTTAGAAATGCTTATTTGGATTCTTCTTCAGCTTCGGAAGATTTTTTTGCTGTCGCTTTCTTTGCAGTTGTCTTTTTGGCGGCTGCTTTCTTTGGAGCGGCTTCTTTTTCTTCTTTTGCTTCAGTTTTAACTTCTTCTTTGGCAGAACCGTTATTGGCTAAAACGAATTCATGGACTTTGCGTTCGGAAAGTTGGGAACGGAAGTCTTCAAGATTCTTGGAGATGATGTTCTTGACATCTTCTTCTTTCATCTTGTATTGCTCGGCCATCTTCTTGATTTCGGCATCGACATCAGCATCGGTAGCAGCAAGATTTTCTTTGATTCCGATTTCATGGGAAACAAGGAAGTTCTTGATGTTGTTTTCTGCGTTTACATGATATGTGGCATGTAAATCTTCTTGTTTAGAACCGGTGATTTCGAGATATTGTTCGAATGTTAAGCCATTTGATTCAATTTGCTTTTTGAGATTTTCTTCCATTTGATGGGCTTCGTTTTCGATGATTGCATCATCAATTACGAAAGTGGAATTCTTGACGATTTGGCCCATAACTTCGTTATAGAAGGCATTTTCTGCGTCTTGAACTTTATGGGAGAGGAGATGTTTTGTCTCATGTTCTTTTAATTCAGCGACAGTGTTAACGCCAGCGATAGCAAGATCTTTGACTGCATCATCGGTAAGTTCAGGAACTTTCTTTTCCTTAACCTCGTGCATGGTGATTTTGAATGTGGCTTCTTTGCCAGCTAATTCTTTGACATAGTTAGTTGGGAAGGTGACTTTGATGTCTTTCTTATCGCCATCTTTCATACCAACGAGTTGTTCTTCGAATCCAGGGATGAATTGGTTAGAGCCAAGTTCAAGGCTGTAATTATTGGCTTGTCCGCCTTCGAAAGCTTTGAGTTTTCCTTCTTCGTCAGCGAGATAGCCGTCGAAATCGATTACTGTTGTATCGCCGATTTTTGCTTCACGATCGGTAACGACTAATTCGGCGTTGTTCTTAAGAAGGTTTGCGATATCGTCTTCAACTTCTTTTTCGGTGACTTTTGGAGCAACTTTTGTTGCTTTGATGCCTTTGTATTCGCCAAGGGTAACTTCAGGAATCAAAACGATTGTATAAACAAGTTCTAATTCATCTTTTGAGAGCTTGGTGACATTGACGTTTGGACGATACATTGGTTGAAGTTTTTCTTCGGTGAGTAAGGAAGCGAAAACTGGTGTGATGACTTCGTCGATAGCTTCATTCCAAACAGCTTGTTGGTTGATTCTTTCTTCGACAAGCTTGCGTGGAGCCTTTCCTGGGCGGAAGCCTGGAACGCTAACTTTGCTAGCAGTTTTCTTAAATGCCTTTTCTTGGGCGTTTGTCCAAAGTTCTTTGTCGACGTCAGCAACCAATTTGACGCGGCTTGGACTAATTTTTTCAACAGTGTGTTTCATTAAATGAATACCTCAATTTATTTTGCTAATTTTGCAACGTGATTAAATATACTCTATCTTAGGTTGGTTTCCAAACTAAAAAAGTTAAATTTTGAAAATTTTTCAGTTTTAGACCTTTATTTGTTCCGCTTTATTTAGCGTTGCGGAAATGGAATCGCTAATTTTTGCGACGTCTTCCTGCTTGACGTTGTATTTTTCAAAGAGGGGGTTTAAATCCGTTTTCGAATGAAGATACCCCAATGAAATATTGACTAACGCTAAAAAATATACATTAAGATCTTTTTCTTTAAATGGATTGGCTGGAAATTCCTCAAACATATAGTTATTCAAAATGTTTTTGGAAATATTATATAAAGACGGATCTTTCATCTCTTTTTGAATCATAGAAAGAAGATATTTTGCTTCTTTTCTCTCGTATGGCAAGATTTCTTTTGCTGGCGTGATTTTGTAATCTACGCCATTTTTGCTGAAAGAAATCTCTTTTGGGTATTTTGCCTTAACTAATAGCATCAGCCCATATGTTTTAACAATATTAGAATTCGATAAACTTATCATTTTGACGATTTTTTGCGAATGGTAAATGACCTTAGCGTCATTAAATGATGTTAAGATAGAGATTTTTTCATATTCATCTCCATTCCCAAGAAGGATTTCTTCTATTTCCTCATCCGTGTAATTTGTCTTTATGGAAGATTGTCTTTCAGAAAAACGTATGCTTTCATCGAGCGTACGGAGATATTCTTCCACTTCTTGCGAGACATATGGCAATGACTTGAAATAATCTGCATCTTTATAAGCCTCATCGTATTCGTTGAGAATGAAACGAAGCTCGAAATTTGCTTTTAGGCATTTTACTGGCGAGGCTTCCCAAAGGATATTCCTTTTCTTTTCTACCAAATCCATCGCTTCATTGGCCTTTCCTAAATTCAAAAAAGCCGAAATTCGGCAAAAAAGAACTTCAGGATCATCATTTCCCTTGCTTAGTTCTAAAACTAAATCATATTGTTTTTTGTTTAATAAAGTTGTTAAGTTGTCCATCCTTATTATTTTATTCTTTCCTTCTTTTTTTAAAAAGAAAAAAGACAAACAATTCTAAAAAGATTAAAATAGGGCTTATGAAAAAGAAGGTTTTTGTTTTTTCTTTATTCTTAATGAGTGTGACTCTTGCCTCATGTTCAAATTCGAATGAGAAAATATCTTTTAACGAAGCCTTAGCCATCCTAAAGAAAATCGATCGCCAAATCAATTACACCCCGATAACTAACATTCCGACCTCCTACATTCTTAAAGAGGAAATTTCCTCTTATTTAGATGATGATAAAGAAATAATGAACGCGACGATTGATCGCGAAATAAATCAAGACGACCACTACTCTTATTTTAGAATTAAGGGTACTTACAGGGAGAAGCCATACGTTCACGAAAACTGGACTTACGTTACCGATAAAAAGAACGTAGCTTGTAACTACATAAATTACAAGGAAAGCGAAAAAACGATAGTTAAGCGTTATCGCCAAGAAAGCGAAAGATCCTTAGAAAACTGGGATAGTTTTGCTCAAAACGACGTTTCTGAGATGCAACGTCTTTATGCGAGAATGGCCAAGGAATTTTACACTTACCTTTCTTCGATGGAGGGGGAAATCGAAGATGTTTGCTCCTCTTTTAACGAAAGTTCCGTAAAGATTGAAGCGAGCAACGAAAAAATGAAATACGCTTGCGAATTTAGTGATAATTGGTTTACTTCCGGACGTCAAGAAGATATTGAAAATGGCGCTTTTTATGGCGCCACGGTTTCATGGAATAAATGTGATATTTCAATGCCAAATCTCGATTATTACACGCTTATTGATGAAAAATAGAATCAGCAATTGAAGGCAAAAGAGAGAATTCTTTCAAAGAAGCGTCTGGATTTTTAGCCTCACCAAATCCATAAGCGGCATGCACAAAAAATAGATTAGCTTTTCTTGTTGCTATCTCATCGCCAAGAGTATCTCCAACATAGATGGCCTTTGTTAAAGAGTGTTTTTCGACGATTTTTTTAATCGTGACGTCTTTGCTTGCTAAAGTATCGCCCCAGCAAAGGTGATCAAGGAAATATTTTTCCGTTTTTGTTCCTTCTAAAAACGCTTCGATATAGCCCTTTTGAGCGTTAGAGACAATGAAAAGAGAATATTTTTCTTTTAGCTTCGCCAATGTTTCAAGGATTCCTGGATAAAGTTTCCCTGGATGAGAAAGAAGATATTCATTCTCGTAAGCCATGCATCTATCAAGTAACGATAACATTTCTTTTTCTTCCAAAGACGGCCACAATTTCTTTCCGATTTCAAGCATCGGTAAACCCATGGCCCCTTGCATCATCTCAAGAGTAATGACAAATTCGCCGTTTTTATAGGTCTTAAGCACTTCATTCCAAGAATCCACAACTTCTTTCGAAGAATCCCATAAGGTGCCATCTAAATCAAATATAATTCCGTTTTTCATATAACTATCCTTAATATTATTATAACTTATATAAATAAAAAACCGCATCAAAGCGGTAAATTGGCGCGCCCGAACCGACTCGAACGGTTGACCCACAGCTTAGAAGGCTGTTGCTCTATCCAACTGAGCTACGGGCGCAGCGTTAATAATAATAATTCTCTTTTAAAATTTTAACAAGTTAAAAAGATCAAAAAGAACGAATTTTTTCATAAAGTGCCTCCGCCACGTCTTTTGGAAGGATTTGGCTTAGTTCTTCAATAGAGGCGTTTTTCAATGCATCAATGGTTGGATAATTCCTTCTAAGAACTTCCTTTCTTTTCTCGCCAACGCCCTTAATTCCATCAAAAATAGAAGCGTGCATGTTCTTTAATCTTTGTTGTTTATGGAAGGTTATTGCAAAACGATGGACTTCGTCTTGCATTCGCATAAGCAAAAAGAAAAGGGGAGATTTGCTGTCGATTGGATAAATAACTCCGTCATCATCGATTATTCCTTCCGTTTGATGCTTATCATTTTTATAAAGGCCAAAAACCGGAATTGTGACTTCGATTGAATTTAGTGCTTCAAGAGTCGCATGAACTTGCGTTAAACCCCCGTCGGTCAAAATCAAGTCGGGATATTCGGCATTTTCTTCTTTTAGACGACGGTAACGTCTTCTTACGACCTCGACCATGGAATGATAATCATCACCTGCATCTTCTTTTTCAAGATGGAATTTGCGGTACATTCCTTTGATTGGCTCACCGTTTATATAACAAACCATCGCCCCAACGGGAGAAGACCCTTGAAGGTGGGAATTATCGAATAATTCGATTCTATATGGGGTTTCGATTCCTAAAAGATTTCCCAATTCCGTTAGCAAAGCTTCATTATCATCGTTTAATCTAGCTGACATAAAATGTCTATCAAGACCTTCTTTGGCATTTATGTTTGCAATATCTATCTGCTCGTATAGGTTGCCTTCTTTAGGCGAAATTACCTTTGTTTCTGGGTAAAGTTCGCTTATTTCTTCGATTCCTTCTATATTGCAGACTATTTCTTTTGGCAAATCATTTTTTTGATAATATTCTTCGATTAATTCAACCGCTTGCGAGGCTCCGCCTTCAAAAGCCGGGACTACAATAACTTTTTTTCCTAAAAGAATGCCCCTTCGATAGGTTAAAACGCTCAAAGAAATATATGAATCTCTTTCTGAGTAAGCGAAAACATCGCGATTGGCTTTGTCGTTACGGACTTCAACCGCTTGTTTTGCCGTTATGCGTTTGATCGAATCAATTATATCCTTATAATTTTTAGCGTCTTCAAAACGCAAAGCTTCAGATGCTTCAGTCATCTTCGCGACATATTCTTTTATCAAATCTTGCGTGTTACCATCTAAAAAACTCTTGATTTTATCGTATAATTCTTGATACTTTTCTGGTTCTATTTTATTTACGCATGGTGCTAAACACTGTCCTAAATGATAATAAAGACAAGGCTTTTTAGGCATATTCTTACATTTTTTTGTCGGATATATTCTATTTAGCAAGTCGATTATCTTAAAAGCATCGCCAGAGTTAGGAAAAGGCCCATAGTAAAAATATTTCTTATCTTGAGCTCGTCTAGCTATTTTTAAGGAGCCATCGTCTTTTTTTACGGCGATATAAGGATAATGTGAGTCATCCATCATCATAATGTTATAGCGAGGATGGTGGCTTTGAATGAGATTCATTTCCAAAATGAAAGCCTCTTTGTCGGTATGAACGATTATGAAATCAAAATGATCGACATGGGAGACCATGGCCGCGACTTTTCCAACTTGAGGGCGAAGAAAATACTGCGAAACTCGTTTTTTTAGGTTCTTAGCCTTTCCAATATAAATTATTTTATCCGAGGCGTCTTTCATTAAATAAACGCCTGGCTTGTCTGGCAAAAGCGATATTAAGCGTTTTAATTTCTCGGTAAGTTCCATTTATTTTAAGAAGACGATAGTTGCTCCTCCCCCTCCTTCATTTCCGTCCGCCCCCTCATAATGGTCGATGAATTCTTTGTTTTTATCGCAATAATTTCGTACGACTTTTCTTAGAATTCCGCTTCCCCATCCATGGATTACGCGAACTCTTTTGTAATGCTTAAGCAAGCAATCATCGAGGTATTTAGCAAGATTTCTCTCTGCTTCTTCGGCTCTTTGACCGATTAAATTGATTTCGAGAGGAACGCTCTTTTTGAAAGGGATATTATCAATAGAAATCGTTGAAAGAACCTCTTTTTTCTCTTTATGCGGTTCTTCTATGCGTATAGCCTGATTCTTTTTAAGATGGAAAGACATTCCTTCCGAAGTGCGAATTTCCATTTTGTTCCCATTTAAGGAGGTGACACGTCCGCTAACGAAAAGTGAAGGAACATTCACATAATCCCCGACTTTTAATTCTTCGTCGAAGGTTTCAGAAGAATAGCTCTCTTGCAAATCGTTAAGTTCTTTTTTAGCGTTTATAACTTCATGAAGCTTAACGGTTCCCCCATTTTTATTCAAAGAATGCATGATATCGTTGATTTTTTCTTCGTAATCATTAAGCATCTTCTTCTTTTTGGTCTCAACATCCGAAAGAAAATGTTCTTCGCGCAAAGAGAGGGCTTTTTCCTTGGATTTTAAGGTTTCCTGTTGTTTGTCAATTTGGATTTGTTTCTTTGCTAATTCCTCTTTGAGATCTTCCGTTTCCTTAGTTATTGCCGATAAGTGCTTGATTGTGTTTGTAACCGAAAGTTCTTCTTGAGAATCAATGTTATTTTTAGCGTCTTTAAGAACTTCTTCTGGTAGCCCAAAACGTTTAGCGACAATAAGACCATATGATTCGCCAGGCAAGCCCATTTTTAGACGATATGTAGGCAATAGTTTGTCTTCATCAAACATCATTGAGGCGTTTGTGACCTCTTCGTGGGATAAAGCGTAAGTTTTTAGCCCATCAAAATGCGATGAAATCATCGTTAATGCGTGTTTCCTCAAAAGAAATTTCATGATTGAAAGAGCGATTGCCTCTCCTTCTTTAGGGGAAGTCCCAGTCCCGACCTCATCAAGTAAAACAAGATCCTTCCCTTGAACAAAATTAAGGATTTCTCCTATATTTTTCATATGCCCAGAGAAAGTCGAAAGATTATCGCTTAAAGATTGAGAGTCGCCTATATCAACATAAATACGTCTGAAGAAAGAAAGGGATGACCCTTGTTTAGCGGGAATCGCCAAACCACATTGATTCATCATCACTAAAATTCCAAGAGTCTTCAAAGCCACCGTTTTTCCGCCAGCATTCGGCCCAGAGATGATAATAAGGGAGGATTTTGAATCTAGGCGGAAATCGTTAGGGACGACCTTGTTTTTATCAATTAATGGGTGTCTAGCCTCAATTAGATCGATTAATGGGTTCTTTGAATATGAGGCAATATGGCAATCGTTATCTTCTGCCATTTTTGCTTTAGCCGAATGAAAATCGAGATATCCAATCATCTCATTCATTTCAATTATCGCTTCCCCAGAACCCGCTACTTCTGATGATAATTCAAGCAATAATCGGTGGATTTCTTCTTTTTCTTGGTTTTGAAGTTCCATCATTTTATTGTTCATTTCGACTAATAATTCAGGCTCAATGAAAGTTGTTTCGCCTGTATTTGAAATATCCTGAACTATTCCCTTTACCTTATTTTTAAAAGAGTTTTTTACAGGCAAAACATAATGGCCGTTTTTCAACGTGAGATTATCGCTCGTCAAAAAAGAACGGTTCGCGTCTAAAACGAAGCCAAGTTTTTTCTTCATCGTCTCCTCAAGACGGCGAATCGCTTGACGGATAGATTTGAGTTTAGGCGAGGCATTATCGAAAATCGTTAAGTCTGGAGCAATTATCCGGTGAATGTCTTCATCAAGAAAATCTAAATGGGGGAAATTAGTGACATATTCTAATAAAAGTGGGGAATCTTGGACTTTTTTGAAATAATTAACGATGGCTTTTTCGCTTTTTACGTCGTTTGCGATGCGCTCTAATTCTTCAACGTTCAAACATCCGCCTTTTTTAGCTAAGGAAACATATTCTTTCAAATCGCTCGAAACTTCGATTGGGAGATTGCCGTATTTGGCGATAGCATTCCTCATTTCTTCGAGAACATCTAGTTCATGTTGGAGCAAAAGTTCATCGGAATACATCATCAAAGTCTCCGCTTTTGCCCTACCTATGTCCGTTTTGGCATATTTTTTTAGGGTTTCTCTTATTTTTTCAAATTCAAATTTTTCGTATACGTCTTGCATATCTGGAATATTATATCATCTAATGATGATTATTAGGGTTACGAAGTAATGTTAAAATGCTAAAATAATTCTATGAGTTCTCTATCCCCTACAACAATATCCTTAAATATAGATTCAGCCAAAAAAGAAGAAATAAAAAGGAGATTTTCTTGCGATGAATGTTCGAATCCAAGCCAATACATCGACTTTTTCGCTAGAGGCGAGGGCTATTCCGTAACAATTTATAAACCAAATAAAAAAGGCTTGGTAAAGGTAGTTTTTCAAGGCGAAAAGGCTTTAGAAATAGCAAAAAGCTACGGATATGAGCAAGAAGAAGCTAAAAAAGAACTTATTTTCAATAAATATTCGCAAATAGGAAGCGATGAAGTTGGCACTGGCGATTTTTTTGGGCCAATTTGTGTTTGTGCAGCCTATATCGAAGAAAAAAATCTTCCGCTTATCAATGAATTAGGCGTCACAGATTCCAAAAAAATGACAGATGAGCGTATTTTATCGATAGGCCCAGCCTTAATAAAGACTTTCGAATATTCCTTGCTTTCCCTGCCAAATGAAAAATTTAATGAAATTCATTTAACCAACAATATGAATATGATTAAAGCTAAGATGCATAATCGTTGTTTACTCAATTTATATGAAAAACATCCATCAGCAACGGTGTATCAAGACCAATTCGCAGAGGAAAAAATATATTATTCATATCTAAAAGAAGAGACCCATGTATTAAAAAACATCATTTTTCATACAAAAGGCGAATCGTTATTTCCATCAGTTGCCTTAGCTAGCGTAATCGCAAGGTATTCATTTCTTTTAAAGATGAGAGCCTTGAACGAGAAATACAAAATGGATTTCCCTTATGGCGCTGGATCTAATGTTGATGATTTTATTATTAAATTTGTTGATAAATACGGCGAAAGCGAATTAAAAAAGGTTGCAAAACTTAGTTGGGGCAATTATAAAAAATACAAAGAAAACCGCGGAAATTAGGAAATTTCGTGAAGTTTTGCCAAAACATCATTAAATTCAGAGGGCAAAGGAGCCTCAAAAGTAACAAACTCATGTGTTTTCGGGTGTTTGAAAGTTAACTTATAGGCATGCAATAATTGGCCTTTATTATATATAGAACAATTGTTAAATCCATACATGGGGTCGCCAATTACCGGATGACCGATATAATCCATATGAACACGAATTTGATGTGTTCTGCCAGTTAAAAGTCGACAAGAAATTAAAGTAACCTTTTCAGAATATCTTTTTAACACGTTAAAAAATGTAATTGACTCGCGACCTTTAGCTACATTAACGCAAAATTTAACAGGACTTTTAGGATCGCGACCAATTGGAGCGTCAATTTTAGCACTATTTTCGTCAATGATACCATTAACTAATGCAATATATTCTCTATGCATAGTATGGTCACTCAATTGACTTTTAAGATAAAGCTCAGCTTCATCATTTTTAGCGATAGCCAATAAGCCTGATGTATCTTTGTCGATTCGGTGAACTAAGCCCGGCCTAATATTATCTTCTTTATTAGAAAGGTTTTTTTCGTGATAAATCAACGCATTTGCAAGCGTTCCGTTCTCATGTCCGTTGCCTGGATGAACAACTAAGCCAGCTGGTTTATTTATAACGAGAATATCCTCATCTTCATAAATGATATTTAGAGGAATATTTTCTCCTTCAAGCGTTAGTTGTTTATTAGTATATTTTTCATAAGTTATAACATCGGCAAGTCTTAAGTTATAATGGGACTTTTCAGTACGATTATTAACAAGAACCTTTTTTTCTTTAATTAAAGTTTGAACCTTACTTCTAGAGGGTGCTACTTCTCTTTCGAAAAGGAATTCGTCAAGTCGTTTTCCGACATCATTTTCATTAACTTTTATTTGATCCATAAAACCGCTATTTTTTCCTAATCGCTTCTTTAATTGAACGAACAATAAGCACAACCAAGAATATTCCAACCGCTACCACTAACGCTGCATCCGCAACGTTAAATATGGCGAATGAGTCGTGGTTAAATCCAAAAATATAAAATTGGAACATATCTACAACGCCAGAGAATCCAGTGATATTTGGCCAATAGAAAGTTCGGTCAATAGCATTGCCTAAAGCACCACCTAATGCAAGCATCAATGCGCAGTCAATTAAATGATCATTTTTATTAAGATTCTTATACCAATAATAACAAATGCCAATAGATGCTATCCATGAAATAACGATGAAGACGTATCGCGCCCATGCAACATCACTTCCCATTCCAAAAGATGATCCTTTGTTATAAGAAAGGGTCAAATAAAAGAAATGCGGTATCACTTCTATTGAATTGCCGCTGATTTGAGGGTTTTCTTTAACGTTAGGATTGGCTTTGAAGAAATTAACAATACCCCATTTTGTTGCTAAGTCTATGGCTATAACAAGAATGGCAATCCAAGCAAAACTCAAGAGGAAGCTTTTAAAGCTCCACTTGAATTTCGCTTCTTTTTTTATAGAATCGTTTTTAACTTCTTTATTTGGTGTATTTTCCATCATTATTCACCTAAAGCTTTAGCGCAACGGTCGCATAAAATGGCACCATTTTCACGTTTAATAGCGTCTTTCTTATGATTTCTGCATCTTTCGCAAATCTCATCATCATCTTTACTGACTTCAGCTTTTTCGTTTCCTTCGGTCACAATCGCCTCAGAAACGCCAAAGAGCCTTGCCAATTCGTCTTTTTCTAAAGAATTAAGAACATTCACTAATTCTTTGTTGGAAGATTGTAAAGAGATGCTTGCTTCAATTGACGAGCCAATCAAGCCAATCGAACGTTTTTCTTCCAAAGCCTTTAGAGCGATATCTCTTAAATTCATGAAAGATTCATATTCTTTTAAGATTTCTTCGCCATATTCGTGGGATTCTTTTGGCATATCTTCTAATTGAGGCGACGCTTTCTTTGTTCCAGGGATAAACGAATACACTTCATCCATTGTGAAAGACAAAATTGGGTTGAAGAGCAAGCAAAGTTCATACGTGATCTTATAAAGAGTATATTGAACGGCTTTTCTACGCGCTGAATTTGCTTCATCGCAATAAAGAATGTCTTTTGCGTAGTCGAGATAGAAATTCGATAACTCAACTAAGAAATTAGTCAAAGCCATGCTAACGCTAGCGAAAGAGAACGCGTCATAGTCTTTTAAAACCTTGTTCTTTACGGCTTCGAATTTAGCTAATGTCCAAATGTCTGCTGGATATAATTCAGGTTTTCCATTTGGAATATAAGCCTTTCCTTCACCGTCTTGGAGGTTTCCAAGCATGAATTTAAAGGTATTTCTGATTTTTCTATATTGTTCGGATACCGATTGAATGATCTTCTCGGAAACGCGAACGTCAGCCACATAATTAACGCTTGCAGCCCATAAACGGAGAATATCCGCGCCAAATTGGTTGGCAACTTTGCTTGGATCAATGCCATTTCCGGCCGATTTTGACATCTTATTCCAATTTTCATCCATTACCCAACCATGAGTTAAAGTCTCTTTGTATGGAGCACAACCATTGTAAGCAACGCTTAAAATCAAAGAAGAGTTAAACCACCCGCGGTATTGATCATTTCCTTCCAAATAAAGGTTAGCAGGGAATTTGAGTCCTCTTTCTTGAACGACTCCAGCCCAAGAACTTCCAGAATCAAACCAAACATCCATGATATCGGTTTCTTTGCGGAAGTCGCCGTTTGGCGATAATGGGTTTGTATATCCTTCAGGCAAAAGTTCTTTTGCTGAATATTTAAACCAAGCGTTAGATCCCTCTTTTTCGATTAATGAACGGATATGAGCGAAAACCGTTTCATCAATTATCGGCGAACCATCTTCGTTATAAATGATCGGGATCGGAACTCCCCACGCTCTTTGACGAGAAATGCACCAATCGCCACGATCCTTGATCATGTTAACCATCTTTTCTTCGCCCCATGTAGGATTCCATTTGACTTGATGAACGGCATCAATTAAATCTTGGCGAATGTTTTCGATAGAGAAGAACCATTGAGGTGTCGCTCTAAAGATGATTGGTTTATGCGTTCTCCAATCATGTGGATAAGAGTGAATGATGTCTACTTCCTTGAGTAAATGGCCATTTTCTTTAAGCAAATCAACGACTTTATCGTTTGCTTCAGCGTAGAATAAACCGTTACAAGGATCATTTTCCTCTAAATGCATATAGCCCTTATCGTCAACTTGTTTAAGAGGACCAATGCCATATTTAGCGCACGCATTAAAGTCATCAACGCCAAAATCAGGAGCGGTATGTACGCAACCCGTGCCATCGCCATCAGTAACGAAAGAAGCGACAATCACAAGCGATGTCCTATTTTCGTATAAAGGATGTCTTACCGTAGCATATTCAAGGTCTTGACCTTTAAATGTCTTGATAAGTTCGCATTTTTCAAAACCAAGTTCTTCTTTGATTTTCGCTTGAAGGCTGTTAAGGAAAACGAAATTGCCTTTCTCGGTGGCGAAAAGTCCGTATTCAAAACGTGGATTTAAAGTAATTGCTTGGTCGCCTGGGATGGTCCATGGAGTGGTTGTCCAAGCGATGATTTTCGAATCATTTGGCACAACGCCCTTTCCATCGATAAAATCAAAATAAACATACATCGTTCTTGCTGGAACGTCGGCATATTCGACCTCAGCCTCTGCTAGAGCGGATTCGCTTGAAGGCGACCAATATACTGGTTTCAATCCTTTATAAATGAGGCCTTTTAAAGCCATTTTCGCAAACACGTCAATCTGACGAGCTTCATATTCAGGGAGTAAGGTCATATAAGGGCGGTCATAATCGCCTAAGCAGCCTAAGCGTTTTATTTGTCCTTTTTGATGCTCAACTTGTTTTAAAGCATATTCTTTGCAGCAATTGCGAAAATCGACAACTGGTGTTGTTTTGCGATTAACGCCGCTCTTTGTTACCTTAACTTCAATAGGAAGGCCATGCGTGTCCCAGCCAAAAACGAATGGTGTTTTGTAGCCGCTCATATTTTTGTAGCGAATGACAAAATCCTTGAGCAAGCGATTAAGCATGTGCCCGCAATGAATATCACCATTTGCATATGGAGGGCCATCATGCAAAAGATATTCGTCGCATCCTTCACGGTTTTCGTTCATTTTTTCATAAAGATGCATATCTTGCCATTTTTCTAGCATCTTTGGCTCTTTGCTAATTAAATTTGCACGCATCTCAAAACCGGTTTGCGGCATAAGCAAAGTCTTTTTCATTTCGCTTCCCATTATTTTCCTCCTTGGGCAAAAATAAAAACGCCCTCTAAGGGCGCTATTGCGCGGTACCACCTTAGTTCGGAACTAAAAAATTCCGCTCTCAAGACACTTTTAACGCAAGTTTAACGTCTTTCTTACATCTCTTCAGAAAGATGGCTCCCGCAGTGATGGACCTAGGCGTTGTCTCGTTTTCATCCAGGAGACTCTCTAAAATTGCTTTGGCCGCTCTGCGATCTTAACCGCTACTAATATAGATTATTCTTTTTATCTTTTCAAGCATTTAAAAAGCCTTCATAAAGAAGGCCTTTAAAATCGTTAAATCTTTAATCGTTGCCAAAATTTGGCTTTAATACATCAGAAAGATTGATGTTTGCTCCTATCCTATCATCATCAGTAGATGTTTGTGAAGCCGTACCGAATGTAGGGATAGGATCAAGGCTTGCTCCACTATCATCAGGTGCGGAAATGAAGTCTTTTTCGCCACCAAAATCCGCGGCAATAACGGAAACGATGATGGTATCACTTAGATTAGGGTTGATGGTCATGCCTATTTTGAGGTTGATTTCTCCACCAGTTTCTTGACGAACTTTAGTTATGCACTTTTGTGTTTCATACATCGAAACATCGGAACCGCATGTTATTGCACAGATTCCTCTTTTTGCTCCGTGGATTTTCGTTTCAAGCAATGGAGAGTTTATGGCATTAAGAGTTGCTTCCTCGGCTTTATTTTCGCCAGTTGCCATACCATAACCAATTAAAGCCGTTCCTGAATTTTGAAGAGTTGTTTTGACGTCATTCAAATCAAGATTCATTCCGCCAGGCAAAAGAATGATATCAACGACTGTTTTAACTGATTGTGCTAAAACGTGGTCGGCATTTTGCAAGGCTTGGTCTAATGAAGCGTTGCCAAAAGCCGTCAAAAGTTTATCGTTAGAGACGACGATTATCGAATCTACGACATCTTTAAGATTTGTCAAACCTTGAATGGCATTTTCGGTTGCTTGCGATCCTTCATAGCTAAATGGTCTAGTTACGATGGCGATCGTTAAAGCACCCGATTCTTTCGCTATTTTAGCAACGACTGGCGAAGCACCTGTTCCAGTGCCTTTTCCCATTCCTGCCGCAATAAAAACAACATGTGCTCCAGCTACGGCACGGCGAATTTCTTCTTCTGATTCTTCCGCGGCCTTTCTTCCGATAGCAGGATCGCCTCCTGCACCAAGCCCTCTTGTCGATTCTTTTCCTAAAATAATACGATGGGGGGCTTTTGATGAGGCTAAAACCTGTTTGTCTGTGTTTAAAACGTAAAATTCGACGTTTTGTATGTTGTCATCAATCATACGGTTGACAGCATTATTTCCAGCCCCACCAACGCCGATAACGACAATCTTAGCCACAGGCTCAAAACTATCTAAATCGTCTAAATCTGTATTTGCTTCGTTAAATTCGTCCATTTTTTCTTCCTCTTATTCTCTGCTTAAGTTGCTGATTCCGCGGTAATTATCGTTAGAACCGGTTATTTTCTTTTGTTTTGATTCAACAATGATCATGCCAAGAGCGTTGGTAAACCCTGGGTCTCTCGCCCCTATAACGTTTGGCAAGAATAGTTGAACATTTCTTTTGTTGAATTCCTCTGAAAAGATACTTAATAGCCCTCTTATTCTTGACGTGCCACCAGTAATCAGGATAGGCAAGGAACCATAAGTTTGCCCTTCAGAGAAACCAAGTTGGTCAAAACTGAGTTTTAAAGCTCTAAGGAATTCGGCAAAATAATCCTTGATTACAGCGTTTATGTCAGTTTGATATATTTTTATTTTGTTGTTATCGTTATTGACACCTACAAAAATAGGCGTTTCAAATTTGTGAATTGATGTGTCGTAGCCAAATTTTTCTTTCAAATCATTAGCGATTTGGAAGGGAATATTGAATTTTTGGGCTATCCTCTTGCTGATTTCTAATCCACCGCTCTTGATAAAACGAGAATTATACGTTTCGCCGTCCCCAATTAGCGACATTGTCGTTAAACTACTTCCGATATCCAACAAAACATAACTTTTTGGCGTGTTAGGAGTAACTGAAATAAGTTGCGAAGCACAATAAACAGCGACACTGTTTTTCAATATTCTAAATCCGGCTTCTTGAACGACTTGAGTGTAACTATTCAAAATATCGGCTGGCAATGTATAAAGTTTAGCTTTGATTGTTAATTGCGTTGCTTCAACTCCAAAAGGAGGCTCTTTGTAACCATTTTTATTTGCCACGTAAAGAGATGGGGCAATATCAACCAAGACGTTCCCATCGCCTATTTGCGTGCCGCGTATTAACGTAAGGACGTTATTTACATCGATATGCGCTACTTTTTTAACTCCAGATTCTTGACCGTCACCAATTGTTCCAGAAGCTTTCATGTCCTCATAGACTTTGACTCCAAGAGAAGGGAGAACCAAAGAAACGGCATTTGGTTCCATTCTAATATCAAGTGCTGGGTCATTTATACTTCTAAATTGTTTTAGGACTTCTATTAATTTCTCGCGATTGACGATGCGACCATCAGAAATTAAGCCGCTTATCGGAACTTTTTTGCAGTAAATCAAATGAGGGACGTTCTTTGAAACGTACCCGACAACAAACTTTACGTAGCTTGAAGTAATTTCTAATATACGAGAATTCTTGATATTTTCCATAACCGTATTCTATTCTAGAATAAGTTAAAGGTTTAGACAATAGCCATTAGAATATACTTAGAGATAAATTAGTAGTTTTTTAGTTGATATTTATTTTTTACAATTAGCTGAAAAAATCGATTGAAACTATATTTTATTCTAAAATGCTTATTTTTGTTTATAAT
>CAVIJE010000002.1:0-10314 GCA_963643355.1 Sodaliphilus sp. | reverse complement strand
GTCTTATCCCTCGAAAAATATTTTTAAAATTATTTTTCTTGATATTGAGCAATTTCTTCGCTTGATGAAGAATTTTCAACGATTTGCGAAGAAGCTTCTTCGTTTGATGAAGATTCAAGTTTCTCGGCCTTTACGACTTCTGCAACTCTGTATGATAAGCCAATAGGAAGTGCACAGACTGTAATAAAAGCAAGAGCAAACAAAGAAATTTTGAGAGCTAATTGCTTGCGATAATGTGAACGGGTTAATCCGGTTTTTTCTAACTTATCTTTCATTGTCCTTGCCTCCTTTCTTTTCTATGCATCTAAGCTTTGCTGGCTTTGAACGATGATTTTCTTCAAGTTCTTTGCTAGAAGCGACAATCGGCTTTCTAGTAATTAACGAATAAGGTGCTTCTTTTATCTCTCCTGGTAAGAGATCAGGGCCTTCTCTGCTCCCTTCAACTACGCTTAATGACTTGAATTTTTCTTTTACAAGTCTGTCTTCTAAGCTTTGGAAGGTGATGATGGCGATTCTTCCGTTAGGCTTTAAAATAGAGTCGAAAGTTTCTAGTAATTGACGAAGGTTTCCCAATTCGTCATTCGTTTCTATTCTCAAAGCTTGGAATATTTGTTTTGCTGGATGGCCTTTTTTGGCCAATTCCTTTGCTGGTTTTACCCTTTTGATGAGTTCAACTAGCTCTTCTGTTGTGGAAATTTCTTTCTTTTCGCGTTCTTTAACGATTTCTTTCGCTATTTGATAAGAATAATTGTCTTCGCCATATTCTCTAAACACTTTCAATAGCTTCTCAAAAGGATAGGTATTGACAATTGTTTTAGCGTTCAATGGATTAGACAAATCCATTCGCATATCAAGTGGAGCGTTTTCACGATAAGAGAAACCCCTGTAGGCTTCGTCAAATTGTGGTGAAGAAACGCCTAAGTCAGCCATTATTCCATCAACACCATCAATTCCGATTTCGTTTAATTTTGAAACGAAATAAGCGAAATTAGACTTGATTATTGTGAAATTATCGCTGATTTTAGCCAATCTCGCGGAGCTTTCGTTAATAGCTTCTTGATCCATATCAAACGAATATAAATGGCCTGAAGAAATTTTCTTTAAAATAGCTTCCGAATGACCGCCTCTTCCAAGGGTTAAATCAACATAGACCCCATCTTCTTTTATGTTCAGCAAATCAATCGTTTCATTTAATAAAACGCTGTAATGAAATCCCATTATTGAGCCTCCCTTCCAAGCGACGAGAGATCTTCGGCTATATCCTCATATGTCTCATCGTTTTTTGTTTGATAGGCTTCATACGCTTGCTTATCCCATATTTCAAAATGGTCTAAAACACCGATGATTACTATCTCATTAGAAAGCTTGTAACGTTTCATGATCGAAGATGCTAAGGATATTCTGCCATGGCTATCAACGTCTAAGACTTCAACGCTAGAGAGAGCTAAACGCATATAAGTACGCGCTTTTTCGTTAAGGAAATTCATTTTTTCGAGATTTGCTAGATAAGCGTTAAACTCATTTTCTTCATAAATGGAGATTGCTCCCTCGAATCCACGAAGCAAATAAAAACGCTCTGGCGTCTCCTTAACCAATTTACTTGGCAATTGAAGGCGGTTTTTTGCATCTAAGCATCTTTCGTAAGTTCCAAAGAATTTTCCCACTTTTTCCCACTCCGCAAAGATAATATACAATTATTAGTGAAATCTTTAAAGAAAAAGTTACAAAAAAAGCCCTGATTGATTAACAATCTGGGCATTTAATCTAAATTAGTCTTTCGAGGGGAAGTCCGGAAGGCCATCAAGAGAGAAATTGCTTCTTTCTTCTGATATCTCGTTTTCACTTTTAAAATTTATGTTATTGACGCTTTTTGGCATCTTAGCGTCTTCTTTCCTAACTAAGCGTATTGGCAATGATGAATGAATTAAACCAAGAGCCACTTCATCTAGATCAACACTAGGTCCTGGAAGGTAATAACCTGATTCAAAATCGTTTTCATCTTCGAATATCTCGACGTTTTCATCGAATTTTGCGCGATAAGGAAATATGGCATTGTCTCTTGAATCGTATACCATCAGTTTAGCGTCAATCTCAAAAAATAAGAGAATGAAACCATCTTGTCTTGACGCTTTAACCTTATAAGAGCAGCTATTAACTTCGCTCATTGGGTAAAGGATCGAATAAGATTCAAACTTTGTATCGTTGAAGAAAGAAAGTTCTCTTCCTTTAATAATCGCACTTTTATTTATTTTGTTCATTAAGAACGAACCTCGGCGTTAAAACGCATAGCGAGCATATCCGTTATCTTTTTCATGATGAGATTAACCTCTTCATCCTTAAGCGTTTTGTTTTCATCAAGGAAGGTGATGGTTATAGCCATTGATTTTTTGCCTTTTTCGATTTTATCCCCTTCGTAAAGATCGAATATTTCGACATTTTTAATTGTTTTATCAAGGCGCGATATCTCGCGTTTGATGTCGTAATAAGCAACATCTCCCTTTAAGAGGAAAGCCAAATCACGGCTGATTGATGGGAATTTTGGCGGAATGGAGGCTTTTTCGGCGCTCGTTTTTAAATCAAGCAAGGCTTCAAGATTGATTTCAAGAACTGCTACATTATTTTTGCCAAAGCCCAATTTTTTAAGTGCTTCTGGATGAAGTTCGCCAAAAACGCCAACAACTTCTTTTCCTAAAAAAGCGGCCGCGGAACGTCCAGGATGGAGTTCTTCTTTGTTCGATTTGTACGCTTCAAATCTAAAACGGTTAGAATTGATGCCTAAAAGGTTGCTAATTCCTTCGAAATAGCCTTTTACATCAAAGAAATCGACTGGATGTTTTTCTAAAGATCCTCTTTGAGACTCCTCACCAACTAAAACTATAGCCAAATGTTTGCCTTTAACTGTTGGAGTGTCAATATCGGAAATTTCATATAAAGCTAGATTCTTTTCTTGGTGAGCAAAATTATAAGAAGCAACATCCAATAGCGAAGGAAGGATATTCTTTCTAAGATACATTCTATCTTCCGTTAATGGATTCATTAATTTATATGTTTCGCCTTTGCTAATTAACTCAAAAGAGTCCTTTTTATCGGAATTAACTAATGAATAAGTTATACATTCACTAAGTCCGTTATTTCTTAAGAAACGTCTGATGGCATTCTTGTTGGATTGTTTTAAAGTGTATCCACCCTTACTAGAAGTAACGGCAGGAAGCTTAGCAACGATATTATCAAAGCCTAATAAACGAATGACTTCTTCGGAAATATCCGCTTCACCAGAAATGTCAATGCGGTAGAATGGGACTTTTACGGTAAAAGAGTTTCCTTCGTTCTTTTCGATCACCATATGGTCTCTTTCTAGTGTCTCAATTATTTTTTCTAAGGTGAAAGACGTGCCTAAGCGTCCGTTTATATACTCTAAAGATGTTGTTATCTTTTTCTCTTTATGTTCGATAACGTCGTATGTATCAATTGAAAGTATTTCTTTAGCGTCCGCTAAATCTTTCATCAACGAGGAGCAAATTCTAAGAACTCTTTCCGTTTGCTCGGTATTAAGCCCTTTGACAAAACGCGAGGAAGAATCGGAAGATAAGCCAAGTCTATTAGATGTTTTTCTGATTGACGCACCGTTGAAATTGGCCACCTCAACGATAACGTTTTTCGTTTCTGGGGTTACTTTGTCTTCTTCTGAAGTCATTATGCCAGCTAAGCACATAGGCTTATTTTCACTTGCAACAACTAAATCTCCGGTTTTGATTTGATAAGATTGGCCGTTCATCGCAAGGAATTCTCCTTCGAAGTCGTCTTTGACGATAAGGGAATCGCCTAAAAGTTTATCCGCATCATACATATTGATTGGACAACCAGTAAGCAACATGACAAAATTGCCGATATCAACGATATTGTTGATGCTTCTGATTCCCTCGGAGGAAAGGATGTCTTTTAACCATTTAGGTGATTCTTTTGTAGTAACTGAGCGAATCTCTCTAGCACCAAATAATTTGCATTTATCGGTAGTTGATCCAACTTTGAAAGAAGAAACACCCGTTTTTGTTTCTGGGTAATCTTTGATATTTTCTTTTTGGTCAAGGAGACAGGCGACTTCTCTTGCGATATTTTCCATGGCGTACATGTCTGGTCTATTAGCAAGGAGTTCAACTTCGATTATCACGTCATCCAATCCTAAATATTTAAGAACATCTTCTTCACCAACTGGGGCATCGAAAGGCAATTCTTCAATACCATTATTTTGAGCTTCGCTAAGCGTGTTTTTATCGACGCCAAGTTCTCTTAAAGCACAGCACATTCCATCAGATTCGACTCCACGAATCACCGATGGGGCGATTGTGACCTCAGGCAAAACGGCGCCAACTCTTGCAACGATAACCTTTAATCCTTTGCGAGCATTTGGGGCACCGCAAACGATTTGGTGAACACCGTATTTCTTTCCTTCGTCGACATTTAAGATGTGAAGGTGGTCGCTATCTGGGTGAGGTTCGCAAGTTAGAATTTCTCCGATAACGAGATTATTAGCTGAGGCTAAGCTTGAGACGCTGTCGACCTCAATTCCAGCGAAAGTGAGTTTTTTTGCGACTTCTTCTGGCGTTGTGGTGCTTAAATCAACGAATTGTTTAAGCCAGTTCCATGAAATTTTCATTCTTGTATCCTCTCTTTTTATTTTTCTGAGAAATCTTTTAAGAAACGGACATCGTTTGTATAGATTCTACGAATGTCATCAATGCCATATCTAAGCATAGCGATTCTTTCGATTCCAACGCCAAAGGCGAATCCCGAGTAGACCTTTGGGTCATATCCGCACATTTCTAAAACGTGTGGGTGAACTTCGCCTGCGCCAAGAATCTCGATCCAACCGGTGTTTTTGCAAAGTGAACAACCCTTTCCACCGCATTTAGAGCAAGAAACGTCAACTTCAACTGATGGTTCGGTGAAAGGGAAGAAGGAAGAACGTAAACGAATCTCACGTTTTTCGCCAAACATTTTCTTAACGAATAGTTCTAAGGTTCCCTTCAAATCGGCAAGCGAAATGTTTTTATCAACGACAAGTCCTTCGATTTGTCCGAATTCGTGAGAATGCGTGGCATCATCATCATCGCGACGATAGCATTTTCCTGGGCAAATCATCTTAATCGGCTTCTTTTCTTCGTTTTCAAGCATGGTGTGGGCTTGAGCTGCGGAAGTTTGAGTTCTTAAAAGAAGATTTTCTGATATATAGAAGGTATCTTGCATGTCTCTTGCTGGATGGTCTTTCGGAACATTGAGCAATTCAAAATTGAAATGATCTGTCTCAACATCTCTTCCTTCGACGATATCAAATCCCATCGAAGCGAAAATATCCGACATTTCATCGACTATTTTCCAATAAGGATTGATATTTCCTTGATTATGGTTTCTTCCTGGAAGAGTGATATCGATTTTCTCTGAATTGAGTTTTTCTTCAAGGGCTTTCTTTTGAGCCGCTTGCATTTTTTCTTGGAAGGATGCTTCAACCTTGCTTCTCGCATCATTGACGAGTTTGCCAAATTTAGCCTTTTCTTCCGCGGCGATTTGACGCATCAAATTCATTAATTGAGCAAGTGGGCTCTTTTTTGAAAGATAGATGTTTTTCCAGGCGAGAAGTTCATCGGCAGAATTAGCTTCAGAAAGCTTCGCTAAGGCTTCTTCTTCCGCCTCTTTAACGATTTTTTCTTCTTTTTCCATATAAAATTCCTTTCTTAATATAGAAAAAGGGATGCAGGGAGTGAATTAATCCACGGTGCCATCCCAATTCGTTTTCTTATTTTAAAACGCGACTTTTTCGGCTATAACCCACGACGGGGAGAATCTCTTCTCCGTTCTCCAAGGCGAACTTCAGCAAGGATCTTAGAAGACAGTCTCTCTAGCAGTCTCTCCCAGAACTAAGAAGGTCAAGCTTACTCTTCCTTTTCAACGAACATTATTATTCTAATACTTTTTGTTTATGAAAGCATACCTTTTAACGATTTTTAAATTCGTAAAGGAGAATGCCGGTGGCCACTCCAACATTAAGAGAGTCAATTCCGTCCATTTCTATCCTCACTTTTTCATCGGACAAATCCAAAATCTCTTTTGAAACGCCTTGTCCTTCGTTTCCAACGACTAAAACATAAGGTTTTCTTGGATGAAGTTCTTTTAATGGCGAGGAAGATTTGAGGTCGGTTGCGATAATCTTAAAGCCTTTTTCTTTTAATTCCTTTATGTCTTCATAAGAAGGTCTTTCCCCTTCTATTATGTTTAATTTAAAAATTGCCCCTTGAGATGAAGAGAGCGTTTTTGCCGAATAAGCGCTTGCACATCCCCTCGAAAGAAAAACGTCAAAATAGCCAAAAGCTAGACAAGTTCTTAAAATAGTTCCGACGTTGCCTGGGTCTTGGAGGCGGTCGAGATAAATTATTCGCTCGCCAAAATTGGCATTATCTGCCCTCTTTTTGCAAAGAGCAATGATTCCTTCGGGGTTTTTTGAAGAGCAAAGTTTTTTGATAATCGTTTCGTTTGTTAAATAAAATTCGACCCCATCATGAGGGAATTCCTTCAAAGAAAAAATCCTTACGGCTTGTTTATTCTCAATGGCCATTTCAACCATGTGGAAGCCTTCAACAAGGAAATATTCGCCCTTGCCATCAGCAAAAGATAACGTTTCTTTTATCTTTTTATTATCTTTAGATGTAATTAATTCACTCATATATCCCCTTTCTTAGCTTAGTGTGGGTTTCTTTGTAATTTGGGAGTCTTTTATAGACAATTCGGTAAAAGCCTTTTCCGTGATTATGAATTTTATCATGAGCAAGTTCATGAACGACTACCGATTCAATCGTTTCTTTTTTGAAATGAACCAATAGCAGATTGAAAGTCAAAGTCATGTTTTTTTGCGAATTGACTCCCCACCTAGTTTTCATTTTGCGAATTCTAATTGAATATTTGTTGGTTATGTTCATCAATTTGGCGTTATAAGCGACATTTTCTTCGAGAAATTCTAGCAGTTTCTTTTTAAGGAATTCGTTTTGTTTCTTTTCTGTTAAGTTAGAGAATCCCTCAAGTATTACTTTTTCACCAAAAATGTAGACTTCATCGCCATTTATTGGTGGCAGCATAGCATTTTTATCAGATCTCTTCTTTAATTTTGGCGCCGAAGTATAAACAAATCTCCTTGTTTCTTCAATTGAGGCAAAAGGAGGAACATTGCAAACGAATTCTTTCTTTTCTGGATTATATCTAAGGCCAATTGTCTTCCTAAAACGATAATTAACGGTGATTGGATAAGTTTCATTTTCTATTTGAATTTGCCACTTTTCTGTTTTCATCTTGATAATTATATTGACATTCGCCCTTCTTTGACTAGTCAAAGAGCATAAAATAATGTAAACTTACTTTCCGTATGGAAAAGATTCTTATTAGCGCATGCTTAGTCGGTGAAAACACCCGTTACGATGGAAAAAGCAATTACCTTCCAATCGTTGAAAAATTAAAAGAAAAATATGATTTAATCCCTTTTTGTCCTGAGGTTGCAGGTGGATTATCTATCCCTCGTGACCCTTGTGAGATTAAGGGCTTAGATATAGTTACCAAAGATGGCGTTTCAAAAGCCAAAGAATACAATTTAGGGGCAAAGAAAGCCTTAGAAGCTTGCAAATTGTTCGGCATTCGTATCGCTATTCTTATGGAAAGTTCTCCTTCTTGTGGAGTAAGAAATATTCACGATGGTCACTTCAATAAGACAAAAATCCCTGGAAAAGGCGTTACAACAAGATTGCTAGAGACAAACGGAATCCATTGTTATTCCTCTCTCGACGATCTCTCTTTCTTGATTCAAGAAGAATCTAAGGAGGGAAAGGAATATCTCTCTTATGACGAAAGAACTTCTTATTTGAGGAATCGTTCAAGAATGAAGAAAGGTCCAAGAAGGCCATTCAAAGATAGAGTTCCATCTGAAAATGCCGTAAATGCGGAAGAAAAGCCAAATAATTCAGAAAATAGCGTAAGCGAAAACGAAGTCGCCATTAAGAAAGAAAGAACCTATAATTCCAAGCCATCATTCCGCCATTCCGATAAAAAGAGGACGGGATACGGTCATAAAAATGGCGAAGGACGCTCATTTAGAAAAGACGGGTTCAAAAAAGGCGAAGGCAAATCTTCCTTTAGAAAGAATGACGGAGAAAGAAAATTCCGTTCCGATAATAAATTTAGCAAAGATAGAAAATCCTATGGCAGCAAAAATTTCCATGGGGAGAAAAAATCTTATGGCGAAAAGAAAACATATGGGGACAAGAAATCTTCATTCTCTAGAAGATCAACTAGTGGAAAGCCTTCATATAACAAAGGGACAAAACGTTTCGGAAAACAAGGAAATTATCATAAAACAAACAAAAAATCGGCATAATAGCCGATTTTTTTATTGCGACTTATTTGTGAATTGAAAATAGAGTTCAAGCAATAAAGCGTTATGGTAATCTCTTATATCCAAATTCGTTTGTTCAATAAATGAATTCAAACGATAATTGAAGGTATTGCGATGAATATAAAGCGTTTCGGCAGTTAATAAGCCATTCAAACCGCATCGGAGGAATGTTCCAGCGCTTAGCAATAATTCTGAGTCTACCTTTTTGAATTCGGCAGCCAATAAGGGAATTGATGAATAATTGCCAAAAGATACCTCTTTTAAAAGAATGTCAGCAAGGGAGAAACATTGGTTTGGGTAATAAGTGAGTGCTTCTTTGAGCATCTTCTCCTCAAATTCTCCGCGCCTATGGGCTATTATCACCGAAAAATTAATGTTTAAAGTATCATGAATGTTGAATAAAACTTGTTGCAAAGTGCTAGCAAGACGATCTCCGGCCATGAAATAGCCCTCTTTTTCATCGACGTAAAAGAAAGTGATTTTTTCTTCACTTACGGATGAAATAGCTTCTTCGAAGTCACTTTTATCAAGCGGTGATGAGGCAAGAAATAAATAATATCTAATCATTTAACAATCAATAAATAAGTTTCAAATGGGCGAAGTTTAAAGACGTGGTTTTCTAATATGACATCGCCGTAATTATGAAGTTTCACGTCTAAAATATCGAAATAGAATGAGAAATACACTTCATATGGACGGAAATTGGATATAACCATCAATTTGAGCGGACCATCGTGAAGATATGCGAACACATCCGGATGATTCATATCAATAATTTTCAGTGGGGAATTTACAACAGTATCGTTAACTTGTACTTGTCTTCGATAGGCGATTGCATATTGGTAAAAATTAAGAATTGAATATGGGTCTTCCATTTGCGAGGCAATATCAACTCCTTCTTTATAATTATTATTAAGAGGATATAGAGGGTTTTTATCAGAAAATCCAGCAAAATTTCCTTTATTCCATTGCATAATGCTTCTAGATGAAAGACGTGATGAACGATTTAAATAACGCAATATCTCCATGTCATTGTGGCCTTGTTTTCGCCATTCTTGCACTTCGCTTTCAACCGATTTATCAAGATAAAAATCTTCGATTTTATCAAAATGAAGATTTGACATGCCAATTTCGTCGCCATATTGAATGAATGGGGTTCCATAAAGGAATAGGGTTGTAACCAGAAGCATCTTAGCCGATTCGTCACGGAAACGCACCGATCCATATTGGCTTAAAAGTCTTGGATTATCGTGATTTTCCCAGTAAATAGGAAGATCTCCGTGATATTGGAGCGCGTTATACCAACGCATGAAATTGTTTTTGAGCGAAATGACGTCAGTTCTTATTTCTTTATCTTCCTTATCAAAAGACTCATAGGAGCCGTTATCATTTGTCGTGTCTTGGTTGAACATCAAATCAAGCGGTCCGCCATATTCTTTGATGAACGGAATTGCTTCTTCAGGTTGCAAGCATCCACCCGACTCGCCAAGCAAAAGAATTTCTTTATTCGTTTCTTTTACCTTATTCGAGAACTCCGTAAGATAACCTAATAATTCAGGGCGGTTGGAGAATTTGCTTGGATCAAGAATGATTCCTTCTCCTGGGGCATTTTCAAAAGAAAGATCTTTTGCTAAATGAGAGCAGGCATCAAGCCTAAAACCATCAACGCCTAAAGATACGTAATATTTGGCAACATTTTCGATTTCTTCTCTTAAAAGAGGATTATCCCACCTAAGATCTGGCTGGTCCTTGCTAAATATATGAAGGTAGAAATACTTAGATTCGTCAATTCTTTCCCAAGCACTTCCGCCAAAGAAAGAGCCCCAGTTATTTGGCGGGAGGATTCTTCCATTTTCTTCTTTTCCTTCTAATATATAGTAATAACC
>CAVIJE010000001.1:0-195873 GCA_963643355.1 Sodaliphilus sp. | reverse complement strand
TGCATGTATTAGGCACGCCGCCAGCGTTCATCCTGAGCCAGGATCAAACTCTCAATTGATTGATCTAGTTCATAAATAATTATCTGGTTATTATAATTTCCTATGTTTCAAGGAATCGACGTTAGTGTATGTTGTACATCTGTTTAGTTTTCAAAGATCAGACGCGCCAGGCTCCAAGCCGGGCTCTCACCCAAATCGGCGCGTGTGTTTGATATCTTACCTTATCCCGGAAGGCCCGTCAAGGGTTTTCTCGAGATTTTTTCAAGACACCGTTGGCCCATCGGGGCAAGCCCCAGCAGGTCAGCGAGTAGTATTATACTCCCCCGGAGGAATTAGGCAAGCATTTTCGGAGAAAAAAATTAAATAATTTTAAAAACCTCGATGGGGTGGGGGTTTTATATAGATATTTTAATTACTAATATTATAGTGCGTTATGCACACGTATGCGCGCATATAAAAAAGAGGTCACGAATCATGACCTCCTCTTAAATTAACAATAAATTTAATTATTCATTTTTACTTCTAGCTAAAATAGCGACAATGCGAATAAGCAATACAATGAAATCGCAATACATATTGAAAGCGCAGAATAATGCTAGATTTGTATTTTTTTCGCCTTTTGACGCAATCTTTTTAATATTATATGCATCCGCTGCCACCACAATCATCTCAAAAACGATTATGGCAAGAGAAATGCCCCAATCAAGTAATATGGCATCTCTTGGGGAAACTAAAAAGAAAATTCCCCAGAAAATGGACGTGAGCAAAATGCCAATTCCAAGGCCCATCGCAATAAAGGCAAACCAGTTAATGTTTGATTTAGTGAAATAACCAATCAAAAACATCGCTCCAAAAGCTAATGCCGTAATTCCAAAAGCCTCAGCAACAGTGGCTACGCTAATCCCGGCCATAAGTAAAACCGTAAAGACCAACCCAACGCAAATGGCATAGAGAATAAAGCCAAACCACGGTGCTTTCGTTCTTACTATTGAAAGAATGCTAATCAAAAAAGAAATTACAAGCATTCCAACAAATGCGCCAATTGTCGTTGCCACGATAATTGTTCGACCGCTTTCAGTTAATACCCCGCTAGCATCGTAACATATCTTTTGTAAGATAAAGTTCCAGCCAAAAGCCACGACTGCCGTAATCAAAAGACCAATGAACATATAGCCAAAAACTTTGGCTAAAAATTTTGAAGAAGACACGTCTTTAGTGACTACTTCTTCTTGTGTTTCGCTAAAATTAAATTCCATAAGAAAAACCTCCTTGTGCTTATTGTATAGCCAAGGAGGGAAAATTAAATCAAAAATTCGTTTTATTTAACAAGCATGCCATCGATTAAGCCTTTGAATGAGGCTGGTTCAAGGGATGCTCCGCCAACTAAAGCGCCATCGATGTCTTTTTCGGACATATATTCAGCGACATTGTTTGGCTTGACAGATCCGCCATAAAGGATACGGATTTCTTCAGAAGCTTCGCCGAACATTTCATGAAGAGTTGCGCGGATAAAGCCAATTGTATCTTCGGCTGTTTCTTTTGTGGCTGATTTTCCGGTGCCAATAGCCCAAATTGGTTCATAGGCAATGACAACTTTTTTGGCTTCTTCAGCGCTAAGACCAGCTAAACCTGTATGGATTTGCTCAGCAACGAATGATTTTGTTTCGCCTTTTTCGAAAGTTGCTAAAGATTCGCCACAGCAATAAACAGGGGTCATACCGTTAGCAAGAAGAGCTTTAATCTTTTCATTGCATTTAGCAGATGTTTCGCCATTATATTCTCTTCTTTCGGAGTGACCTAAGATAACCCAGGAAATTCCAACCTCTTTTAACATAGGAATGGAGATTTCACCAGTGAATGCACCATGATCATGCTCATTGACGTTTTGAGCAGCAACGATGCATTTTGAGTTGATATTTTCTTTGACGGTTGCTAAACAAACAAAGGTAGGAGCAACACCAACTTCGATATTATTTGCAACTGCATAATCAACCATCTCATTAGCAGAAAGCGCAAAGGCTTTTGCTTCCGATGGGGTTTTATTCATTTTCCAGTTGCCAAGCAATAATTTCTTTCTCATTTTGCCCACCAATTAGCGAAGAACGTCAACACCTGGGAGGTGTCCATCGTTTTCAATCATCTCTAAGGAAGCTCCGCCACCAGTTGAAACGTGGGAGAAGGTTTCTTTATAACCGAATTGTTTAACGGCTGAAGCGGAATCGCCACCGCCGCAAACTGTGAAGGCTTTTCCTTCTAATCCAGCAATAGCTTCGCAAATTGCTTTTGTGCCAGCTTGGAATTCATCTTGTTCGAAAACGCCAACTGGGCCATTCCAGAAGACCATTTTGGCCTTGGAAATGATTTCTTTATAGAATTCAGCAGTCCTTGGACCGATATCGCATCCTTCGAAACCATCAGGAATATTTCCGCCTTTTTCGATGATTGTATCAACGACTTTAATTGTACGTGTTGTATCAGATGGGTCGAAATTGGTCGTAACAATAGCGTCAGTAGGTAAGAGTAAACGGCCCTTTGCCTCAGCGATGCATTTACGAGCATATTCAAGTTGGTCTTCTTCTACTGGGGAGTTGCCAACGTTCATGCCCATGGCTTTTTTGAAGGTATAAGTCATAGCGCCGCCAATTAAGACATAGTCACATTTCTTAAGTAATGAATCGATGACTTTGATCTTATCGGAAACCTTGAAACCGCCAAGGATAGCGACATATGGTCTATCTTCGTCTTTAACTTCAACACAACGTGTGAGGTTTTCAACTTCTTTGATCATTAAATAACCTAAAGCGACTGGTTTTCCTTCAGCTTTTAAAACGGAAGGGACGCCAACCGTTGATGAGTGTGCACGGTGAGCACTTCCGAAAGCGTCCATAACATAGACATCGGCTAAAGAAGCCCATTCTTTTGCTAATTCGGCATCGTTCTTTTCTTCGCCTTTTTCATAACGGGTATTTTGAACGAGCAAGATATCGCCATCATTAAGAGCTGCAACAGCATTCTTGAGTTCTTCGCCACGTGTAGCTGGGCAGAAGGAAACTTTCTTTCCTGGAACTAATTCTTGAAGAGCATTTGCAACTGGGGCCATATCATTGGCTTTCTTCATTTCTTCAATCTTGGCTGCATCTGGTTCTTTCCATTTGATTTTGCCAAGGTGGCTCATCAAAATAAGACGAGCGCCATGATCAGCTAAATAATTAATTGTTGGAAGAGCGGCTTTGATACGATTGTTATCGCGAATAACGCCATTCTTTTGTGGGACGTTAAAGTCAACGCGAACGTAGACTTTCTTTCCCTTTAAATCTTTTAAGTCTTCTACTGTAAGCATAAAATTTTATTAATTCTCCTTATGCTCCTTTATCATAACACTTTTAAAGACGTTATTAATATATTAATAAAATATTACCGATATACTTGAATTGAAAAAGAGACCACATTAAATGGTCTCTAAATGTTCAATCAATCCAAATTATTCAGACCAACCGTGAGCAAGATAGCTAAATCCAATTAAAGCTTTTGCTTTTATAGCGGTAGAATCGGCTGCAACTGTATAGTCGCTTGAAATCTTTGCTGATGTGTTAGCAGATGTCCAATCAAACTTCTCTTCATATTTTTGATAGTTGTTGTAAAGACGTGTTAATTGGTAGTTTTTGAATTCATAGATGCAGTTTTCGCCACCTTGATCCATTAAAGATTGTTGATATGGATACATAGCGGTGATATCGGCTGTCATTTCACCATCGGCATATTTTGTATATGATTCCTTGCCAATGTAACCTTTGACGGTGCAATCTGTTGATAAGCTGTTGAGGTCATCAACTGTAAGTTCTTTTTTGCCTGTGGCAGCTTCGGTCTTATCAAAGCCTTTGAGCCATTTAGAAGTTCCAGCGGCTTGACCATAAGCACCATTTGCATAAGCGTTTGTAACATCAAGGAATGCTTTTGCATAAGTTGAGACATCATCTTTTTTAGCCTCAAAATATGTCTTGTTTGTTCCGTCATTGTAGCCAACGATGTATTTGTCGCCATCTTTATAAGCGAAGAGTTCTGACCCAGCAGCAAAGAGGGTTAAAGTGACAGAACCAGTTGTAGAAGAAACAGCTGTGTTGAATTTACGATAAACGTATTCGGCATCAGTATCAACGACACCAGTGCTGTTTGTCGTCTTATCCCATCCGTCGGAATAAGTAACTTTTGATGCGGTGATTGTTTTTGCGGCAATCGCGTCGAGTTCTTTTTCTGCTTCGGCACGTGTCATGCTTGTTCCTTTGCTGCTGCAGCTAGCAAGGATGCTAACGCCGGCTAAAGCAAAGAGACCTAATTTAATTGATTTTGCGTTCATTATGAATCGCTCCTTTTCTTTTGCATTATTTGCATAAAAGATTCTAGCCCCTAAATAGTTTTTTGACAAATAATTTTTTAATTATTCTTGAGTTCTCTTATCGGTCTGCTCAAAAGAAGCTTATCCGCTAAAAAAGAAGTAAGCAATCCGCTAGCTAGGGAAAATAAAACAATGAATGGGAAATAGTAAAAAGTCGTAAAGCCATGCTCAACAAAAATAGCTGCTATTGCAACCTGGGCAAGGGAATGCATAAATGCCCCAAGCAATGAAACCCCATATATAGTGATAAAATGCAGTTTCTTCTCGAAAGCAAAGTAAGCTAAACACATTACTAAATATGAAGATATAGCACCTGCTAAAGACATATAAAATGGCATTTGAAATATGTTCCCTCTAAGCAAAGAAACGATGAAAACACGAAGAATCGATATTAAGAACGCCTCATAAAAAGGACAAGAATAAAGCAATATCAAAACAACAAGATTGGCTAAGCCAAGTTTGACTCCAGGGACTGGCGAAGGGATAAAAGATTCGACGTATCCTAAAACAATTGCTAAAGCTAGCATGATGGAGAGAAAAGATATTTTATGGATTGAATATCTATTTTTCATACGATAATCTCCGAATCAATTGTTTTGCTTTCCGAATAAAGAGTGACCATCACCTCATTTGGCGCGCAAATAAGGGTTTGCATGATCGAATCGGTAAAACCTTGGTGGACACAGTATTGGTTTGAACAATTGCTAGAATGGATGCCGATCTTGTGGTCTTTGAGTTCTACCACCATTTCAATATCTAAATCGCCATCTTTGATGTTGATCGGATATTCTTTATCTTCGCCTGAAAGATCTATTTTTTCATAGATTATCGTATTTTGATGATAGACGTTAGCAAAAATCTTTCCATTTGTGTTTCTAGGAATTAAATAATAAGTTAACAAAGAAAAAGTAATGGCTAATAATCCTATTCCTACGATAAGATCGCCTAGATGTTTCTTTAAAAATTCTTTAGCTTTTATCATTTTTCCAAAACCAAGCCAAGTCCGTCGGAGGAAAGAACGTTTTCTCCATCGAAAATCATATATTCGAAATCAATTGTCTTTTTGAGCGTTTTTGCCAATTCTTCCCCTCCAACAAATATGGACGTGCTTAAAATATCAGCAACTCCGGCGTCAGCTGCTTTGATGGTTACGGTATCGTATTTTGCTAGTGCACTTCCATTATTTGGATTAACAATATGCGAATATAGCTTTCCATCATATTTTTTGCTTTGCTGAGAAATTCCAGAAGTCCCAATAGAGGTATCTTTAGCAGTGAAATATGCCTGAGAATAACCATAATCCTTTAGGCTGCTAATAGTTATTTTATATGAATCATCATTTAAATAAGACCCTAAGCCGAAAGAGGAAGATCCTCCGTTGATAAAATATTTATCGACTCCTTCTTCTTTTAAATAATCTTGAACGAGTTTGATGACATATCCTTTCGCATAAGCCCCAACGTCGATTTTAGCATTCCCGCTTCTTTTAACTATATTTCCGTTAACTTCAAGTTTTGAGGAATTCATCTCTTCTAGATATTCATTTATTAAGTTTTCACTAGGGAAAGCGCTAGTTTGATTATCGATGAAATTCTTCCATAAAGAGGAAATATTTCCGATAAGCATGTTAAAGGAATATTCTTTTTCTCCGTTTTCTTTTGTTAACGCGGTTTTTTCTTGCATTTGTAATCCAAAGGAAAGCAAAGACGCAAGGCGAGAATCCACTTCGATTTCTTTTCCGGAATTGCTATCTTTATTTAGATAATAGATATTTTTGACTTGTTCAAGATTCATATCCGCATGGCCTTTGTAGGCGTCAGTTAATTCGTCATAATCAGCAAAAATCTCAAAAATGTGATCTAAAACATCTTTAGAAGAATCAAAAAGGGTAACGGAAACATTCGTGCCAAAATAATATCCTGTGTTTGAAATCTGACCAGAGGAAGAATTATCTTCATTCGCACAAGAGCTAAGTAATAAAGGCAATATCAATAAAAAACGTTTTTTCATCCAAAAGATTATAAAGAGAGTTTGGACACAAAAAAAGACTCCAAAATTAATTGGAGTCTAATTTTCAGAATAAGTTTTCCTTATTTTGCGCCAAGGATCTTGCCATATAAGCCAGCAAGACGGACGTATTGGGAAGTGAAGCTGTATTCGTTGTCATACCAAGCAACAACTTTAACAAACTTCTTGTGTTCTGGAGTTTCGACGATCATGGTCATGGTTGCATCGAAGATTGAACCATAGGTGTTGCCAAGGATGTCGGAGGAGACGATTTCGTCTTCATTGTAGCCAAGGATGCCTTTGAGTTCGCCTTCAGCAGCTTCTTTCATAGCAGCGTTGATGGCTTCGACGGTGACATTTTCATCTTTGAGTTCGATTGTGCAATCGCAAAGGGAACCATCTTGAACTGGAACACGGATGGCGTTGCCGTTTAAGCAGCCATTGAGTTCAGGGATGACTTTGCCGATAGCTTTTGCAGCACCAGTTGTCGTTGGGACGATGTTAGCGGCAGCTGCACGGGATCTACGGAGGTTGCTTCCAGCAAGATCAAGAATTCTTTGATCGTTGGTGTAGGCGTGAACAGTTGTCATAGTTCCACCGATGACACCGAACTTGTCGTTGAGAACTTTCATAACTGGGGCTAAGCAGTTGGTTGTGCAAGATGCGCCAGAGATGATTGTTTGATCAGCTGTAAGTTTGTCGGTATTGACACCATAGACATATGTTGGGATGTCTTTGGAAGAAGATGGAGCGGAGATGATAACACCTTTTGCACCATTGTGGAGATGGACATCACCATCTTCGTGGCTCTTTAAGCGGCCAGTGCACTCTAAAACAACATCAACACCATATTTGCCCCATTCGAGTTCTTTTGGATCTTTTTTGCCAAGAACTGGGATCTTGTGTCCTTTGAAGATGATGTTTGTTTCATCAGCGTCAATTTCGTCTTTGTGCCAGACGCCATGTGTTGAATCGTATTTTAAAAGATAAGCAAGAGTCTTTGCATCAACTAAGTCATTGATTGCAACAACTTCAAATTCGCCGCTTTCATATGCGCGACGGAATGCGAGACGGCCGATTCTGCCGAATCCGTTAATAGCTAGTTTAATTGACATGTAACTTTATGTCCTCCTTATAAACTGCAAAAGTATTATAGCAAAGCAAAAAGAGAAAATAAAAGAAAATACACATTGATAAATCGGTAAATTTTTTAGCGAAATGAAAATGCTATTTTTTAGAGCCTGTGGCAGCGTTATATTCATCCTTTAGATAGCGAAAAAGATGATTAACGTTGCTGCGTGAAATTGTGGTGTTTAATTCTTCAGATAGTAAGTTAGCAAGTTCGTTTAAGGACGCGTCTGGATGGCTAAGTCTAAGTTTCATCAAAGTCTTGAGCTTTTCATTGTCAATTCCGTCCCAACCCACTTTTTCGACAAAGTAGTTGATTTGTTCTATTTGCGCTTCGCTTGATTTGAGGGTTTTTGAGTAATTGGCCGTATCAAGGTTGCTTAATCTATTTGTAACATTGGCAAAATCTCTTTCAACACGAACGTTTTCAAATTCTAAACAAGAGTCTTTTGCTTTAAGAATAATGAGGAAATCAGAAATTTCGTCGCTTCTTTTGAGGTAAACGATATATTGGTTTCTTCTTTGAATTAGTTTGGCGTTGAATTGCCTAAATGGATAATGTTGCAAAAGTTTCATGATCCATTTGGCGTAATTTTGATCTTTGAAGGCGAATTCAAGATGATAAGAAGATGATTTAGGACTATTTATGGATCCTTTAGCAAGGAAAGCCCCACTTAAATAAGCGGCCGTTTGATTCTGATTGGCGACAAGATTTTTAGGGTTTTCGATGAAAAAATAATCCACGCCTAAATCCGATAGAATCTTTTCCGGTTCCTGTTCTAATAAGACGTGATAGACGATTCTTTTTAGAAATCCCGCTGAACGAGTATAAGCAAAACGAGCGTTAACGCCATATAAATCATGAAGATATTGATAAATGGCTTTAGCGATTGATGAAGATTCCGAAGCAATATCGAGTCTTTCTTGCCCTTCTTTTATTGAAAGGTAACCATTTAGACGGATAAAAGCCGAAAGCAAAGAGCGTTTTTCTTCATCATCTCTTTCGGCCCTAGCACTTTCTTCTTTGACTTTTTCAGCAAAAGATATTCCATTTCCTTTTTTCATTTGGCTTCTTTCTTCAATTTATTTAAATAGGAAATGATTCCGGTTGATGCAACAGCGCCATCTGAAGCGGCAGTTATGACTTGACGAAGTTTCTTAAATGTAACATCTCCAGAGGCAAATAGCCCTGGAATGTTGCTCATCATCTCGGAATTAACGACGATGAAATTCTTATTTGTTTCAACTTTTAAAGGAGAGAGGAATTTTACCGCACTTCTTTCGCCAGAAAATGGGAAAATCATGTTTGTTTCTATTTCCTTTTCTTTTCCATCTTTTATATAAGTGATGGAATTAACAAAATCATCTCCGTTAATCGAAGTTATTTTTGCATCGTTAATAAATTCAACGTTTTCTTTTTCTTTTAATGATGAAAGGAGGTTTTCGGATCCTTCATATTCATGTTCTTGGGTGATTACAAATAGTTTAGAAACGATATTTGCTAAATATAAGGATTCTTCAAGAACGCGATCCCCTTTGCCATATATCACAGCTGTTTTCTTTCTTAAAAGAGGACCATCGCAAGTCGCGCAATAAGAGACTCCCTTGCCAAAGAATTCCTTTTCTCCTTTGATAGAAGGAACATTGGAAAGGCCTGTTGCAACTAGAACTGCTTTTGCAAGAATGTCTTCTCTGTTTGTTTTAATCGTAAAAAGGTCGTTATCTTTGTTTACTTCAAATACTTCAAGCGTTTCTAATTTGGCACCGGCGCTATATGCCGATTGCAACATGTTATTGGCTAAGGTAAACCCATCAGATGGAGCTAAGCCAGGATAGTTACCAACTTCGGCAAGATTAACCAATTTTCCACCAGGCATTCCTTTTTCAACCCAAATAAAGGATACGTTTGCTCTTTTCAAATATAAAGCGGCAGTGATTCCGGCTGGCCCTGCCCCGATTATCAAAACATCAGTTTGTCTCATTGTTGCTTACCTCCATTTTCTCTAAAACCTTAGTATCTCTTAAATAAATAAAGGCGATAGCTAAAGACATCAAGGCAAATGTTGCCGACAAGATAAATCCATAAGATAGATTCACGTACAGTCCTTCATCAAAACTATTAACGTTTTTGCCAATCAAATAAAGAATTGTTCCAATAAACGCTACAACTCCAGCAGATAAAAGAACGTAATAACCGGTTTTTTTGTTTTTCTTAATAATGAAATATGAAACAACAAAAACAATGGCTGCAATAGCTAATACGATAAAGGCAGCTAAAAATAGAGGGGTTTTGCCGGAGAAAATCAAATCATAGCCATTATAAGAGACGATTTGTCCCGCACCATCTTTATTCGAAGACGTAGTTAAGGATGGAAGGAGAGGGAAAACGAAGGTTGGAAGAAGAATTCCTGCAGAAATAAGCGGGAGATACGACCCTTTTTTGGATTTTATGTAATTATCATGCAAATGAGCGGAAGCAATAATAACAATTCCAAGCAAGATATAAATCAAGGAGTTACAAATGCTCCAAGCGTTATCCGTGCCCATATTGAAGTTTGTGTCGCGGAAAGGTTCCATAATTACGCGAACTATTCCATACCATAAGAAATAGCAGCCAACTCTATCTCCTTTTGCCGTCCATTTGTTCAAGAGTTTTCCAACAACGTATTGAATGATGAAATATCCAGCAATTGAAAGAACTGATTCAATTAAGAAAAGAGGAGCGTAAATCATTCCAACTCCTGCGGTTGCATTGCTTACCCCGGAGGTAGAAATATGCATCTGTTCAACCAACCAAGTTGGAAGCCATCTAAAATAATCTACCGATATAGGACGGCCATATACTTCAGTATTAAAGAAATTTCCCCATCTACCAACGGCTTGGCCGATTAAAACAGTTGGGACAACTTCATCAACCGTCCATCTAGCATCAAGGCCTTTTTTAGAATGTTTAGCCATCAAAGCGCCAACTAAAATACCAAAGAAAGCTCCGCCTAAAATCGTTAAGCCACCATTCCATATCTCAAAGACATGGTAGAAATCACGATGGGCAAATTCTCTTGACCAGTTGCCAACAACATACCAAACACGGGCACCAACAATGCCAGCAGGGAAAGCAACAACAAAGATTAACTCAAGCAATCCGTGCTTGTGGTAGCGTTTATACATTCTTTGATCAGATACAAATAAGCACATAAGAGCGCCAATGAGAATGACAATTCCGTAAAAAGCCACGTGAAACCCACCTGGATTATTATGGGAAGTAGAGATTTGGAAACCTTTATCAGTAATTGAAATGCCGTTTGGCAAAGGATAATAAATATAATCGGCATATCCCTCAGACCACATCCAAAAAGAGAAAATGAGCAAAGGAATGGAGACATAGTAGAGAATTTGGATTAATTTCTTTTGTTTAAGATCGATTTTTTCTTTAAAAAGATAAATCCAAAATGTTGGGACAAATAGGGCCAGGCCAAGGCCAAAGAAAAGTCCACCAATAACCGTTAAAGCGTAATTACCGGCGTAATTGATGCTTTCGCCTTGATAAACGCCAGTTGAATGAACCGTTATCGAAGACCATTCTGGATGGGCAAGGAAAGCCGATAGAAGCAAAGCCATAAAGCCAACCCCAGAAACTCCAATATAAGCAATATAACGGAGCAGTTCTTTCTTTTCTAAGCGTAAACGAAGGGGATTTTTGAAAAATGAAAGAGTATCTTTGATGATGAAAAAGAACGACCCTACAATAAATACGAGTCCAATTATTAGTGAAATTAATCCTGCAGTATTCATTCTTTTTCTCCTTATTCGTATTGATTATTCTTTTTAGCTTTTTCAAGCAAAGGCTTTAAGTATTTTCCAGTATAGCTATTTGGATTCTCTGCCACTTCTTCTGGACTTCCTTTAGCAACCACTTGTCCGCCGCGATACCCACCTTCTGGGCCGATATCAATGATATAATCAGCGACCTTTATCATATCAAGGTTATGTTCAATTACGATTACCGTATCGCCATGATCAACAAGGTTTTCTAATACACGTATCAAGCGTTTTACGTCATCAGTATGTAAACCGGTTGTTGGTTCATCAAGAATATAAACCGTTTTGCCCGTTGGTCTTTTTTGTAGTTCGTTTGCTAATTTAACGCGTTGTGCTTCACCACCGGAAAGCGTTGTGGCAGGTTGGCCTAACTTAACATAGCCAAGTCCAACGTCGTATAAAGCTTTGACTCGACGATAAATAACTGGTCTATTTTCAAAGAAATGCATGGCTTCTTCAACGCGCATCTCTAAAACATCATAAATGTTCTTGCCTTTGTAATAGCAAGATAACGTTTCTTGGTTATAACGTTTGCCATCGCATTCATCGCATTTAACGTAAACGTCTGGCAAGAAATTCATCGGAACCCAAGTAACTCCGGCTCCTTGGCATTTCTCGCATCTTCCTCCAGGCACGTTAAAAGAGAATCTTCCTTTATCAAAGCCTCTTTCTTTTGCTTCATTCGTTTCGGCAAAAAGAGCGCGAATATCATCAAACAATTTAATGTATGTCGCAGGATTAGAACGAGGAGTTCTCCCAATTGGTTGCTGATCAACGTTAACAACTTTATCAACATATTGAAGGCCACTAACACTCTTATATGGGCCAGGCGTGCAATCTTCTTTGTTTAATTTTTTCGCTAAAATCTTCTCTAGCGTTTCATTAATTAAGGACGATTTTCCTGAGCCTGAAACACCAGTGACAAGAATTAACTTCCCAAGAGGGAATTCTACGTCGATGTTTTGAAGGTTATGGCAAGAGCATCCCTTCAATGTTATTTTCTTTCCGTTTCCTTTTCTTCTTATTTTAGGAATAGGTATGAATTTTCTTCCCGAAAGGTAATTTCCAGTTATAGAAGATTCATTTTTTGCTACTTCTTCTGGGGTTCCCGAAGCGACAACTTCTCCACCATGTACCCCAGCTCCAGGGCCAATATCTACAAGATAATCCGCTGAACGCATCGTATCTTCGTCGTGTTCAACAACGATAAGAGTGTTTCCTAAATCCCGCATCTCTTTCATCGTTTTGATAAGTTTGTCGTTATCTCTTTGATGAAGGCCAATAGATGGTTCATCCAAAACGTAAAGGACGCCTGATAGTTTTGAACCAATTTGGGTGGCTAGGCGAATACGTTGGGCTTCTCCTCCTGAAAGAGTCATAGCTAAACGATCTAAAGTCAAATAATCAATTCCAACGTCAGAAAGGAATTGAGCCCTATTTTCGATTTCTTGCAAAACTAGACGAGCAATCATCATTTCTTGTTCGTTTAATTTTTCTCTTGTATCTTTTATCCAAGAAATAAGCTTATCGATGGTTAATTGGGTTACTTCGTAAATGTTTAAGCCGTTTATTTTTACGGCAAGTGCTTCTTTAGAAAGTCTTGCACCGTGGCATGTTGGGCAAGTTTCATCACGCATGAAAGATTCATAATATGGCAACATCCATTTAGATGATGAGTCGCGATATCTTCTTTCAATGAACGTTTTAATGCCTTCGATATAGCCACGTTTATTCATCGTATTGCCATTAACTGAAGTCAATACGTGGTCTAAAGGTTTATCCGAACCGATTAAAATAATTTGTTTTTGCTTTGGCGTTAAATCTTTGTATGGAACATTCGTTGGAATCTTATATGCGTCTAAAAGATATTTGAATTCTTGCCATTCAAGATTTTTTGTATGAATGATGTTTTTATAGTAACGGATCGCGCCTTCATCAATACTCTTATTAGGATCTGGGATCAAAAGTTCTTCCGAAACCCCACGGGATATCCCTAATCCATGGCATGTTGGGCAATAGCCTTGAGGAGCGTTAAAAGAGAAAAGTCTTGGCTCAAGTTTTGGTACGGAAAAACCGCAAATAGGGCATGTATGATTGCTAGAAACAAGTTTTTCATTATCTTCCGTATGCAAAATAACGTACCCATGTCCATAATTTAGGGCTAAATCGATGTCTTCTGCTACACGTGAACGGATGCCTTCTTTGATGACTATGCGGTCAATCACGATATCAATATCATGACGTTTGTTTTTGTCTAATTCTTTTACATCATCTAGAAGAAGGAATTCTCCATCAATCCTAACTCTTGTAAAACCTGCTTTTTTAATGGAATCTAGCACATCTTTATGTTGGCCTTTTTCGTGTTTAACGCTTGGAGCAAGGATTTGGAGTTTGCTTCCAAGAGGATATTCAAGAACCATATCCGTCATTTTTGCAGGGGAAAATGCGATAATCGGTTCATTATGCTCAGGACAATATGGAACGCCTATTCTTCCAAAAAGAAGACGTAAAAAATCATATATTTCTGTAACTGTACCAACCGTTGAACGGGGGTTATGGGAAGTTGTTTTTTGATCGATGGATATGGCTGGGGATAATCCATCAATGGAATCAACGTCAGGTTTATCCACTCCGCCAAGAAATTGTCTAGCATATGGCGAAAGAGACTCGACATATCTTCTTTGTCCCTCCGCATAGATTGTATCGAATGCTAAAGTAGATTTTCCTGAACCAGAAAGCCCTGTGAATACAGTTAATGTATCCTTAGGGATGGTTACATCTATATTTTTGAGATTATTCTCTCTAGCGCCTTTGACGATAATGTATTTCCTGCTATCCATAACATTAGAATTATATTCTAAAGACTAGGTTTATGATAGTTAAAAGCACTTAAATGAAAATATTCGTTAAACAACAATTCGCACTTATGATATTGGCCACATTACCGGTGTGACACAACAAGTTGCAAAATACCATTTATTGCCTTGTTCGTGATACCAGTATTCAATGTCGGCGTTATCAATAGACGCGGTTCCGCCCTCTATGTAAGGATCAGTCGGGCTATAGAATACAAGTTTCCACCTCTCGATTTGATCAACAGTTCCGTTTTGCGGATATACAGTGGAATCGGACGTTGAGAGAAAATGCTGATATGTGGTACCGCCGGTGATATAAGTGTAGTCTTCATTAAAAGACCTTAAACCATAATATATCTTTTCGGGAGCGTTGTCGCTTGCCATCAAGCTATCCATGAAAGCGGCGTTTACGGGGGCACTCACCACCCATTCTTTGTACTTCGATTTGTTGGTGATGGCAATTTCGTCTCCGGAGAATTTTTTAAAAGCCCAGAAATCAATATAATGGACGTTTTCACCGATCGTCAGTTCCTCAAGGGGAGATTCATCGAACGTGCTTCTCGGGATGGATTCCACGCCGTTACCGATCACTACTTTGGTGAGAGATGTGCACCCAGAAAACACACGACCGGATTCTTGACCCGCATACACATCTGCGCGTAAATCCTCATTCACGCCGATTTGGATATTATTATTCATCCCGAACGCTGTTACCGAGTCGGGGATTACGATTTCTGTCAGTTTGCTACACAACAAGAATGCCCCATATTCTATTGCTTCTACCGTATTTCCTATTGTTGCTTCCGTAAGATTTTCACAATAGTAAAACATTGTATGATGTATGAACACGTTATCGACGGTAACCGTTCCTATAGCATTGCAAAAAGCAAACATCCTCTGGCCGCTGTTTTCACCTCCGTTCACATGAAGGTTAATTAGCGGCGCACTAGCATCCTTAAGTGAGGATGCTAGCCCTGAATTTGCAATTCCATAATATATTGCCATAGAAGGGCCTCTTGAGCTGGAGTAGGACACCCCTTTATCTTTAAGTACGTTTTTCAATGACGAGATAGACATTCCTTCAAACACCGGCATTGTAAGTTCCGAGAGTTGCGAGCATTTATAGAAAGCAAAAAAACCAAGTTCGGTAACATCTGGAGTAAGCACGATTTCCTTGACGTTAGCGAGATTCGCGAAGGCGTATTCGCCGATAACGCCGCGTCTTACCGTTACCTTTGCAAGGCTTGATGGAATTGCATCGCCTGCTGTCGCATTGCTCTCAGCGCCAAATAAATAGGCAAGATTGGCGTATTGCGTCGTCTCGCCGTCGAAGCCAAGGTAAGGGACAGATAATTCCTCCAAATTGCTAAGCCCCGCAAGCGCCCCCGGCTTTATGCCGGTGAAGAGATCGGGAATATCGAGTTTCGTCACCGTTTTGTCCTTGACCCCCATGAGTACGCAGGCCTTCCTATGCTCGTCCGCTATGTAATCGAAGTCCTCTAATCCGAGTTTCCTCTCCCAGGTCGCATAGAGGGTGATGTCGTCGCCAATCGACGTATCGACGCTCGTTACCTTATTCCCGCCTTCGTCGGCCCAGCCGGTGAAATTGTAGTCCAGAGCATCCTCGAGCGGAGCTAGCTTGATAGGTTCCATACCGGTGCTAAAGGATTCAGGGTTTGATGGGTTCGTCTTGCCGAACATCTCGTCAACATACCGGATTAAGAAAGTATCATCGAAACACCCCTGAAGGACAAGGTCGCCCGTGGAACCGGCTGGAATGTAGCTAATCGCCAGACCATTCCTTGCCCAGTTTCTGAAACGATATCCTTTTAGCGAATAATTGCCAAGTGGAAGATCATCATCCTCCACCGTGTAGGATGTTGGAAGATCGGTGCCATCGGCGTCGAGATCATCGCCCTCCGGACCTTTGTAGGTTATTGAATACTCAATCACCGACCATTTGGCATAAGCGGTCACATCCCCCGCCACGGACGCGCTGTCGAAGGGGCTATTCCAGATGCCATCATCGAGGTACCAACCCTCGAAAGCATAGCCGTCGCGTTCTGGTTCATCAACGTCCTGGACAGTGTCGCCCTCCTCAATGGAGAGAACATCGTAGGTCCTGCCTTCGCTGACGAACCTCACGGCAAAAACGCGCTTGATGGTGCTGGAACTGTTGAAATCCGAGTTTGAACTCGAATTTAGGCTCGTTTCATTGTGGTTGCCACTGCACGCGGAAAGTGCGGAGGGCAAAAGGAAGGCGAGAGCAGTCGCCAACAGCAATTTGTGGTGGTGTTTCTTCATGTTCATACTCCTTTTCAGTTATTTTGGAGAAGGGCCGAAGCCCTTCGATGCTTCGGTGGCAAACGCCACATTTGATATTGATAGTATGTTTATTATATTTTACAAACGACCGATATGTCAAAAACACGCATGTCGTCCGCGATTATGGCTGCAATGGCTAAAGATGACGCGGGCAATAGGCCATTTTGTCCTCTTTTGATTTCTTTATTAGGCCATTTTGGCCGATATTTAGAAGTAAGTAGACCACTTCAGCCTAGATGAAAACGTCGCAATATGCAATGCCATTTACGTTTCAAAGGTTGAAAATATATAAAATTGTCGAAAATTAAAAAACACCTATAAAACATCGTTATTTCGATTCTTCCAAAAAACGGCATGGATTACCACACGACTCTTTTAAAATCTGGGTAACCAGAAATACTTTTGCCAATTTATGTGCTAAGAAACCGTAACAAAAATGATGAGACGTTTTAAAAAGAGTCGTTTAAGTCAAAAAAGCTTAATTAATCCATTAACGTTTGATGGAAAATCATTTAAACCACTTATTCCGTTTCCTCATAGTAGTAAGAAACATCTATACCCTTCATGAATAATTCTCTGTCATCTATGTCGTTGGTAAGGGAACTTTTTAGTAAATTTTTTATTAATTTGTCGCTAGTTGGGCTTGCTTTCATAGCTTCTAAATAATCATGTTTGTTGATTTTAGACCAATCGACACATTGTTTAATCTGCTTAATGAAAATCATATCAATCCAAATTCTTGTAGCACGTCCATTTCCTTCCATAAAAGGATGCGCAATATTCATTTCTACATATTTCTCTACAATCTGATCAAAGGTTTCTTGAGGCATTGATTCAACACGTTTAAGTGTTTCGCACAAAAAATCACCATTTGCAAAAATAAAGCCTCCTTTAGATATAGTGGCTTTTCTTATTTGACCTGCAAAATCATAGAGACCTTCAAATAGATAAGCATGTATTTTTTGTAAAGATATAGTTTTTCCTATCTCGTTTTCACCGATTAAATTCGTTTTGTATAATTCATATGCCTTTTTCTTGCTTTGTTCATCTATCGGATCAAGCAAACCGGTGATCCAATCGGAAAGTTGCTTTCTATATTTAGATGGAACAATTGTCAAAAGTAATCTAACTCCCTCTTCATTAATTACATCAGTTTTATATTTTTTACCATCAAGAGAATACAATTTAAGTTGTCCACAAAAAGGAGACAACTCAGGGTTTCTGTTTTTGATGTTGTTCCAATATCTTCTGGGTGAATTCGGCTTTGTTAAAACTTCAATAAAGTCTATTGCTGAATACCACCAACAAGATTTTTCATTATCCCATGCAGCCCTCACTGGCTCGGTTTTAAAATAGCGGACTGAACATTTAATCATAATAGTATGATAATCGGAGTAATTTCAGTTGTCCACAAATTACGGACAACTGAAAATTTCCGAGTTATAAATCGAGACAATGTCCCAATAAATTTTCAATTATCCCACGTAAATCCCCATTGGATTGAATATCCTAGGCTTTAATTTAGATATTCTTAAAATCACGAAATGAGATGATTTTAGGATTAAAAAAGTTTGGCATACACGCCAAACCAATAATTTCAATGGTCGGAACAGAGGGATTTGAACCCTCGACCCCTTGGTCCCTAACCAAGTGCACTACCAAGCTGTGCTATGTCCCGAGCCATATAATTATAATCGTTTAAGATATTTTTGCATCTAAAAATTAGCGATTGAGTGTTACGCCATTTTTATTTAAGAATTCGACTGATTTTTCAACCCATCTAACCACTTCTTTTCTTTCTTTTATATCCGTATCTTTAAGAGAATATGTATTCACGTCCCCCGTGGAATATCCGTGTTTAGCATTTGGGAAAGAAAGGAATTCAGCAGGAACACTCTTTTTGATAATTGCTTCATATAAAGCTTTTCCGTTACTCTCTAATTCCACGACATCATCTTTTTCTCCACCCCAAATAAAGGATGGGAGATTATATTCATCTAAACGGTTTAAAAGAGAGAAATTAGATTTGATATGATGCTCGCCTAATAGGTTACCAACGGAATTTGATCCTGTATTTTCGTTAACTACTGGATAGGAATAAATGATTCCCTTAAGTTTTGCTCCACATTTATCAAGCGGATAGAAGAGATCTCTTTCTTCTTTGCTTGCGGTTGCAAGCAATCCTGCAAGATGCGCTCCGGCTGAAAAGCCGCAAGCGACGATCTTATTAGGATCCGAATTCATGTCTTTAGCCTTTTTATATAAATATGTGAGAGCCATCATTGCTTCAACTAGTTGGGTTGGATATGTATTCTTAGGTGCTGTTGAATATTCAAGATAGAAAGTATTGAATCCATATCGTAAGAAAGCGAGGCATGGCGGGGTCGATTCACGATGCGATATTTGCATATACGCCCCGCCTGGAAAAACAAGCATCATTGGATGAAGTCTTTTCTTATCGAATTCATCGCTGTCTTGATCAAAGAAGATTCCATGCAATATTCCTTTAGCGGATTTATTAGGTTTTTCCCAGCCAAAATACTTATAAAGATCAATGTTTGTTACTTTCATGCTAATCCTCCTATTTTTCACTTATTAGCAATATCAATGACATCTTTTCCTCTGAAGAGAGATATTTTTTGTTTTCTTTTATTTTAGCGACTATTTGATCATACGGGGTCTCTTCTTTTACGATTCCTAGAAGATAATCAGAAGTCGTATTTAAAGCGTCGGCTAGTCTACCAACTATTTCTATATGCGGAGTTCTAACTCCGCTAAGGTATTTAGATATAGCCGCTTCAGAAATGCCCGTTTTTAATGACAATTGACGTGCTGAAAGATTACTCTCCTTCATTTTTATTTTTAAGCGATGATGAAGTTTTTCTTCCATGTTTTTATTTTATATGAAATATCCAAAAAAATAAAATCTCCCTTGTTTAAACAAGAGAGATTCATTTCCATGTTAATTAAACGTTTAAATAAATTAGCGTAAGAATTAACGGGCTGGCAAAACCGTAAATCGTTATGTCTCCTTTTGTTGCATCTTTAGAGGTCAGTTTATATTCCATTACATCAGCCACAAACCCAAGATAACATTTAGTTCCAAATTCTTGATTGACCTTAAAAGAAAATGCGTCTATTCCTCTTTTAGATCTTTTACAGTAAGTGCTATATTTATCAAAATTAACATTGAAGGATGCAGCCTCATCCTCTAAATCAACTGTGTACGAATATTTCTTAGCAAAAAGCTCACTTTCCTTCTCGCTAAGGATGTTCTTTCCGACAAAAATAAAGGAATCGGGGTCGTCGTATGTATAACCTTCTTCTTGCCCGTAGCTTTCAAAAGCATCTGTTGCGATAAAAAACCAACTTGTGCAACGGGAATATTCTCTTTTTTCCAACTTCTACAATATCATAATTATCTAGCGTGCCTGCCGTTTTTTCTTCTCCGCATGAAGTTGCGCCAAAAGTGATTGGCGCTAAAACGGCTAAAGAAACTAATAAGCTTTGTTTTTTCATTTTACTATCTCTCCATTATCATAAATAATCGTTATCGTGGGTTTCATTATTATATAAGCCTCATATTCAGATCTGCTGTTGCTTACTTCATAATCGCCCCACCAATAATCATCATATTGCCATTTTTGGCATTTTAACTTAATAAACGGCAGTGCACAAAGCAAACGTTTTTCCTTCTATATATTCTTGTTTTATTTTTGCATTAACAGTCATTTTCTCCGGTTGCGTGTATGTGTATGTTGTTGTTTTTCCTATGGTAAACTTAACCGCTGGCCCCATTTCCTCGCCAACCTCAAGTCCGTCAATATTAACTTTTTGTGAAATAGCCACAGACCACTCGAATCCTAAACTTATAGATGTCGATACGGAACTAGTGGTTATGGTTTCAACTTCTCTTGTAAAAGAACAATCTTCAATGACGTTTCCATTGTGCCAATCTGTAAGCAACTTAATCGATGTCAATCCAACCTACTCGTAAGAATCAATCGAAGACATTTGATGCCTCCCTATCAATCCTTCGCGCCAAGAGCTTACCTCAAACCGACCTGTGGGGAATTGTAGTCGGTGAATACGATGAGCTACCAGTTCCATTCCCGCCTAAAATTGTATCTGTTTGGCCTAATGATGCTGTTGATGTCACATACGGATCATCTCCAATAGCATCACTACCATTCACAATCGTAAATGACAAAAACGCTGTCATTATAATACTTAACATAAATCCTCCATAGAAACATAAGTCTAATGATTTATTGCCTTGCATTTAATAAGGGTGCAAAGCAGACTTAGGCATTCTACAAATAACAAAACGTTATAATCATAACAATGCAATTAAAAGAATTTTGCTATTTAATGAACGTTGTTAACATCCCCTTTGTTATTAATAACAAATTCATATTAGTTCTAAATAATACAATGTCAGGCATTATTTTCTTATTTTTGCCTAAATTTTTTAGAGAAATCTTTACAATTACACCAAAAATATAGATACAATTGTTGCTTTTTAACCAATTGTAAAATTTTAAAGTCATTCTATAATAATCACATGAAAAAAGCGCCTTACCAAATAATATATGAGGATGATGAAATAATAGTCGTATATAAGGAAAGAGACGTTTTCAGCATCCGCACAAACGACAAGAAAACGTATGCCCATAACTTATATCATTATTTATATGAATATCTTAAAAAGAAAGGCGAAAGACCCTTTATTGTTCATCGTTTAGATTATGAAACTTCTGGGGTGATGGTGTTTGCAAAATCTTCTTCTTTGAAAGAGGAACTTCAATCATATTTTGAAAATAGACAAGTCATTAGATTATATGAAGCGGTAATAGAAGAAAGAATCGAGCCAAATCTTCATTATGACGTCAATCAATACTTAGCAAGTAATGATAAAGGCGGTAAAGTTTTTGTATCGAATGAGGAAAATGGCAAGGAAGCAATCACTCACCTAACGAGCAAAAATCAAATTCAAATAGGTACAGTCCTTGATATTTCAATCGAAACAGGAAGACGTGCTCAAATAAGAATGGCCATATCATCGCTAGGCTATCATCTTTTAGGAGACAATAAATATTCTGAAACCTCTGCAAAAAGGATGTATCTAAACGCTTATAAATTAGTTTTTCCCTCCTCTTCTTCTATCAAGCAAAAAGAGTTCTTTACTAACCCTCTTTGGCTAATCGATAAAGAGTAAAAGAAAAGGATCCCATCGGTTGATAGGATCCTCTTTTTAGTTGTTGTTATTTTCCAAATTTCTTGATTGCTTCCCAACGATCTTTAGCGTACTTCTCGCACTTAGTAAGAAGTTCTTCAGAATGTTCTGGGTTGATAATAGGAAGTTGAGAGAATCTTGTTTCTAACATTAAGAAGTCTCTGAACTTGCTCCAATCAGGTTCTTCTTTAGAATCGATTGTTAAGCCGGATTTTCCTGCTGCAACAAGTCTTGGGTCATATCTGAAGCAATTGAAGTAACCACATTCAACAGCTTTCTTTTCTTCGGATATGGAATTAACGAGTCCGCCTTTGATATGTTGCTCTAAGCATGGGCAATAGCAAATAACAAGGGATGGGCCATTATAAGATTCCGCCTCTTTGAGAGCTTGGATTGCTTTCATTGGGTTTGCGCCTAAAGCGATTTGTGCAACATAGACGTGTCCATAAGACATTGCCATTAAAGCAAGGTTCTTCTTGGCTTCTTTCTTACCGGAAGCGGTGAATTTATTGATGGAACCGGTTTGTGAAGATTTAGAAGCTTGTCCGCCAGTGTTGGAATAGACTTCTGTATCAAGAACAAGGACGTTAACGTCTGCTTCATTAGCAAGGACATGATCAAGTCCGCCATAGCCGATATCATAAGACCAGCCATCGCCACCGATGATCCAAACCGATTTCTCGATAAGATCACGATAGTAATTCTTGAGTTCTTTGACGTCTTCATTCTTGGAAGAATCAACTTCTTTAATGAGAGTTGGAACAATTGCGCGTTCTGCTTCTCTGTCTTTCTTAGAAAGTGCTTCAAGATATTTGCTTGCAGCATCTTTTAAGCTAGCTTCGACTGTTTCATCAGCAATAGCCTTAGAAACAATACGGGTAATGACTGACATCTTATAGTCATTGGCAATTCTCATGCCAAAGCCATATTCGGCATTATCTTCGAATAAGGAGTTAGCCCATGCAACACCTTCGCCATTCTTATCTTTGACAAATGGGGTAAGTGGGGTTGATCCGCAATAGATTGAAGAACAACCAGTGGCATTAGCAATTAATAAGTCATGACCGAATAATTGTGAGAGTAAGCGATAATATGGGGCTTCTCCACAACCAGCACATGCGCCAGAAACTTCCATATATGGGCGGAGGAATCCAACGCCTTTAACCGTTGTAAGTGGGAAGATATCTGTCTTATTAGAGACATTGTAATAGCAATAATCAGCAGCAACTTGCTCGCCAAATTCCGCTTTAGCATCCTTCATAAGGAGAGCATAGTGGTCATTGCCGAGTTTCTTAGCGCTTTGGTTAGCCATACATTCGGAGACACAAAGTCCACATCCAACGCAGTTTTCAGTTGCAACACTAATACGGTATTTAAGATTTGCTGCTTTTGGTGAGCCAGTAACTGGTTTAACTGAATCTTTAACGATTGAAGGAGCTTTGGCAAGTTCTTCTTCATTTAAGAGATATGGGCGGATTGTTGCGTGAGGGCAAACGAAGGCACATTGGTTACATTCAATACAATAGGTAGGATTCCAAACAGGGACACGGTCTGCGATAGCTCTCTTTTGACGGAAGACGATATTTTCTTCCATAGTGCCATCGGCTAATTCGTATTTGAGGAATTCGGATGTTGGGAGTTCATCGCCATCAAGACGATCGATTGTTCCAACATATTCGTCATAATATGTATCGCCAGTATCTTCTAAGACTTTGTTTGTTGGGAGTTCAATCCATTTTGGATCGATCCTAACTTCGCGAAGACCTGCTGGGCCTGCGTCGATGGCATCGTAGTTATTTTGAACGATGTCCATGCCTTTTCTTTCGTATGTCTTCTTAACAAACTTCTTCATCCATTCTTCTGCTTGTTCATATGGCATGATTTGTGGATTTAATTTGAAGAAAGCGGCTTGAAGGGTCGTATTTGTATGACGTCCCATATGGCATTCTTCAGCAAGTTTATTAGCATCGATGGCATAGAACTTGACGTGTTTCTCGGCTAAGAGATGTTTCATGCGGTTAGGCATTGCTTTTGCAAGTTCTTCATCGCTCATATTCGTATTAAGGAGGAATGTTCCGCCATCCTTGAGATTAGCGATGATGTCATATTTCAAGATATATGTATCAAGAGAGCAAGAAATGAAATCAGCATTCTTGACATAATATTCAGAACGGATTGGTTTCTTACCAAAACGTAAGTGGGAACGTGTTGTTCCGCCAGATTTACGGGAGTCGTATTGGAAATAAGCTTGAGCGTATTGTCCAGTGGCATCGCCGATAATCTTAATAGAAGATTTATTAGCGGAAACTGTTCCATCACTTCCTAAGCCATAGAATAAGCAAGAAGTATAGTAGGCAGGAATCTTAAAGGAATGATCGACTGGGATTGAAAGATGAGTGACATCATCAGTAATACCAACGGTGAATCCTGTCCAATTCTTTTCGGCATTGAGGAAATCAAAGACTGACTTAACATCTTTTGGTTGAGTATCTTTGCTAGAAAGGCCATAACGTCCACCAATGATCGTTTCGAAATGACGGTTAAGTTTGAACATTGCGGAAACGACATCGAGATAGAGAGGTTCTCCTTCAGAACCATTTTCTTTCGTTCTATCAAGAACGGCGATCTTCTTAACGGAAGCAGGGATTGCTTTAGAAAGAAGCTCAGCGGAGAATGGACGGTAAAGATGAACTTTAACAACACCAACGTGTTCTCCAGAAGCATTTAATGCATCAACGACTTCGCTTGCTGTTTCAGTAACTGAACCCATAGCGATGATAACGCGGTCAGCATTTGGATCACCATAATAGACAAATGGGGCATATTCTCTGCCAGTTAAGCGGGTTGCTTCAGCAAAATATTTCTCAGCGACAGGAAGAATGTTATCCCAGTGAGAATTTTGGGCTTCACGAGCTTGGAAGTAGATATCATCATTTTCTGCTCCGCCACGTGTTACTGGATGAGTGTGTGGATTTAGGGCACGAGCACGGAATGCTTCGACCTTATCCATAGGAAGAAGTTTCTTCCATTCTTCTTTATCAACGAATTCAACGTTTTGAACTTCGTGGGAAGTACGGAAGCCATCAAAGAAATGCATGACTGGAGTTGATGCATCAATTGCCACTAAGTGAGCGATTGGAGCTAAATCAGCAATTTCTTGAACTGAGCCAGAGCAAATCATCGTAACGCCAGTTTGACGGCAAGCATAAATATCAGCCTGATCACCGAAAATGGAAAGGGCACGAGTTGCTAAGGAACGAGCGGAAACGTGTAAGACGGCTGGTAAGAGTTCGCCACACCACTTATAGAGGTTTGGAATCATTAAGAGCAAGCCTTGGGAAGCGGTATAAGTCGTTGCTAAGGCTCCGCCTTGCAAAGCGCCGTGTACTGCGCCAGATGCACCAGCTTCAGATTGCATCTCAACAACCTTGACTGGTTGGCCAAAGAAATTCTTTTCCCCCTTTGATGCCATGACATCGACGTTTTCAGCCATTGGCGAAGATGGAGTAATAGGATAAATAGCCGCTACTTCTGTGAAATAGTAGCTTTCGATTGAGGCAGCAGTGTTGCCATCAACCGATTTAAAAGTTTTTTTAATTTCAGACATTTAGAAAAATATCTCCTTAAATACAGTTAAAGTATAAGACTTTAAAATCTCTTTCTCAAAAGAAAGATTTTCAAATAAATCAGTTTAAAATTGACGTTAGTTTTGTCTAACGATAAAAATAAAAATATTAAATTTTGAATATGCCATTTTAGATCTTAAAAGACTTGATTTGATGGGATTTTTCTTTAAGGATACAAGACAATTGTCTTTATTACGAAGTCAAATTTTAGTTAATGAGTTAGTATATATAGACTTTTAAAATTTTTTTCGATTGAAACAATGAAACGAGTTCATATTAGTCTAGAATTTCCTCTAATTTCTTAGAAAGAAGAGGGAGATCATTTTTTGCGGTGAAATATACGGTGTTCAGATCCACATTCCCATAATCGTGAACGATTCTATTTCTTAAACCAAACATTTTGTGCCAGGGTATCTCACCATGAATTTGCATAAATTCAGTCGACAATCGTTCGGAAAGTTCAGAAATTTGTATAAACCTAAAGCAAACCGAATCGCTCAAAAAGACATTACTCTTAAATTGTTCATAACTAAGATTACAAAGATTTTCGCCAATGAAATTAATTTCTTCTAATATTTTCGAAATGAAATATGTGTCATTCTTCTTACCCATATATTTTAATCCCCGTTTTTAAAATTTCTTTTAGCAAATCTTTGTTATTTACTATTTGATCCATATTCAATAAATCGACTTTTTTGTGGAGAGTTTCGCGCAATTCCTCAATCAATCCAAAAAAATCTAAACCCGTTAAAGACGAATCGATCAATAAATCAACATCGCTTGCTTCTGTAGGATGGCCTTTGGCATATGAGCCAAATAAATAACAAAAATTAACGTTATATTTGTTTAGAATGTTAGTAACCGTTTCTTTTATTTCATCAATTTTCAATATTCCATGTTCCTCATCTATTTGATACAAAGATGAAAGAATATTTAATATCGCTTTATATTTAAAAGAATCGCGTTTCTCAGAAGAATTTTCATATTCTTTATATGTACGAAGGGATACGCCGGTTAATATAGCCGCTTCTTTTTGTGTAATATTGCCCCTTTTCCTTATTTCTTTTAATGTATTTGCTGTTTCCATACACAAATATTATTATACTTTTTGCACTTAGTAAACACGAAAGGTGCAATATTTGCACTTTGATAAATTAAAAAGTGCAGTTTCTGCACTTCATAATTATTTTAGGGGCAGGATTGATTATTTCTTTTTCTTTTTACGAGCTGCAGTTTCTTTTTTAACTAAAAGTTCTAAAACACGCAAATCATAATCATTTAATTCTGCTGATGGAGATATCAATCCGCCTGGTCCGGCCATTTTACGGTATACAAAATCACCAATTGAGCTATATTCAAGAAGTTCTTTTTTTCTAACCGCTTGTCTTTTAGGCTTGCTTTCTCTATTTATTTTGTTTAGCTCGTCTATAGAAGATAAGTATTCATTTATTAAAGGGAGAATATCCATCACATTTATGGAAGTATCCATCTTTATCATTGGTTCGAAATATAAAAGTTCTTCAGCAATTACATCTGAATATAATCCGACATATTTCGAAAGCATATCCAAAGTAACGTACTTCTTCTGTTTCTTTTCTAAAACTGCTTTGATTCTCCTAAGACGAGAAATAGATGGTTTATTTTCCATTTGCAAGTTAGTTATATCAATAAAACGTTAGATTGTCATTAGTTATTAGAGAACGACGCTTATTTCATCAAGTAAGGAAACAACCACCCATGAAGTAGCACGACGTAATTGAATAGTCACATTTTATAAGAAAAAACTCCTATTTCTAGGAGTTTGTTTTTTCTTTGGTGATCCCTGAGGGACTTGAACCCGCGACCCGCTGATTAAGAGTCAGCTGCTCTACCAACTGAGCTAAGGGACCAGCGCATGAAGTATCTTACTACAAGCAAGTAATTCATGCAAGAAATAAAATATTGCCTTTTTTATTTCTTTGTTAGAACGATATCGCCATCAAGGTCAACATCATCGCTTCCTAAACCAGAAGCCGTAAAGGTGTAACTAGTTAAGTTATTCTTCGCGTTTAAGGTCTTAGACGCTAAAGACTCATCGTTAAGGCAAGAAAATTGATATTCAGTTACGTAATAGATTTCCTCTCCGTTGATAACGTCCGTAATGCGTTGTGAGTAGAATACGATTCCCCACTTATCGTCGGTCTTATCAAGAGTTATATAATGCTCTTCGTTACGAACTCCGCCATCTTTTGCAAAAGCGTATTTTAGGGTATAGCCAAGCGTTGTGTTTGCATCGGCCTTGGTTAATGAAATATCCGTATAAGAAACTCCATCGATATCAGCAGCTTTTCCCTTGCCAACGAAAGCTTTCATTCTATCGTATTCTTCTAGGACTGTTTGATAATCGTTAGAAATGAAATCATAAGCTTGTTGACGGTAGGTGTCTAAGATTGTCGAATCTTCAGATACAACGCCATTCTTATCTCCAGCCAAAAGGAAATATGTATCAACGTTATATTTTATTGTAAAGCCGGTGTATCTCGTGCTTTCTTCACAAATAAAATCGTTATTTGAATATATTTCCGCATTATGGTTGACGCTAGATAAAGATGTGTCGCTTCCTTTGTCGGATTTAACAAAGACACGGTTAGATTTAACGACGTTAAAGTTACTATCTGAATCTTTGCTAATGGTAACGAAATCATCAATAGAGGTAATCTCTTTCCCAAAAGAATTGATTCCGCAAGAGGATAAGAGCATTAAGGAGGCTAAGCCAAGTAATAAATTCTTTTTCATAATTATTTTCCTCTTTCTCCGCCTTTATTTTCTAAGCCACTGCCAATCGCAAATAAGATAGCGGCAAGGATGAAGGTGCAAGCGGCTACAATCGCTCCCCAAGCACAATGGCAATAGAAGGAATCATAAACCCAATATTTGGTTAATGAGGTTGTTGCAACCGCATATGTGTTTCCGACATTATTCGTAACCATGAACCAAACAGGTGACGCTATTGCGGCAAAACCGCCAATTGCAAAGCCTAAAACTGTCAATTTAGAGAATTTTTCAAGTTTTCTTGTAAAGGTAACAAATACGGCAAGAATCATGAATGCGAACATGCAAAGCAATAGAGCAAATAAAATCCAGTTGAATTGGGCTTGAACGGATGAAAGGACGTGAACTCCTTTAAGAGTATTGCTCTTGAAATACATCGCAAAATATCCCCCGCCGAATAAGGCATTAGGCCCATAAATCGTCTCGGTTGGGAAAAGAAGAGCCCTAGTATTATCAAATTCAGACGAAGATGAATAATATTTATATTGAATGGTGACGGTTGGAAGAACGACAGTAAGGATAACAGCAATTAAGCAAACGCCAATAGCTATAAGACGGAGGATGACGCCAGGTCTTTTCAACGTTTCTTTGTCGATGGTAAAGAATCTCTTTGCTTCCATGCTTATTTGCCCTCCTTATTTGCCTTATGAGTTTTCTCGTAATTGATTTTCCAACGCAAATGTTTTAGCGATGCAATCAACTTTTCAATCCAAACGACAATCAATAATTTAACAGGCTTAGTTTCAAGGGAGCCAGTCTCACGAATTTGTTCAACATCGGATAAAACCTGTCTTTTCATACGATAGATGACTAAAGAAGCAATCAACCCACCAAGGAAGGAAATTCCACCAATAGTTAAGCAAACCATTGAAACCCAGAATTCTGAGCATCCCGTATTTAAGACATAAATTCTTTCAGAAGTTTCTTTATCTACTGAAGAGGAAAAAGAAAGGTAATAAAAGAAGAAAGCGATGATTAAGAGGATTGCTCCAATAACCAAAAATGACATAGAATGGCTGATGTAATGCCTTAAAGTGTTCGTTCTCTTATGTAATCTTTGGATGAACGGTCTGATTTCTTCGTCGCCCTTTAGGAAAGGAACAATCTCATTCTCACATTTAGAGCATGGGCCACTTGAATTCTTATTCTTTGCTAAACATTTTTTACAATAAGTTTTCATCTTCTTCTCCTTCTTTAATAATTATAATTCGGATCTTTTTCGCCATGGACTTTCAATCCTTCTTTGGCCGCTTTGTTATTAGCGTCGATAAGGAATTGATAATACGATATCCCTTTATATAGCATCTTTCCTGAGGTATCTCCGGCAAAGGCAACCTTGGAATAACCATTAAGTACGATGTCGTAATTAACCATATAGAACGAATCGTCCCCACTAGTTTCGTTTGATGCCCAAACATAGAGCAACAAACGGCCAAAGGTTTCGGTTATTGAAACATTAGGCAAGGATTGAAGACGAATCCTCTTTGCTTTTGTTAATAAAGAGCCAGTGTAATCTTTTGCTGCATCTCCCCAAGGATCTGCAGGGGAAGCACCGCCATGGTCTATTTCAGGTGTATCGATATTTTGGTAACGAACGCTTGTTCCGTTTCTGAATCCAGCGTTATTGACTTCGCTTGGGTAGTTGAATTTAGTCGTATCCCCATCAACTAAGGAATTAATGGTGACATCGATAAATCCGCCTCCACCAAGAGTGGTTGATCCTTCTTTAAAGAAAGAATATTCGGTGAATGGACTTGCTATTCTTGGGCCTTTAAGGATTTCTTCTTCCGAAAGGGGGCATTGAAGCACGCCAAGGCGGGAATAATCAGTATTTGCGTAACCAATCCAATCATATGGTTCGAAGTTGTTTTTGCCAACCATGTATTCATTTTTTCTAACTAAATCGACATTGTCACACCAATTAACTGAAAAGCCTAATGTGCCTAACGTATCATAAATATATGTTCCATCAGTTATTACCATTGGATAGTAACCAATATTTGGAAATTGGTCATCTAGTTGATTGGCGACTTTTTTAATCTCGTCATTTGACGAAACATATGCAACAACATATGACTTCTTTGCTTCTAATGTTCCGCTTAATTTGATTTCGTATTTATTATCAAATGAACCGGATTTATAGATGACTATTGAATATTTATTTAAATCGATTGAGTCATTTCCGATATTGCTAATTTCTACTGCTCTATCGGATGATAAATCTCCTTTAAAGAATTCCGTGAAAATTAAAGAAGATCCTTCTTTGAACGTTAATTCTTTTTCACTTGTAGAATCGCTTGATTCAGCATTGATAGAAGACGCTTCAGTAGATGAACCATCCTTTGCTGATGCGTTATTGCTATTTGTTTCATTTCCACACGAAAAAAGTATTGGCGAAATAAACAAAGGTAACAATGCAATTCTCTTCTTCATTATTTAGCCTCAATATAGGAAGTTAATTCGTTGATTTTTGCGCTGCCAAATTGAGTGCAAACAACGGATGTTTCAAATTCCGAATAACCGCCATCTTTTTGTGTGTAAAAACTAACATTAACGACAGGTGAAAGAGGCCCAAAATATATTTTAGCGTAATTGAGTTCCATTCCAGATTTGGTAAGAACCTCATAAACGCCTAAAGATTTAGCAAAGGAAACGAGTAAATTCTTAGATTCATCATCTTTGAATATTTTATTTAACGTGAAATTTCCATTTAATGCTGATTTTGCTGAGTCATCTAATTTGTTTTCAGCGGATTTATCGCTTGCTTCAGCTTCTGATTCATGATGGAGACAGTGAATATAATCTTCTTTGTTAGCTGCAATTTCTTGAGGATTAGAGAAAAGAGATTGATAAGTTCCCTCTCCTATTTTCTCACCAAGAGATAAAGCGGAACTTTCTTTAGTCCAGGCATATACGCCCGCTGCAACGCCCTTCTTTTCTCCTAGTTCGGAGGAAATATTGATAAGGCCATTGTTTTCGAGATTATCGAAACCACGATACGTTGTAAAGAGACCATCTTCTAAGAAAACAGTTGTAGCTCTTGGCTTTGTCGTAGAATCAAAGTAATTGTAGGTAGCAACCGTATTAAGACTTTTAGAAAAATAATCAAGAACGTTGTTGAGGTTTTGAGAACCCGTGACCGCAGAGGAAGATGCGTTTGCTGTATCAGATGATGTCGTAGTTTGGTTATCGCAACCAGCTAAAGCCACCATTGCGATTGGAATTATTAATGTTTTCACTATCTTTTTCATAAGAAAAGTTTAATTAAATAATGAACTTTTTTCAATAACAATAAAGAATACTCATATATTTTATATATGAAAAAGCCCTTCCATTTGATGGAGGGGCTTAAAAGCGAACTAGATGTTAATTAAGCAGCAGCTTTTGCGACATAAGTGATTTCGATTGATGAAATTCTGACTTGGTTTGATGAGGCTGTAAGTGTGAAGGAGGAAGCACCAGCTGCAGTTTCCCATGTACCAACACTGTCCGTTCCGGCCGTATAATTATCACCAGTAAAGCAGCCAGGTCCATATTTGGAAGTTCCGTTAGCTGTGCATGTAAATACAGCTTTTGTGATTGAACCAAGATCAGTGCTTAGAGTAATAGTTGATCCTTTAAAAACTCTAATTTGCGTATCAGTAATCGTGCCGTTGGAAACATTGAGAGTGACGCCTTTTACGGTTTCGGTCACTTTTGCCGATTCTGCAGCGGTAAAATCACTTGCGGATAATTTGACTGTTTGAACATCACCAGAAGGTTTTTCTGCAAATGTAACAGAAACTTCATTCTTGCAGGTGACTTCATAAGAATATGTGCCATCTTCTGCTGCTTCTAATGTCTTGCTGCCATAAGCTGTGGTAACTTTAACAGTATCAACGATATATCCTTCTGATGGGGTTGCTGTAACAGTGACTTTTGCGCCATATGCAACAGGATCGGTTGTGCTTAAGGTAGCAGTTCCGTTTTCGCCAACAGTGATTGTTGAAGCATAGGTATAATCTTTTGCTTCATGGGAGATGACTGAGCCAGCGATGTTTGCTACGCCTTTAGCATCTTCAAACATAACATTTAACGTTACTTCTTCACCATTATGAACATCTTTTAAGGAATCAGCGGCATCTTTTGGATTGGAATAAGTCCATTTTCCATCGGTATATGTGAAACCTTTGTTTTCATTGCCAGAAAGGCCATAGATCTTGATGGATTCGCCTGTAGTCTTGTCGGTTAAATATGAATTTCCATATTGATCACCGGTAAGTCCTTCAATGATACCAGTAACGCTATAGATGGTTGTTTGGTCCCAAACATAGGTGGTTGTTGATGAATCAGCTTTTGCAAGAAGTGCAGCAATTGTTGTTTCGGTTGGAGTGATTTGAGCAACTGTGATAGTGACAGTGTCAGTTGCAGTAAATTCTGCACCATCAACTGTGCCTGTTGCAGTAACGGTGATTGTTGCTTCACCGGCCTTTAAGCCAGTGACTTTTCCTTCATTGGTAACAGAAACGACTTCGCTATCGGAAGAGGTGAAGGTGACGGTTGTTGGAGTAACTCCGCCCTTTAATGTAGCAGTAATTGTGCCAGTTTCGTTAACGAAGAGTTGGCTTGGAGCATTAACGGTGATTGGAGCTTCTTCCCAAGATGTAAGTTCGGCATAAACAGCTTGATATACATTGTTATATGCACTTACATAACCAGTGAATGTAACGATATCGCCAGCTTCGACTAAAGTTGCTTCTTCAGCACCACTTCTTGTGCGGTTCCAAGAAGGAAGGACGTCAGCAGAATAGGTGGAATTAAGGAATACCGGATAGGAATGTCCATTTAATGTTGTGTAAATGGTTGTATTTCCGTTTGTTGAAGAAACGTATGTGCTAGTGACTTTTGCGCCCTTAACAGTGATCTTTCTGCTATCATCGCCCCATTTAAGAGCACGAGCAGATTCGCCTTCAAGTTCAATGGCAACAGGATCTTTTAATGACGCTGGTCTAGTGGATAATTTGGCAACTGTGACATTCGTAAGTTCGCGAAGTCCAGAATAATCGGAAATTTTACCAGAAACGCTAAGAGCATCTCCGACTGCGATATCAGAATCGAGTGATGTTAATTTATAGGCAATAATAGCATATTCGCCATCACCAAGCATTGCGCCTTGTTGTGGGTACATACCCATATAAATGGCATTGAAGGTAACGGTTGTGCCAGAAGCGACAACTTTTTCGCCTTGAGCATCTAACGAATAGATTGTTTCAAGGTCATAGATAGCAGAAGCCTTGACAATGACATTGACGCTATCGGAATAAGCGACTTCGGAGCATCCTTCAAGGAACACCTTAACGCCAACTTTTCCTTTGAAATCTTCTTCGCCTTTAAGTGAATTTGGAAGAGTAACTATGAGTTTTGTTCCATCTTCAGAAATGGCTAAATTGGAAGCATAAGCTTCATCGACTGAATAAACAAAAGTGAATGTATATTCTTTTGTTCCTTCGCTATTTTTCTTCTTTACAGTTGTGGTTAATTCTTGATCACCGGTAATACCTGTAGAGGACCATGAATTATAAGCTGTGGTTGCTGCGGCATAGGCTTTTTGAGCAATATCCTTGATTTCATCGGTTAATGCGCAAATGTCAGCAGATGATTCTCCATTGCTTGATGAATTCGTTGTTGCGGAAGACGACGCTTCTTGTGATTCAGATGAATTCGGCGTGTTGTTGCAAGCTGTTAGTCCAAGCATAGCAAAGGCTGAGGCCAACACTAAGATGTTTAATTTTTTCTTCATTAATAATTTCTCCTTCCTGAAGATTAAACCAAATTAATTATTCTTCACTCATGTGAAGAGTCAAATCTGCCTTTTTAGTAAGGTTGACTTGATAAGTTGTCTTACCGGTGGTTGTGATATATTTAACAACAGCGCCAGTAATCGTAATATATTCTAGTTTTCTAGAATCGGTATTTTTGCCATCATTGATTGCTTCGGAGATGGACTTCTCTCCTTTCCAGAAAGGAATGCAATCTTGGATACGTGTCATCGTTCCTGGGTATCTGATGCTGATTGAATCAGCGATACGGATATTTAAGGATTCGGATGTATTATTCTTATCGTGACAATATAAGGTAAATGAATAAGCGGTTGATGTTGCTGTATTGAGGGTTGCATATCCTCCAGTGCAAACTAAATCAACTGTAACTACTGTATTAACATATTTATCAGAGGCAAAGGTTCCAGCTGAACCAGTTGCAGGTGCAACCTTATCCGTATGGCCAGTTGAAATGATTTTAATGTCATAATCATCTGGATAGTAAGCTGAATAAGAAACGTCTACGACTTGCAATGTTCCATTATACTCGGTGACAGTGCCTGAAATTTCGAGGTAATTGCCGATTGTTTGTAGTGGAGCATAGACAATGTATTGGGTGAAGATATACATGCCATATCTTTGAGTATGCGTTCCACTAGTATCAGTCCAGGTGACGTCATCGCAAACATAAGCTGCGCCTTGATCAGGGCCACAGGCCGCAACGTAAGCATTGAAGGTGACCTTTGAGCCAACCCAATCATATTTATTTCCTTCGCTATCATATCCTTCGTTAATCATGCGTAAGTCGATTTTGACTGGATCATCATAGTTGTAGTCTGGATCGAGTTCATCGCTCCAAAGATGGAGTTTGAAATTCTTAGCTTGGGCATCAGCGTTAATAAATGCATCAGCGTATTCCTTGCCAGAAACGCCTTTAGCTTTTGAATAGCCTTGTTGGCAAATGGCAAGATTAACGTTAATAAAGTCGTCTAACGTTGGATTTTCAACTGTTGCAACCCAAACATAAACAAGATATCTTCCGCCAGTTGAGTCAAGTGCAGGGCCAGAAGTTGCATCGGCTTTGTCGGTTGATAAAACGATGTGTTTTGCTTCGGTAAGCAGCTTTCCATTATATTCTGAAGCGCCATGTCCCCATGGTTCAAGCATACCAGTGGATTCTGGTGTATCAATGCAGTTATATCTTCCTTTGATTGTGCCTGAAGTTCCGCTTTTTGACTTGAAGTGGGCGGTATCTCCATCAACTTTAGTTACTAAAGTGACTTCGCCAATTCCGTCTTTTAAGAAGTCTTTGCCACTATATGAATATGCAAGTTTTGTTGTGGAAGTATAGTCGATAAATTCCTGACTTTCACTAGAGGAAGGAACGACTTCTGAAGATTGAACGGACTCGGTTTGGCTTGAATTGACCTCGCTTGAGTTATTTTTTTCTCCGCATGAAACAAGGGAACAAAGGAATAAGCCTGAAAGCAAGTATCCTATTAATTTCTTTTTCATTTTCATTATTTTCTTCCTCCAATTATCCGTTTACGCAGTTAGAAATAGCATTTTCAAATGCCGAATCAACACTTTGCGTGCCAAGTAAGACGGCGCTAAGAAGAGAGCCAACTTCGTTTCTTGCTTTAGCAGAGCCAACAAAAACTGGCGAATTAAAGTAAGAGTCAAGCATTCCAGAAGAAACTTTTGCAACGGAGTTTAAAAGGCTTGTGGAATCGTTAGCGAAATTTTTATAGTTTTCGGTTTCATAAGATGAAGTTCTAACTGGTTGATAACCTGTTGAAACCGAATATAACGTGCTGTTTTCAGCGCTAGAGATAAATTTATAGAACTTCCAAGCTGCTTTAAGTTGAGCTGGGGAAGCAACCTTAGATGCGGCAGCATTGAAGAAACAAATCGAAGGCCCTTGAGAGATAACAGCTTTGTTTGCTAAGTCATATGCTGGAGGTTCAGCAACGCCAACCTCAAAGTTCATTGTTTGGTTATAGGTTGTTCCACCCGTTGAGCCAATAGACATAAGGATTTCACCTGCAGTAAATTTAGATGAGGTATATGTATTGTTTCCGTTGGAACCTTTTGTGATGAACAATCCTTCATCGAATTTTGCTTTTAAGTCGCTAACCATAGCTTTAGATTGAGCATTATTAAATAGATAATGTTCTGAGCCAGTGGCGCTTGTGAAAGGGATATCCATTTGCTTAGATAAAGAAATGAATAAGTTAGAGTCAGAATCGTATCCTAGAGGAGCTACAACTCCTTCAAGGTTCATTGCCTTGATTTCTCTACAAAGAGCCCACATTTGATCCCAAGTTTGAGGAACTTCCCAACCATAGGTGTCAAAATATTCCTTGTTATAGAATAAAGCTTCAGTTGATTTGGCGAAAGGAACGCTATAAACCCCTTCTTTTGTATAATTTGAACCTTCTTCCCAAAAAGTTGGAACGAAATCATCGACGCCATAGACGTCATTTCCGTCTTCATCCTTATGAGATCCATCTTCCTTTGTGAAAGCAAGTTCAGGATCATTGATAAAAGAAGTCAAATCCGTAACAATGCCCGAAGTTCCGCTAGCAAGATATTCGGCAACATGGTCTGGATAGCAAAAAGCCATCGTTGGAAGACCACTTGTCGAAACGCTCTTAAGAATCATTGACTCAAGGTCATCGTATCCGCCAGCTGCAGCACTTTCTTTGATTTCGATATCAGGATTTTGTGCTTCAAAAGCAGCAATCATCCCTTTAAGAATATCTTGGTTTGCTTTGCCCATCGTATGCCAAAATTCAACTGTGGTTTTAGTTGAGACAGTAGAGTTCGTCGATGAAGCATCTTCGCCCGATGCGCTAGATGCAGTTCCTGTAGAACTGTTTGTCTCACCGCATCCAGCAAGAGCAAGAAGGCTTACTGTTAGCAATAAAGCATAATTTTTCTTTTTCATATTCGTGTTTTCCTCGCCAAAATTGGAATATAGGCGGGAAAATATCCCCGCCTATAAAATGATGTGTGAATTAAGCTGCGTATAAGCAGTTTGTGTAAGCGTCTTCGAAAGCTTTATCAACAGTCTTAGTGCCAGTTAAAACACCAGACATGAGGTTGGTGATTTCGGTACGAGCTGCAGAGGAGCCTTTGAAAGATGGTGAAGTGTAGTACCAATCGGAATAATTAGATCCGGTGCCAGTGAATTGAAGGACCTTGTTAACGATATCGTAGGAGCTTTGGGCATAATTAGCATCGCTGAAAGAGGATGTTCTTACTGGGTTATAACCGGTTTGTGATGACCAAATGGCAGAATTTGTCGTGTTTGTAATGAACTTATAGAAAAGCCATGCAGCAACTCTTTGTTTTAAGCTAGAATCTGACATAAAGCAGATAGAAGGCCCTTGCATGATGACTTTGCCATCATTCAAATCAGATTGAGGTAAAGCTGCAACTCCTGTTTCGAAGTTGTCGGATTTGTTATAGGTTGTTCCACCAGTTGAACCAATAGACATAAGCACTTCTTCATTGGTAAATTTAGTGGATGTATATGTTCCAGAGCCTAATTGAGTTTGACTTGTCCAATAGCCTTTTCCACCTTCAACGCAAGAATAATCCTTAATGGTGTTAACAAAGGCTTTAGCTTCAGCATTGTTGAAAAGGAAATGATTATCGCCAACGCCTGTTGTATAAGGAATGTCGTTTTGTGCGCAATAGGTGATAAAGAAGTTTGCATCAGAGTCGTAACCTAATGGGGTGCAATCAGGAAGTGTGTCTTTTATTGTTTTGCAAAGAGCCCACATTTGATCCCAAGTTTGTGGAACTTCCCAACCATAAAGTTCGAAGGCGTCTTTATTGTAGAAAAGAACTTCTGTTGATTTTGAATATGGCATTGAATAATATCCATCAACAGGTTTTCCTGCGACTGTATATTGATTACCTTCTGATAAATAAGTTGGAATGAAGTCGGAAACTTCGCCATCGCCAAGGCCGTTGTCAACGCCTAAGCCAATAACTTTTGAATTGATATAATTATCGAGTTTGACAACTGAATCTGATGGGAGATAATCGGCAACGTGGTCAGGATAGCAATAGGTCATTGTTGGGGTCGTACCAGCTGGAATGGCCTTAGAAACGTTTGTCTTAACATCATCATAGCCACCTTGTTGGGAATGGGTGATGGTGATATTTGGGTAAATTTTGTTGAAAGCACCAATAAATGTATCAAGTTGATTTTGAAGGCTCTTTCCCATCGTGTGCCAGAATGTAATTTCGCATTCAAGGTCTGTTAAATTTCCCAAAGCCTTGACTTGTTCGTCGAAAGCCGTTGTATCAGCAGATGAAGATTGTTCAGTTGAAGAAACTTCTTCTTTTGCTGAACTTGTTGGGGTGTCGGAACCGGAACCTTTATTGTTGTCCGTTTCCCCACAGCTTGTGGCAATGAATGCTGCAGATAGAACAGCAAGAACGCCTGTAATGATTTTTTTCTTAGACATTTTTCTCTCCATTTTCTTTTCTATATTACATTCATAAAGAATTGTAACCAATTTTAAGCCTAGCCTTTAATACCGGCGCGGCCAACGCCTTTCATAATATACTTGCGGAAGAAAATAAACAATAAGAGTAACGGAACTGTTACAAGGATTGTAGCAGCCATTTGGATACCGTATTGTGGCTCTCCGGAAGTTGTCGAGAAGGAAGAACGAAGACCGTTTGTGACAAGTCTCCAGGATTCATTTCCCGCTGTAACGAGTTGAGGCCAAACATATGAGTTCCATGTGCCCATCAACTTAAGAATGAAGATTGAGATTAAGGTTGGCATAGCAAGAGGGACCATGACATGCCAGAGGAACTGCCAATCTGACTTGCCATCGACTTTTGCAGCTAAATATAGTTCGTTAGGGATTTGCTTGAAATTTTGTCTTAATAAGTAGATATAGAAGACAGATACCCAGAATGGGATGATCATGGAGGCAAAGACGGAATCTTTGTATGTAAGCCATCCTGTGACTTGTCCAACGCCAAATTCATACCAAGGTAACTTAGCGACCGTGATGTAGTTAGTAATGACCATCATTTCGCCTGGAATCATCATTGTCGCAAGAAGAACAGCAAAGATAAGATCTTTTCCTTTGAAATTTAGACGGGCAAAGGCAAAAGCGGCAAGAATAGTCGTTATTAACGTACCAATCGTCGAAATAATGCCAACGACAAGGGTGTTGCCAACATAAGTTACGAAATCAAATGTATTGAAAACTGTGATGTAGTTAGTCCAAAGAACGGTTGCAGGGAAGAAAGTTTGCGTTGAAGCGCGAATTTCCGTCGTGCTCTTTAAAGAAGTGATAATCATCCAATAGAATGGGAAGAGAATAATCACGCTCATGAAAAGCAAGAAAGCATAAGTAATAATCGAAGTAATAATGCGTCCAATCTTTTGTGTTTTCTGAAGTTGGGAGGCATCTACTCTTCCTTCTTTGATGACGAGTGTCATCTTTGACGTGTTTATCGCTTGATATTCTGGACGCGCTTCCCTTTCTTTTTGTTTCTCTTCACGAGACTTCATTTTGAAAAGGCGTTGGATGAAATTTCTTGAATCGTAAGCCATATTAATAATGAACCCTCCTCTTAGAAACTTGGAACTGAATTGCGGTAAATATCATGATGATAATAAAGAGTAAGACGGCAGCGGCTGCGCCTCTAGATACTGTTGTAGGTGCGCTTAAGCATTCGTAAATGTAATAAACAATCGTATACATATTCTTTGTGGAACCGCCATCTGTCGAAGGTGAGCCAAATAAGCCGACGACTGAGGTATATTCTTTAAATGATCCAATAAATGAGGTGATCATGATATAAAGAATTTGTGGGGAAAGCATAGGAACGGTAACGTGCCAGAATGTTTTCCACTTACCAGCGCAGTCAATTTTGGCTGCATCGTAGTATTGTTTATCAATATTTTGAAGAGCTGATAAGAAGATAAGGATCTTATATGGAAGAGCATGCCAAACGATATAAATGCATAAGGCAAGCATACCCGAAGACCAACTAGCTCCGCCATCAATCCATTTATGATTGCCAAGTCCGAATATGAAGTTCAAGATGCCTTGAGAATCGAATAAAACAGCAAAGACCATACCTACGGCAATAGCGTTGGTGACATATGGAATAAAGAAAATAGTCTGCAAAACCTTTTTGAAAGCCTTAATTGAATTCAAACAAACGGATATCAGTAAAGCGATGAGAATTGAAACAGGAACGGTTACAAAGGTAATAAACATCGTGTTTGGCAAAGCGTATGTTAATACATCGGTTTGGAAATAAACACGAGTAGCAGCACCTGAAGCGTTAATATAAGCCAATCCGCCTAACGTTTCATCGTAGAAGCAATTCCAACGATAGACAAGATTTTGAGCGCCGTCCTTGCCAGCTAAGGTTAAAACGGTAAGGAAATTATCAAACGTGAAACCTGAATTGGTTTGAGTCGTGTAGTCATAATCCTTAAGAAAGGCGATAACGATTGTATTAATTAAAGGATAGAAGGTGAAAACGGCCAAAAGAATGATAACAGGCGCGAGATAAAGCCACGCTTTCCAGTTATTCTTTTCGCCAGCATCGGCGGAAACTCTTTCCTTCTTCTTAAATAATCTAGAGAAGAAATTTCCTTTTTTTGCGGTAGTAACAGAATTTTCCATCCTTAGATAATCCTCTCCTCATTTCCTTCAAGTGAGAAGGCAAAACATTTATGAGGTTTAACAGAAGCGTGAACGGTTCCGGTAGAAACTTCAACGAAAGCGTCAACAACGAATTTGATGTTGGAGAGAGCTTCTGAATGATTTGAAGCGAGCATAATATCGCGTCCCATAGTAAGGATTCTTTCGCATTCAAATGTGAAATTTCCTTTAGGATCAACAACGATTCCTTCTGGGCGAATACCAACGGTGCAATCTTGATCTGGCACTTCTTTTTCCGTGATTTCACGAACCATTTCATCGCCAATATAAACTTTATTGTCTTTGATGTGACCCTTGAAAAGGTTGATTGGCGGGGTGCCTAAGAAGTTAGCAACGAATTTATTGCATGGATTGTTATAGACATCTTGTGGAACGCCACGTTGTTGTTCAACGCCAAGTTTCATAACAACAATCTCATCAGAGATGGACATCGCTTCTTCTTGGTCGTGGGTAACGAATATAGTCGTAATGCCAGTAGATTGTTGAATTCTTCTGATTTCTTCACGTGTTTGAAGTCTTAAACGAGCATCCAAGTTAGAAAGAGGTTCATCAAGTAAAAGAACTTTTGGTTTTTTAACTAAGGCTCTAGCAATGGCAACACGTTGTTGCTGACCACCAGATAATTGATTAGGTTTTCTTTCTAAATATTCTTCGATTTGAACGATTTTAGCTGTTTCACGAACAACTTTATCGATTTCATCTTTGGTAAGTTTTCTCTTTTTGATGTAAGGCTTTCCTTTTTCATCTAGTACTGGTTCACCTTTTTCATCAAGAACCTTTTCTTCGATACGGAGATTTGTAAGAGGGAATGCCACGTTCTTATAGACAGTCATATGAGGATAAAGAGCATAGTTTTGGAAAACTAAACCGATGCCTCTTTTTTCTGGCTCAAGATCAGTTACGTCCTCATCCCCAAACCAAATTTCGCCTTCTGTTGGTTCCAAAAGGCCAGCAACCATATACAAAGTTGTTGATTTGCCACATCCAGAAGGGCCTAAAAGGCCAACTAATTTTCCATCAGGGATGGTAACGTCTAAAGCATTCACTGCATAAGTATCAGGAATTCCTTTTTTCGGGTTTCCTGGGAAGCATTTGGTAAGATTTTTTAGTCTGATCTCCATGAGCGTCTCCAATCATTTATATTGCCTCTAAATTTTAAGAGAAACTAGTTTCTAATTCAAGTCTACTATTTTCAATAGAGAAATTAACTAGCATGTAAGCGATAACATTTTATTTGTCCTTAAGATTACGCCAAATCGAATTATCCCCTAAAGGCTGATTTGGATCCCCTTTTCTAGGCGGCAAAAGAGGGTTTGAATCTCTGCTATTCGCTTTCTTCTGCATTCTTTCCATTTCGTCATATGTTAAATACACAGACTGTTCAGAAGAATCGACCATGTATGTGCCAGCTAGGTAATCATGGAGAGATTGTCCGTCTTTCCTGAATATCATCATGGAAAAAGAGACGATTAGAGGAATCCCAAAAGAGACAAGCGAAAGCAAAATTATCAAAAATAGCTGAATCATTTGTCTAGCAACATAACGTTTGGCCTTGCAAGAAAGAGCCTCAGAAGACAATAAAGAAAGCTTCATCGATTTCATACCTAACGTCTGTTTGCCCCTTCTTCCAATCGTTAAGGGAATCAGCAACTCAAAAATTAAGAAAGACAATGTTATCGATAGAGGGATCAAAATTAAATTTATATATATGGTCAAGATGTTTCTAGCTTGAAGATATTCTTCATTGTTTTGAATATAGGAAACAGCTCGATCATAGGCCGTTAAATAAAAGGTGTTCATCTTTTCTTCGGTTAATGATGGATTTTTTTGCGGATTGCCGTTAGCATCTAATAAGAAATAACTTATCCCATCCGAATTTCCTATACGTGTGTCGCCTATTTTCTGCTTGTAATAGATGTTTGGCCCATAAGAGTCGTTACTTGGGTCTTGAGAGAAAAACTCTTCTAAGGAGTAAAAAGCGGTTAACGCGTTCTCAATATTCGTATTTTGAATTTCATACGATTTGCTGCCGTAATATTCAGTTAAAGTAACAAGATTGTTTTCCGTTTCTTTATTACAAATGTATAACCCTGAATCTTTGGAAATTCTAATATATGTATCGAATGAATCGGTATATAAGGGCATCTTTTCCACGATTAACCGCGAGGAGAAAAGAAAGGCGAACGTGCCAAAAGCAAGCAAAAGAATCTCGATTATTATCGAAACCATTCTTTTTCCAAAAGGAGCCTTATAATACTCTAACGTTTTAATTTCTTTCTTCTCTTCCATTTTCTTTTTTCTCTAATTTTGTTGCTGCGTCACGGATGGTTTTAATATCCGATGTATTAACGTAGGTTAACGATGCCAAATCGTGTAAGGATTGCTTCTCCGGGGTAACGAACATCATAATCAATGACAATGTGCTTAATAGTAAGCCAATTATTCCAAAGAAAGATAAATTCAGATTGAACGAGCCTATTTCAAGGAAAGGCATCTCAAAAGCCCCAAAGCCATATGACATCACGCCAATAAAGGGAATCATCAAACAATACGCAATCGTTTGAACTAATCCTCTAATCAAGAAAGAATACCAACGTGGTTCGTTCCCTTTTTGATCATTTACTTGTAGTTTTGCAACCCTTTTCCCTAAAGTCAAACCGCTTAGTTGGATCAAAGGAATAAGCAAGAAAGTAATTATTGATCCAATAAGATAAGAAGAAATTATTGCTGCTGATTGAAGATAAGAACGTGACCACATTTTAGAAGCAAATTCTAAGACTAAATTCATATATGTTTGATCCTTAACCGCTTCAGAAAAGGCTTGATCGTATATTTTAGAAAAGAAAGTCGAAACTGTATCGTAGGCGTTTTTAGGTTCATAAGCATCGGTGTTGCCTAGATAATACTTATTCAAATTTGTTTGAATTGTTTCTTTGAATATCGGTTCGGAATTTAATGGATCTTCATTATTAGAGTCGTAAGCGAAAATCGTATCATCATAGTTCCCATCAATACTTGATGGTAATTTAAGAATCTCCGTGTTGTATTGATATTGGCTTAGTTTTGACGTTCCATCAATTCTAGTTAATGTGTAATAGTCTTTTATTGGCTCATATTTTTCTCTTTTTTGATATGATTCATCGCTTTTAGAAAGATAATAATATGACCAATACGAAGACAAATCGGTCTTTAAAAGAATCGTTCCGTCATTGCTTTTTTTATAAAGGTTTCTCTCGACCATTACCGTAGTCATTGAAGATGAAATTTTGCTCATCTCACTGGTGTAGTGATCGTATCCAAAGAGTCTTTGAAAGCCTATTCCGTATATCGTTATTGCCAAAATGAAAGCAGTTAAGACGTCCGCTAATTCAGCAAGGATTCTTCTTAAGGGCGTTCCTCTTACGATTAATACGCCATTACCATCAACGTTATTTTCTACTTTTGTGACATAATCTTTTGGCATGGAACTTATTATAAATAAAAACTCAAAATACTCAAAAGAAAAACGGAGCTATCGCTAGCCCCGTAAGTCTTACGCTTGTTAGTTGTTGTAATTCAAAGTGTTATCAATTCTTGTTGTGCCATCTGTTGCCGATAAAACACAGCCAGCCCAGAATTTTTTGTTATTCCAGTTAACTGGAGCAATATCAAGAGTTAATTCTGTATCCGCTTCAAAAGCATTTGATAACCAGTTGTATTGACTTGCACTTGAACAATAAATGGTATATTTATCAACGCCATCGGCATACAAACTAATTGAAGAGTAGTAACTCGTTTCGGTTTTATTAACTTTAGCCTTCACGGTATATACGTTTGTCGAGTAATCAACTGCAGCATCTAATTTATATAAATCCGAGAGAGTCTTGTCGGTTATGAAGGTGTCTCTAGAATATTCATGTTTTCCATAGAGATTTGAGACCAAAGTGGAATTAGTTAAGCAAGATTGGCCGGCGCAAGTAGAACCTTCTTTTACGCCATAGCCTCTCGTTCTTGTTCCTTTGAAGACAACTTCGTTCCCTAAAGAAACTTGTTCCATTTCTTCGGTTGTGGTTGTAATTGCGATAACGCCAGTCTCATCAATTAAATAGAAACCTGTTTTGTTAACTAAGGATGGACCTGCAATCCCTTTGACAATTACTTCTTCATCAGATTCTGCGTCAATTGCTTCTTTAACGGTTAAGGCATCTTCGTATGAAGATCTAACGTTACCAATATTTAAAGTTTTCGTTAATGTTGGGTTTGTACCATAGTCAATGTTAATTGTAATGGTTGCCACTCCTTCGGTATCGCCAGTATGGAAGATAGTTTTTCCTTCTTCTTCAACAAAATATGCTATATCGGTATTGTTTGAAGAATAAGTGATGGTTGCATTTTCAAAGTCTAAGATTTCTGAAGAAATGCTTGTTGGGACTTCCATCACTGGGTCGCCCGTGTAGGATTCACGGAATAAATCCTTAACGTGGTATTCCCAAACGAATTCATTTGTCTTTGCTGTATCGAAGGTGTAGTTTTCATCAATTACTTCAATTGGCATGAAACGCCAAATAGCGCCTGATGAGGAGCTCTTAGCGTTAATGGCGGTTAGATAGACGGTACAGATTTTCCCGTCGAATTCATCAAGCCAAGAAAAATCTTTGCCGTTACATTGGGTGTAAGCGTATGAGCCAGTAACTCCATCAATATCATCGAAATAATAATTAGTGAAGCCGGTTGCTGCGACTTTTTTGACATAAGAATTAACCTTATAGATTTTGTTGGTGATATTCTCTGTCGCGGAAGTCTCCATGATGTTTTTAATTGTTGTTTCTTCAATCCAACTCTTATCAAAAACATTTGTGGTTAAATTGTCGTTTTCAGTTATTGTTACATCGCTAAGTTGGCAAGATCCTTTGTAGCCAATCTTGCTTGCGCTTGTTTTTTCGGAATCAAGAATCCAGAAGTCAACTGCTCCGCAAACGGTGATTTTGTTTCCTTCTTTAATGTTTGAAGCGGCTGAAGAAGAATGAATATAAATGGATGATGTGTTATCAATGACATAGAAACCTGATGGAACCTGTCCATTGGCATAGGTGATTCTAGCAACCACTCCGCTGACCTTTACTAGGGAACCAGTTTCCATTTCTCTTGCTTCGGCAATTGTTTTTGAGGCGTAATCCTTGTCATCGAATTCTTTTTCGGCTGTTTTTTGCCAAACGATCCAGCCAGATTTGATTTCTTGCGTTCCGTTATAGGTGCAAAGAGTTGAATAAAGAATTACTTCGTCACCAACTTGTGGTTTGTTTTCTAGGGCATTATAGCGATCAACTCCATCCGCGCCATAAGTTCCATAAGCATAAATGGATCCGGTATCGTCTTGAATTGTCATCGAACCGTAGGTATAGTTTTCGATTTCGGTGATTTTTCCGTAGATGTAGTAACGTTCTGTTGTTGCTGTCCCTTCGTGTTGCTTAGCGATTTCTAAGGCTTCTGCAACGCTGATGCAATCAAAGTCGCCTGGGATAGATTCGCTTTTAGAGGACGAGGATTGACTTTCAGAGGATGATTCACTTGAGGATTCACTCGAGGAAGTTTCTGAAGTCGTTTGACTGGTTGAAGAGGTTTCCTCGTTGCTGCTAACGCTTGAATTGTTTTCTCCACAGCTAGCAAGCATGAGGATGCTGCCTAATGCTAATAGGCAAAGTTTTTTTGTTTTCATTAATTCACCTTTCTATTCAACAAAAGAAAAAACACCGACGGTCAAGAAAAATAAAGAAAACGTTTTAATTTTTCATTCTCTAGGAACGGGGGTGTCGTTATTTATGTCTTGGAAGGTGTCCTTCCGGAAGAATATTATAATAGTTCAAGAACGCCTTCTAAAGACTTAATTTGTAAAAATCATCTTACAAATTTCAAATAATCAAAATAATATGATTTCTCTTTTCTCAAAAGAAAATATAAAATCAAACTGTCATGAAAAGAAAAGGCTTCTCTAAAACGTTCTGCTTATTATACATATATAGCAAACTTAAAGAAAAAAGAGTCATCTACAAACGTGACATTTTAGATGAGCTCTTGATAAATGATTTAAGATTCAAACGATATATCAATGAAATAAGGGAATATCTAGATAAGACCAATTCTCCTTATATTATCGCCTATGAGCGTAAAGAAGACCGTTATCTTTTAAAAATGAAAGTTAATTAATTGTCTTCTTTCTTTTCTTCTTGGTTATCATCAATTAAGGTGCTTAAATCGAGGTTTTTCCCGGTTGAAGGAACTTTGATTGATCTTTCTTCTTCGATTCTTTGATTTTCTTTTGCAAGATATTCTTCTTTTTCTTCTTTTGTTTTGAAGATTGTTGATTTCTTCTTTGTAACAACGAGAGTTCCAAAAATCTTATCATGCAACGATTGTGAGTTTTTGCCAAATGAAGCAAAGCCAAAATCAAGTAAGGCGACAGCACCAAAGGCTAAGAAAGAAATGGAATTATTAGGAATGAGGGTTAAGGAACAAAGAATAACCATATATAAAGGCCTTATAAATCTTTGATATGGCTTCATGTATGTTCCGTCTTTGTTGATTACAACAACGCCAAAGGCCCATTTTCCAAGCGTTCTTCCTTTTTTGTCACATGCTGGGACGATATAGAAGAGAATAACATAAAGAGGAAGCAATGCGACAAGAGAGCATTCCCAGCTAATCCAGCTAACTTTCGTGTAGATATTTGAGAAATATGTTTGGTTTGAACCAGATTGCCCCTCCATATGGAGAGCGGCTTGATAATATATTCCCGTTCCAGAGATGGATATTGACGAGGAACTTTCGCTTATAGCAAGGAAATAATCACGAAGGTTTTTGAGGGTGTCGTTTCTTTTTGTTGCATCCTCAAGATCGTTCTTAACATTCTCTCTAAGAATTGGCTTAGCAGTTAAATTAGGCGTTCCGTCTTCATTTGTCGCGTATTGGAAATAGATTTGATTTTCATCGCTTGAATATAGCGTGACATCACTTTTTCCTTCAACGCTAGTAGGATCTGGCAAAAGGAATATATCTTTATAAACATATGTTTTATAAGAGTCCAACGAATCTTTGCTATATGTATATCCTTCTGGATGAATCATTCTTGAATCGTTTGGGTAGAAATCCGTGTAATAGTTCCAAACCTTATCAAGATATGCTTCATAGCCAAGTTCAAAGTTTGGCGTTGCAACATATTGGAGAGTCGTGTTTTCCTTTCCGTCAGGCGCATAAGAATAAAGGAATATCGTTTTTATCGTTCCGTCATCATTCTTTGTCGCGTTAACAAGCCCTGAATCAATGGCGAAGGAATAATAATCTTGTTGGAGACTTCCTCCTCCTAACGCATTAAATAAATAAGTACTTGTTAGAGTGCTATTAATGATGATGCCAAGCACGAAGGCTAAAACGAAATCAATGATAAAAGAGAGAGCTCTTTTTGATACTGGTGCTATTTGTGTTAAATCTTTTTCTTCCATGGCATTAAATATAGGTGAAAGAGAAAAATTATGAAAGAAATATTTAAATATTTACCCTATTTCCACCTCTTTAAATATTGAAGAACATTACATCATTCCTATTCGTCAAGGTAGACTTCTAAAGATATCATGCTCCAACCCAATGATTCTATCGTCTTCATTCCATAGTTAACATGAAGTTTGTTTTGATAATACATATATCTATGGGGTGTATTTATAGGCGGGTTAATATCTAGCACGGAAAGTTCCGAATATTCTTTCTCTAACCTCTGATAATCATATACCCACCCACGTTCATGGAATTTAGCAACTACTGAATCATCCCAAAATTTGGTAATGTAACCGTGGCTTGGGCTTCCTATCGTGCAGCCAAAAAGCGACAGCCCGAATTGAGGATCCCTCGTGCTGAAGCCGACGTTTATGCCATCTCTGAAATAAAGCATCGTTTCCTGACCATTGAATGCTCCGGCTGTGTAGACTTCGGTTTTCCCTACGGTCTTGGAGTATTCAAATTTGCCAGTATATTTTAATTCTTCGAAATAGATGTCATAGAATTTACGAGAACCCAACTTGTCATATATTTCTTGAAAGGTTTTGTTCAGGAAAAAGCAGCCATTATTCTCTAAAACCGCGATTTCTTCTTGAATCGTGTTTTGTTTGTTGCAAGAAGTCGTGAATAATGGAATAGTGCAAAGAAATGCCAATAAAATATTATTTTTCTTCATGGTCTTAATCTCCCCGATAGTCATATTTGAGTTCATTCATCAAGATAGACTTCTAAGGACATCATGTTCCAGGATAGCGAATATTGGTTTTCGAAGCCGAAATTAACGTGAAGCTTATCTTGGTAAGTCATATATCTATGAACAAGTTCAATAGGCTCATTGATGTCGAATATAGAAAGTTCTGAATGTTCTTCCTCAAGTCTTTCATATGTGCAAATCCACCCACGAGCGTTGAATTTAGCGATTAGTGAATTATCCCAGCTGTCATTCATGTAGTCACGAGTCGGGCTTCCTAAGGTGCAGCCAAAAAGCGACAGCCCGAATTGAGGATCCCTCGTGCTGAAGCCGACGTTTATGCCATCTCTGAAATAAAGCATCGTTTCCTGACCATTGAATGCTCCGGCTGTGTAGACTTCGGTTTTCCCTACGGTCTTGGAGTATTCAAATTTGCCAGTAAACTTTAATTCTTTGGCATAAATATCATAGAAACGACCCCTGCCTTCAGCGCCATAAGCGTGTTTATGGATATATTCGTATGTTTTATTTAATAACAAACAACCGTTTTTTTCTAAAACAGCAATTTCTTCTTGAATTGTATTTTGTTTGTTACAAGAAGTCGTGAATAATGAAATAGTGCAAAGGAACATGAATATATATTTTCTTTTTTTCATGATTATTTGCCCTCCAATGACACTAATGGTTTGATGTCTTTATAATTCTTATACGCGGTAAAAATCCCTTGACAATCGCTGATTATTTGATTGTCGGCACCGTGTCGGAGAAGAACATCGTAAGATGGGTACTTGTCTTCATCTGCTCCTTTTTCAACGATTTGATAAATATCATTGCTTGAATAATCTAAATATGGTTGAAATCTAATTTTTTGATAGTGTCGTTTGGTGTATTTCGTATCGTTTGTATATGATTTTACAATAACGCCTTCTTTAAATGATAATATTGCATCTGATGCTCTTTTATACAAGGACCCTAGGATCGCGCCGCATTGTCTTATTGCTAAATCCGTATCGATTTCAGTTGAACTTCCAATACATGCGGCGATTATCGAGGTGGCTAGGCTTACTCCGCCAAGTGCAGTCCCTAACACCCCACCAACGACCGGGAAAAACGTTACAAAGAACCCTGCTGCGCCAGTAGCACTTGACGTTGTGCTCCATTTAGTGGCTATCTCTTTCGTGTTCTTCGAAATTTCTAAAAGTTTATTTTTATAAAGTTGGACATCATTATATAAATCTTCGTATGCGTCTTTAGTCCAAATATACACAGATCTATAAAGATATTGTTTGTTTAATTCGCCTGACACAAATCTTCCTTTATGGGACCATGGGCTTCTTCTACTAGGTTTGTAATCAGTTCTAATTGTTGTTCCATCAATTGGATCAACAGTGCCAGGAACATAATCCGATTCCCAAACTAGAGCCGTATATTTACTCATGAAATCCTCATCTATCGTGAGTCTTTCCTTTGAGTCTGCATAAGAGGCAAATATGTTTATTTTGTAGTTAACATCAGTATAACCACTTCCACTTACGGTTAAATAATAAGCACCTTTGGTTAATAAACCGCTAGGCAATCCCTTTGATTCATCTTTTTGAAAAACATCAAATAACTTAATTCTATTTTCATCGGATACATATGCAGTAACGTTTTGATCGTCCGTCATGAAGCGGAACTCCGTTATCATGCGGTCCTCAAGATTAATATAATACGTGTCGTTCGTATTGAACCTTGAAAGCGATCCGCTAACATCTAATGAGCGATTATAAAATCTTAAATTACCAGTAGGTAATTCCATCTTCTCGGCAGTAAGATAAGTTTTGTTACCACTAACTTTTTCAGCATATTCCCCTTTGTAGGATAGAATGGCTTTTTTCTCCACGTACATCTTTTTGTAATCATCATCCATAAACAGTTTGTTGCCAGTTGTTGAGATGATTGAGTTAAAAGAAATTGACGGATTATCCAACTCAGCACTTGCAATTCGTGGATTCGAAATAGAAACACACATGAATGGCAATAGCAATATATCAATCATAATATCCCCTAAATTTCCTTGACAAGGACATATTAGTCTTAACTAACTATATTGTCAATGATTGTTTTTTATTTATTTTTTATTTTCCGTAAATGCTCGTTTTAACTTTATATCTGTTCAACCAACAAAAAAAGCCCTGCAAACGCAGGGCTAATTTCGCTAAATTCTTAACTAATTAAATTAGTGAAGGATGTCAACGACTTGTCCGGAACCAACGGTCTTGCCGCCTTCACGGATGGAGAACTTAGTACCAGCTTCAAGAGCAACTGGGTGGATTAAGCTAACTGTGAAGGTAACGTGATCACCAGGCATAACCATTTCGACATCGGCTGGGAGGTCGATTGTACCGGTGATATCGGTTGTACGGAAGAAGAATTGTGGACGATAGCCTTTTAAGAAGCCAGTGTGACGGCCGCCTTCTTCTTTGGTAAGGACGTAGACTGTAGCAGTGAATTTGTCGTGTGGAACGATGGATCCTGGTTTAGCAAGGACTTGGCCACGTTCGACTTGGTCACGGGTAACACCACGGAGAAGAACACCGGCGTTATCACCAGACTCGACGAAATCAAGAGTCTTACGGAACATTTCAAGACCAGTGATGACTGTCTTGATGGTTGGACGGATACCGACGATTTCGGCTTCGTCGTTCATTTTTGCGACACCACGTTCGACACGGCCAGTAACGACTGTGCCACGGCCAGAGATTGTCATGACGTCTTCGATAGGCATTAAGAATGGCTTATCATCAGAACGGACTGGATCTGGGATATAGGTGTCAAGAGCTTTTAATAACTCTAAGACGCAAGCTGCATCAGCATCTTTGCTGGAAGCGACTTGTCCGGCTTTTAAAGCGGAACCACGGATAACTGGGAGATCATCTCCTGGGAATCCATAGGATGTGAGAAGGTCACGAACGTCCATTTCGACTAAGTCGACTAATTCTGGATCGTCGACCATATCACATTTGTTAAGGAAGACGATGATTGCTGGAACACCGACTTGACGAGCAAGAAGGACGTGTTCACGGGTTTGAGGCATAACACCATCAGTTGCAGCGACGACAAGGATAGCAGCATCCATTTGAGCTGCACCGGTGATCATGTTCTTGATGTAGTCAGCGTGCCCTGGGCAGTCAACGTGAGCATAGTGACGGGTTTTTGTTTCGTATTCTTCGTGAGCAGAGTTGATGGTGATACCACGAGCTCTTTCTTCTGGTGTAGAGTCGATACCAGCATATCCGACGTCTTTTGCGTTTCCTTCGACGCCGTTGGTTTCTTTGCCGACTAAGCTAAGAACGTGCATGATTGCAGCTGATAAGGTTGTCTTACCATGGTCGATGTGGCCGATTGTACCAACGTTAACGTGGGTACGGTCACGGTTGAATTTCTCTTTTGCCATTGTTTTTATTCCTCCAATAATGGTTTAAACAAACGCTCAATTATTGTAAATCGCCTTGTTTGATTAATCAACAGAATTAGCGATTTGACATATTGCTGTTAGCAATAATTTGATCTTGGACATAGCGTGGGCATTCTCCATAGTGGTCAAAGGCCATCATGAAGTTACCACGACCTTGTGTCATTGAGCGAAGATCAGTAACATAGCCGAACATTTCAGCAAGTGGGACAAAGCAGTCGATTTCCTTTGCGTTACCGCGTTGGATTTCGCCAGTGATTTCGCCACGTCTACGTGTAACATCACCAATGACGTCACCATAGTACTTCTCTGGAACGGTGATTTCGACTTTCATAACAGGTTCAAGGATGACTGGGTCACACTTGGAAGCGGCAGCTTTAAGAGCCATGGAAGCGGCGATCTTATAAGCAGCTTCTGAAGAGTCGACATCGTGGTAGGAACCATCAAATAATGTGGCTTTGATATCGATTGCAGGATAGCCTGCGACAAGACCACGAGTCATTGCATCTTCAAGACCTTGTTGTGTTGGTTTGATGAATTCTTTTGGAACTGCACCGCCAACGATTGCATCAACGAATTCAAATCCTTTTCCTGGATTTGGTTCGAAGCGGATCCATACGTCACCGTATTGACCGTGACCACCAGACTGTTTGACATAACGGCCTTGTGCTTCGCCGGTTTTACGGATTGTTTCACGATAGTTGACTTGAGGTCTTCCAACGTTAACTTCGACGCCGAATTCTCTTCTCATACGGTCGACGATGATATCGAGTTGTAATTCACCAACACCACCAATGATTGTTTGGCCGGTTTCGGTATTTGTATGAGCCTTGAATGTAGGATCTTCTTCAGCGAGTTTTTGAATAGCATTATTCATCTTCTCTAAGTCAGCTTTTGTCTTTGGCTCGACTGCTTGTTCCAAAACTGGTTCTGGGAATTCAAGTGATTCGAGAACGACATCTTCTGCTGGATCAGATAATGTATCGCCTGTAGTAGTATTCTTTAAGCCGACAACAGCGCCGATTTCACCAGCGTGTAAGCAATCGACTTCTTGACGGTGGTTGGCGTGCATCAAGACTAAACGAGCAATACGTTCTTGTTTTCCGTTTGTGGAGTTAAGAACATATGTACCACTCTTTAAAACGCCTTGATAGACACGGACATAGGCAAGACGGCCAACGAATGGGTCGGTGGCAATCTTGAAGGCAAGACCGACAAATGGAGCATCATCGGTAACTTTGCAAACGTATTCTTCGCCATTCTTTGTTCCCTTTTCACCTGGGATATCAAGTGGGGATGGGAGATAATCGAGAACGGCATCAAGAAGGAGTTGAACACCTTTATTCTTGAAGGCTGTTCCGCAGAAAACTGGGAAGAATTTAGAGGTTAAGACGGCTTTACGAGCAGCGTTTTTGATCATATCAACGCTTGGTTCTTGTCCATCTAAGACCATCATCATTAAATCTTCATCGTAGTCAGCAAGGGCTTCGATAAGTTTTTGATGATATTCGGCTGCTTTGTCTTTGAGATCTTCTGGGATGTCGACGTGTTGTGGGACATCATCCTTATTATCGCCAAAGATCCAAGCGGTCATTGTAACGAGGTCGACTTCGCCTTTGAATTGGCTTTCTTTGCCAATAGGAAGTTGGAAAGCGGCATATTTAACGCCAAGTCTTTCTTTTAATGTGTCTAAGCACATATAGAAGTCAGCACCAATAGCGTCCATCTTATTGCAGAAGACGATTCTTGGGACGCCATATTTATCAGCTTGTCTCCAAACTGTTTCTGTTTGTGGCTCAACGCCGTTTTTGGAATCAAGGACGGTTACAGCGCCATCGAGAACACGGAGAGAACGTTCAACTTCGACTGTGAAGTCAACGTGCCCTGGGGTATCGATGATGTTGATACGGTGGCCTTTCCAGAAAGCGGTTGTAGCGGAGGCGGTGATGGTAACACCACGCTCTTGTTCTTGGACCATCCAGTCCATGGTGGCAGTTCCTTCGTGAACTTCGCCGATTTTGTGGGTACGTCCTGTGTAATAGAGGATACGCTCAGTCGTTGTTGTTTTACCAGCATCGATGTGAGCCATAATACCAATGTTGCGGGTGTGTGGGAGATCGTAGGTCGAGCTCTCATTGATCATATTTTCATCTGCCATGGGTATTCTCCTTCAATTACCAGCGATAATGGGCATAAGCCTTGTTGGCTTCAGCCATCTTATGGACATCTTCCTTCTTCTTGACGGAAGCGCCACTTCCATTAGCGGCATCAATGATTTCACCGGCTAATTTTTGTTCCATTGTCTTTTCATTGCGAAGACGGGAATAGGTGACTAACCAACGAAGACCGAGAGTTTGTTTTCTTTCTGGGCTAACTTCGACTGGAACTTGATAGTTTGCAGCACCAATACGGCGAACTTTGAGTTCGACTTCTGGCATGATGTTGTTGATTGCGGTTGCAAAGACATCAATTGCTGGCTTTTGGGTTTTCTCTTCAATGATTTTGAAGGAATTGTAGATGATGGTTTGGGCAGTGCCTCTCTTGCCATCATACATAACACGGTTGATTAAACGTGTGACGAGCTTGCTGTTATAGATTGGATCTGGCAAGACATCGCGTTTTTCAGTTTTTCCTTTACGTGACATAATTTTCTAATCCTTTCTATTATTTAGCTGGAGCTGGTTTCTTTGTTCCATATAAGGAACGGCCTTGGCGACGGGCTTCGATACCGGCGCAGTCAAGGGTACCACGGATGATGTGGTAACGGACACCTGGTAAGTCTTTGACACGGCCACCACGAATCATAACGGTGGAGTGTTCTTGTAAGTTATGTCCTTCACCGCCGATATAGGCTGTGACTTCATAACCATTGGAAAGACGTACACGGGCGTATTTTCTAAGAGCTGAGTTTGGCTTCTTAGGAGTCATTGTGCCAACACGGGTGCAAACACCACGTTTTTGAGCACTTGGTTGATTCTTTGTCGTTTTGGTTAAGGAGTTATAACGTTTTCCTAAGGCTGGTGACTTAGATTTCTTAACGTTGCTCTTTCTGCCAGAACGGACAAGCTGATTAATTGTAGGCATTTTGTCCTATTCTCCTTTACGAGTATACGCATTCGTGAAAAAAGGGACATCGCCCTTTTCACATGCTGGAAAAGTTTACTTCCCTTAAAAAGCCTTGTCAACATCGAATTTATATCAATTTTGATACACTGGGTTAAGTGTGCTTTGAAAATACTAAGAAATCAATTATTAAACATTATAATTTTTCTTTTATTTAGATAAATGAAAAGAGAATGCTTCTATAAGTGATATGCTTTTCTCTCATTCTTATTTATTAATCTTTAAATCTTTATTAAAAATATATGTTTTGTTATAATCACAATAATTGCTGTGAGGTTATGTTTATGCAACAATTTTGGGAAGCAATAGCTAAATGGTTCTATTCTTTTTTAGGCATCGATTTAATTATGAATGCCATAGAAAATAACGAGCCGATTCCCGCTCAAGGATATGTTCAAGTAATATTTTCGTCGTTGTTCTTACTTCTTGGAGTTCTTGTTGCATATAAGACCGTATATATCGTTATCGGTTTATTTAGCAAGCCGAAGAAATATCCAGAAATGCCAAGAGATAAAAAATATGCCTTTATCATTACGGCATGGAATGAGGAATTAGTTATTGGCAATCTCATCGATTCGATTCGCAACATGGATTACCCTCAAGAATTGATTGATATTTACGTTTGTGCGGACAATTGCACGGATAAGACTGGTGAAATAGCGAAAGAACGTGGGGCTATCGTCTATTATCATAATGATCCTAATGAGCGTTCTAAGGGTTATGGCTTAAGATATCTAGTTTCCCAAATACAAAAGGATATCGATATTAATCAGTATTACGCTTTTACGACCTTAGATGCCGATAACGTTCCTGCCCCTGATTATATTTCTAAGATTAATAACTATCTTCAATCTAGCGGGGTTGATGAATGTATCGCCTACAGAAACACGAAAAATCTTTCGGAAAACTGGATTTCTTCGATGTGCGGCATTCAAGCATTCGCCCATTCCTTAGATGGGTTACGCCCAAGACAAGTCTTAAACTGTTCTCAAGAAATGTACGGTCCTTCCACTACTTTAAGATCTTATTTATTAAAAGATGGATGGAAATGGGTTTCTTTAACGGAAGATATCGAAACTTTGTTAGATTTAACCTCTAATAACTATAAGACTGGTTTTACCGAGGAAGCGGTATTCTATGAAGAGCAACCAACAACATTAAAGCTCTTATGGCGTCAAAGAATCAGATGGGCAAGAGGAGGATTGATTGCCTTTAATCGTTATGCTTGGCAAATGATTAAATCCTTCTTTAAGAAGCCGTCTTGGTCTAAATATGATATATTCTTCCAAACTTTCCCTTATTCATTCCTTGCTTTCTGGATTACGGCTATTTATCAAATTGTGGCCTTATCTCTCTTCTTCATCGTTGGAGATGATAGTTTTTCCTGGATGAGCGTTCTTAATTATTGGATAGGCGTTATAGGTGGGTTATATATAGGTTCATTCTTGCATAACGTTTTGGTTATTATCAAAGAATGGAAACATATCTTATTGCCTTGGCACAAAATATTCCTTTATTCCTTCCTTTTCCCTTTATATACCTTAATGGATCCAATATTCTCTGCAGTTTCCGCTTTCAAAAATCCTGAATGGAAACATATCGATCATCATTTCGTAAAAGATGGTAGTGAGCTTTCTAAGGAAGAAGAGAAAAAGAAAAAGAGCAAATTCAGCAAGAATTACAAGATTGGCGCGATCTATCAAATCGTTTTGATGGCCATCTCCTTTATCTTATTGATGGCTTCGGTGTATGCAAGAAAAGATAGCCCATTTAAAGAATTCCTTCTTTGGGCCGATTCTCTTCTAATTCCTTCTATGGCCGTCTTCCTATGGACATTATTTAGTCTCTTAACAATTTCTATATTAGTAACGAATTATAAGGGCAAAGCCGTTGGAATTATCACGATAATCATTGCATGTTTGAATCTAAACCCGTTTTATTTGATGGGCGCGGTTGAATTTCTTAAAAGCAAGAAAATAAATTAAGGCCATAAGGCCTTTTTTATTTGCATCAAAAGCAAAGAAAAAAGCGTAGCTATTTTTGATAACTACGCTTAATTTCATTGATTAGTCAGCAATGCTGTCCTTACGGTCATGAGCCTCAACGTATTGGGCTTTGACTTCTTTCATCTTTGTTAAGACGTCGAAGTTATTAAGGAGAGCCTTTTCTTCCTCTTCAGTGAATAATCCAGATCCTGTAGGAATGAGTTTGCCAGTGATGACATTCTCTTTCAAACCGTGGAGGTTATCGCGTTTTGCCTTAATGGCAGCGTCGGTAAGGACACGATTGGTTTCTTGGAAGGATGCGGCAGAGAGGAAGGATTCGGTCTCTAAGGCAGCTTTGGTGATACCAAGGATTAATGGACGGCCGACAGCTGGGTGTAAGCCATTGATAAGGGCTTCTTGGTTGGCCTCTGTGTAACGATCGATGTCGACTCTTGTTCCTGGTAAGAGTTTTGTGTCGCCAGAATCATTGATGAACATCTTGCGTAACATTTGACGGATAACGATCTCAAGGTGTTTATCAGAAAGTTCGATACCCTGAGAGGCGTATACGGATTTGATTTCCTTTAACATATATGTTTCAACTGTGGAAACATCGGTGTAATCAAGGAGATCTTGAAGTCTCTTGGAACCCTTTGTAATAAGTCCGCCTGCTTCGATTGTTGCGCCTTTTGTAACGCCATCGGCAAGTTTTGTATTACGTGGAATGTCATAGACTTCCGCTTCAGCCATAGGATTTTCGGCAGTTGGACCAGCTAAAGAGGTGATGGTAACTGCTTGTGAGCCATCTGGATTATTGGTAATGTCAGTGACTTTACCAGCGAATTTAGCGATGATGGCTTGTCCTTTTGGATTACGGGCTTCGACAAGTTCTTGAACACGTGGAAGACCGGAAGTGATATCTTCACCAGCCATACCACCAGTGTGGAAGACACGCATGGTGAGCTGCGTACCAGGTTCACCGATTGATTGAGCAGCCATAATACCAACCGCTTCACCAAGTTGAACGAGGTGACCGGTTGCCATATTTAAGCCATAGCAATGACGGCAGACGCCTTCTTTTGTTTGGCATGTGAAGATGGAACGGATTTCCACTTCTTCGATGCCAGCCTTTTCAACGGCTTTAGCTTGATCTTCGTGGATCAAGGTGTTAGCTGGGACGATAACTTCGCCCGTTGTTGGGTTGATGATATCGTGCATTGCGAAACGGCCATTGATACGGGAAGAAAGTGAGGCAATAACTTTTGCTTCGCCACCGCTAGATGCAGCCTTTTCAATCTTACGGACTTTATATCCGTGATCGCAATGGCAATCATCTTCACGAACGATAACGTCTTGAGAAACGTCGACAAGACGTCTTGTAAGATAACCAGAGTCAGCAGTCTTTAAGGCTGTATCGGCTCCGCCCTTACGAGCACCGTGGGTGTTGATGAAGAATTCGTTGACCTTAACGCCAGAACGATAGGAAGAAATAATAGGAAGTTCGATAGCCTCGTTCTTAGGGTTGGAGACTAAGCCTTTCATACCAATTAACTGTTTGAAGTTATCCAATGATCCACGAGCACCGGAATCGGCCATGATGATCAATGGGTTGCGGTTATCTTTCTTCATGTAGCCAGCAACTTCTTTTGCGACTTGGTCGGTGACATTTGTCCAAACTTTACAAACTTGTTTATAACGTTCTTCGTTTTCGATGTAACCGAGTTTATAAGCGGCATTGATTGCTTCAACCTTCTTTTGACCTTCAGCGACATATCCGTCTTTATTCTTAATATCTTTAATATCAGAAAGGGCGATTGTGACTGAGGAGATTGTTGAATATTTGAAGCCTTGGTCTTTGATCTTATCTAAGATTGCGGAAGTTTTGCATGGTTTTGGTTCGACTCTATCTTCATCTTTCATGTCATATTTATGGAAGACCATATCGATGAGGGCACCGATATCTTTCTTGCCAATACCAGTAAGAAGATTTGTTAAGCAGATATGCTCAGAGAGGTTGTTGCCATCTTTATGGAAGGCTAAGGCAATCTTCGCGAGTTCTGGATAATCGGAATCTCTGTAATGTTCGTCGATATAGACGAGTTTTCCAGTCTTCTTATCTTCTTTCATGAAGTAATTCTCAACGATGAATTTGATAGCTTCATCATCAGAGAGTGAACCGATTTTTGCTTCAAGGGCATCATGTTCTTTTTGAACGTCAGCAGGGGAAACGAACCAAGATTCGATTGTTTCGCGGTTGATTGATGCTGGCTTGTTGCAGTTGATATAGACGAAGTCATCTGGGAAGATTTCGTTGAAGATGACCTTACCAACGGTGGTGATGAGATATTTATTCTCAACATCTTTTGGAAGGGCGAATTCATTTAAGTCGTCGCCAAATGTCTTGTGGATTGCTTTTGCAGGAATGACAATACGCGTATGAATTTGGATGGATCCAGTTTCATATGCTTCGAAAACTGATGTGACAGAACCGAAGATCTTGCCTTCTTCTTTAGCAAATGTTTCTTGTTGAACGGCTGCTTTTTCGTTAGCTGCTTTTTCAGCTTCGTCATAGACTGTAACTTTACGAAGGTCTTTCGCACGGTTAAGCATATCGACGATTGATTCTTCAGCTGTTAGGTAGTAGTTACCTAAGACCATATCCTGTCCAGGAACGACGACAGTTTTGCCATCTTTTGGACCAAGAATGTTATTGGAAGCAAGCATGAGGTTAAGAGCCTCAGATTGGGCAGCTTTTCCAAGAGGAACGTGAACGGCCATCTGGTCACCATCGAAGTCAGCGTTGAAGCCAGGGCAAACGAGTGGGTGTAAACGGATAGCGTGTCCGTCGACTAAGACAGGTTGGAAAGCTTGGATGGAAAGACGGTGAAGGGTTGGAGCACGGTTAAGGAGAACTGGGTGTTGGCCAATTATCTCTTCAACGATGTCATAAACCTTTGGATCGTAAGAATCGATGAGCTTTTCAGCTTGTTTATGGGCGGTAACAATGCCTCTCTTTAAGAGAATGGCGGAAATGAATGGGCGTAAGAGTTGAACGGCCATTTCGCGTGGAAGACCACATTGGTACATCTTAAGATTTGGACCGACTGCGATAACCGAACGACCGGAATAGTCAACACGCTTACCGAGTAAGTTTTGTCTGAAGCGACCTTGCTTTCCTCTTAATCCGCTAGAAAGGGATTTAAGTTCGCGACCATTTTTGCCAACTGTTGGTTTGCCACGGCGACCGTTATCGATTAAAGCGTCAACGGCCTCCTGAAGCATACGTTTTTCATTGCAAAGAATAACGCTAGGAGCATTGTTTTCAATTAATTTCTTCAAACGTGTGTTACGAATGATAACACGACGATATAAATCATTGATGTCGGAATCGGTGAAACGACCGCCATCGAGTTGAAGCATTGGACGAAGCTCTGGTGGAATCACTGGGATTACATCGAGAACCATCCATTCAGGTTTTTGGTTGGAGTTACGGAAAGCTTCGACAACTTCGAGTCTCTTGGCTGATTTTAAACGAGCTTGGCCTTTTTCGTTATTAACTTTGTCTGTAAGAATGTTGAATTCTTCATCTAAGTCAATTTCGCTAAGTAAGCGTTTGACGGCTGCAGCACCTTCGCCAAATTCGGCATCGGTGTATTTAGCAACGAAAGCTGAGGTTGAAGCAAAGTCAAAGGTTTCATTTGGGTTGAGTAAACGTTCAATGATTTCTTGAGCTTTGTAGAAATCCGCGCTTCCATCAATGATATCGCCACTTTGTTGGATCGCTTCAATGGCTTGAACGAAGGCATTTCTGCTATCTGGGGAGTCATTGAAGAATTGCTTTTTCTTCAAAATTGTGGAAGTTCCTGGGTTTAAGCAAAGGTGACCAGCGAAATAGACAACTTCTTCAAGCTCTTTTGGAGACATATCGAGAAGTAAGCCAATACGGGATGGGATACCTTTCAAATACCAGATGTGGGTGCAAGGAGAGACGAGTTCGATATGACCGAATCTTTCTCTTCTCCACTCCTTAGAGATAACTTCAACGTGGCACTTTTCACATGTTGTGCCTTGATATCTCATCTTTTTGTATTTTCCGCATGAACATTCATAATCCTTCACAGGACCAAAGATTTGTTCGCAGAATAAGCCACCGAATTCTGGCTTATGAGAACGATAGTTGATCGTTTCGGAGTTAATAACTTCGCCGTGTGACCAACCACGGATTGTATCTGGGGAAGCAAGTCCGACTTGCATTGCGGCTAAATTGTTTATATCAAACATAATTCTTTCTTCCTCCTAATTATTCATTGTGACCAATGTTGCTTGTGACGCTAAGGCCTTCTTCGGCCACAGCTTCCATTACATCGGTGACAGATGATGGTTCTTCAATAGAATCATCTTCTTGACTATTGTTACGGGCACTAGTGAGGTTACGGATGGCTGAATTAGTCTTTCTTTCTTCAACCAAGGCATCCTTGACTAGGTTATCCATATCAATCTTTTCTCCTTCTTTATTGAAGAGAGAGACATCCATGCAAAGACCCTTAAGTTCTTTTGTGAGAACCTTGAAGGCTTCTGGCATGCTTGATCTTGGAAGAGCGTTACCTTTGATGATTGATTCATAGGTCTTTCTTCTTCCGACGCGATCATCAGATTTGACAGTCATCATTTCTTGGAGGGTATGGGCTGCGCCATAAGCTTCAAGAGCCCAGACTTCCATCTCACCGAAACGCTGACCACCATTTTGAGCTTTACCACCAAGAGGTTGTAAGGTAATCAAGCTGTATGGTCCGACGCTACGGGCATGTAATTTATCATCAACCATGTGGTTGAGTTTGATCATGTACTGGACGCCAACTGCGATACGTTCTGGATAACGTTCACCTGTTTGTCCATCATATAGAATTGTCTTTCCATCGCTAGAAAGTCCAGCTTTCTTCATGAGTTCTGAGATTTCATCAGAAGTCAAACCATCGAAGACTGGGGTCGCGACACGCATATTGAGTTTACGGCAAGCGAGCCCGAGTTGAACCTCGAAAACCTGACCGATATTCATACGGGAAGGAACGCCCATTGGAGAAAGCATCATGTCGATTGGCGTACCATCTGGTAAGAATGGCATATCTTCGACTGGTAAGATCTTGGAGATAACGCCTTTGTTACCATGACGGCCTGACATCTTATCACCTTCGGAGATCTTTCTCTTTTGGATGATGTAGACTCTGATCTTTTCGATAACGCCTGGAGCGAGTGGATCCTTATGGCGGCGTGAGAAGCATTTGACTTTTAAGACAATACCTTGTCCACCGTGAGGAACGCGTAATGATGTATCCTTGGCATCGTTGACCTTTTCGGCGAAGATAGACATAAGAAGTTTTTCTTCTGGAGTTGGATCAACACGACCTTTTGGTGTGGTCTTACCAACGAGGATATCTCCTTCTTTGACTTCTGCGCCTGGGATGATAATGCCTCTTTCATCGAGGTATTTCTTGGATTCTTCGTTTGTATTTGGGATATCACGGGTGATTTCTTCAGAGTCACCGCCCTTGATTTCACGGCATTCAACATCATAGACTTCAATGTGAATTGAGGTATATGTGTCGTTTTTGATCATGTTTTCAGACATGATGACGGCGTCTTCGTAGTTGTAGCCGTTCCAAGTCATATAAGCGATAAGGAGGTTGTGTCCTAAGGCCAATTCACCATTTTTCATGGATGGGCCATCAGCAATGACATCGCCTTCTTTGATATGATCGCCAACATGGACGATTGGAGTTTGATTGATGCATGTTCCTTGGTTGGTTCCTTCGAACTTACGTAAGAAATATGTATGTTCTCCTTCTTCCTCTTTGACTGTGATTTCGGTGCTATCGATATAGGTGACCTCGCCATCGGCTCTAGCAACAACGGCTAAACCGGAGTCGTGAGCGACATTTCTTTCCATACCAGTTCCGACATATGGAAGTTCTGGTTGGAGTAATGGGAGGGCCTGACGTTGCATGTTTGCACCCATAAGAGCACGAGTAGAGTCATCGTGTTCAAGGAATGGAATACAAGATGCAGCAACAGAGACGATTTGTTTTGGAGAAACGTCAACATAAGAGATAACCTCTTTGCTAACGATTATATTTTCATCGTCGTGACGTGTGACGACTTCATCATCGAGAATTTCTTTGACGATTTCTTTGTGGCCATCGAATTCAAGTTCCATTGGTTCGGAAACTTTCATGTTGGCCTCAGCGATATAAAGTCCTCTTTCATCGTCTGCGGAAAGATATTCAGCTTCATCGGAAACGTAAACATGTGTTATGCCATTTTCGTCAGTTGACTTAAAGACACGGCGATATGGAGTTTCGATGAATCCTAATTTATTGATCTTAGCATAGGTAGCTAAGTTGTTGATTAAACCGACGTTTTGACCTTCTGGTGTTTCAATAGGACAAATACGACCATAGTGAGTATCGTGAACGTCACGAACAGCCATGGTTGTTCTTTCACGGGTTAAGCCGCCAGGGCCTAAAGCAGAAAGACGACGTTTATTGGCAAGTTCAGAAAGTGGGTTGACTTGGTCCATCAATTGAGAGAGTTGCGAAGTATTGAAGAACTCATGGATGGAAGAAGTTAATGGACGAATAGAGACAAAGGCTTGTGGCTTTGCTTCGGAGAAATCGACCGTTGTGTTCATACGTTGGATGATGGTCTTGCTCATCTTTGTAAGACCCATGCGGAATTGGTTTTGGAGCAATTCGCCAACGCAACGGACACGACGATTACCAAGGTTATCGATATCATCTAATGAGCCAATACCATCGCGAATGTTCTCAAAATATGAGAAGCAGGCGACGATATCTGGTATAGCGATGCAAAGAAGTGGCTTCTTGCTGCCATCAAGCGTTCCTTCAAGTTCGAAGGAAGTACCGATGATTTTAACGATTTTTTCGCTTACTTTGTCTTTGGCGTGAACTTTGACGATGTTTACTTTTGTTGAACCGATTGCGAAGTCAGGATTGACCTTGCTTGCAAGATCATATTCCATTGCGCCTTGTTCAAAGAATTCTTCGTCACGGAGTTTTTGGACGTCTTCTTTTGTGATGGTGTAGCCAGCAATCATTGCTTCGCCATCTTTGTTAGTGGCGATCTCGCCATTAACATCAATAAGAGGTTCAGCAAGGACACGGCCAGCTAAACGACCATAAATGCCAAGTTTTTGTGTGAGCTTAAAACGGCCGGCTCTACCTAAATCATAACGTTTGTCATCGAAGAAACGTTGAATTAAGAGATTGTATGTTCCGTCTTTTGTGATTGGTTCACCTGGTTTTAATTTTCTAAAGATTTCGATTAAAGCTTGGTTGGAATTATAGTTGCCTTCATCCTTCTTTAAGGTGTTAATTAAGGCTTCGGATTCACCGAATAATTCTGTAATATCGCTTTCTTGGAAACCAAGGGCTTTAAAGATTGCAGGTGCATAAAGTTTGTGTGAGGCATTTTGAGAATGGTCGATATCAACATAGATGATATTCTTGTTGGTATTTTCAAATTCGATCCAAGTTCCTCTTGTAGGAATTAATTCAGCGTGATATTCAATTCCTTTTTCGTTAGGATACTCAAAATAGGCTCCTGCGGAACGAATAATTTGGGAAACAACGACTTTTTCTGTGCCATTGATGATGAAAGTGCCGCTATTAGTCATCATTGGGACATCACCCATATAGACTTCGGACTCTTTCATTTCGCCTGTTTCATTGTTCTTTAAGCGAAGAGTGGCTTTTAATTTGCTGCAATATGTTAAATCTTCTTCTTTGCATTCGAGAGGTTTGTATTCTGGTTCTTCGAAATGGCAGCTGACATATTCAAGAGAAATAGTCTTGTTGTTGTTTTCGATTGGGAAAGTCTCTCTAAAGACTTCATCAATTCCACTATCAACGAACCACTTGAAAGATTTTGTTTGAACGGCAACCAAATATGGTAATTCTAAAGAGCCGGAAATCTTTCCGAAGTTGACGCGGTGGTTGAGGCCTACTGGATAATTTTTGCCATTAGGTCCTGGGAATTCGGTTAGGAATGGTTTTTCGTTTGGCATTAATACTGCTCCTTTTTCTTAAACGATTGAATGATGTAATAACCTTTTTTACGGTCTAATACCGTGACATTATCGAAGATTTCTTCTAGATGTGCTTTCACGGATAAGGCGCCTTGTTCTTTCCTTATGACGATGATTAGGGAACCATTGTCATTAAGATGGGATGATGCTTCATCGTAGATCCGGTAAGTGACGCGTTTCCCCGCTCTTATTGGCGGGTTTGAGATTATCGTATCAAAGGTGGAGTGTACGTTGAGGTAAACGTCGCTATTAACGATCTCTATTTGCTTAGAAACGCCAAGATTATCAGCATTTTTCTTGCAAAGTTCGAGGGCCCTCTCATTAACATCGGCAAGCGTGACTTGCCTTAGAGGGTCGAGGTGAGCGAGGATTAGTCCTATCGGTCCCGCTCCACACCCAAGGTCTAGTATTCTTTCGCCCAAAGAAACTTTAGATTCGAGAATGGTTTCAATTAAGAGTTTCGTTCCAAAATCAAGTTTGTTTTTCGAGAATACGCCTTTATCGCTCTTGAAGGAGTAATGTTGGTCTAAAATATCAAATTCGATAGTTAGATTTTGATGTTCCATTCCTTCGACATTGTCGAAATATTGGGGCATTTTTCTTTCCTCCTTATAAGTGCTAAAACCCTACCCACAGGCGACGAGTAGTCTATGGGTAGGGCAAAGTTCAAAGATTAGGTGAAACTTATTTAACTTCAGCTTCGCAGCCAGCATCAGTGAGAGTCTTCTTGTAAGCTTCAGCTTCGACTGGAGAGATCTTCTCTTTGATGGCGACTGGGGCGGAGTCGACGAGTTTCTTAGCATCCATAAGTCCTAAGCCAGTGATGCCTTGGACAACTTTGATGACTGCAACTTTGGAAGCAGTTCCGAGTCCTTTTAAGAATAAGGAAACTTCGGTTGGTCCTTTTGCGACTGGGCCTTCTTCTTCAGCAGGTGCAGCAGCAGCTGTTGGAGCAGCGGCAGTAACGCCGAATTCAGCGCAAACAGCATCAACGAGAGCCTTGAGTTCAAGGGCGGTCATTTGTTTGAGAGTGTCAATGATTTGTTCATTTGTTAATTTTTCAGCCATTGTTTTTTCCTCCTAGAGATTAGTTGGCTGCTGGGGCTTCTGCTCCAGCCTTTTCGCTAATTTGATTAGCGACTCTGGCAAAGCCAGCGATAGGTTCGTTGAGAACCATGCAGAACATAGAAAGTAATGCTTCTTTGGTTGGAAGTTTGGCAACTTCTTTCATGCCTTTGGCGTCTACTGGTTTTCCTTCAACGAGACCACCGCGTAAAACGAGGTGTTCGTGGAAACGGGAGAATTTGTAGAGAACCTTGGCGGCGCTAGTGACATCTTCAGAGAAGACTAACGCATTTGGTCCCTCAAGAAGTTCGTCTAATCCTTCGATTCCTTGATCAGCTAAGGCGCGACGGACTAAAGTGTTTTTGTAAACACCCATCTTGGCGTTCTTTTCTGCTAAGGTACGACGGAGTTCTTGCGTTTCAGCGACTGTTAAGCCTTGATAAGAAACGATAGCGACTGTCTTGCTGGATTTGAAACCTTCAGTGATTTCCTTGACGGAATCCTTTTTAGCTTGAAGTGCAGATGCATTCATACTGTGTTCCTCCTTTCTTAATATATATGTGAAGCTTGATATAACTAGTGAGTTAGTTTTGTGAATTTGTAACCTCAGCAACGTGGTTTATTAAGACATGTGTCCGTTGCTATCTTAGGAATAACAAGCAATTCACCAAATTTGGTGACCAGAATTAGTTTCTGGTTGGGAAGGTGATCTTCATGCCTGGGCCCATGGTTGTATGGACGACGGCTGTTTTGATGTAGACACCTTTGACTGTTGATGGACGGGATTTGACGATTGCGTCAATCATAGCTTGTAAGTTATCGACGATGTCGCTTTCAGAGAAGGAGACACGAGCGATAGAAACGTTTAAGTTACCATCCTTGTCAACACGGTAAGAGATCTTACCTTTCTTGATTTCGGTGATGGCTTTGCCAATTTCGATGGAGACTGTTCCAGTCTTTGGGTTTGGCATTAAGCCTTTAGGACCTAAGACACGACCCATTTTTCCAAGTTCACCCATCATGTCTGGGGTAGCAACGATGATATCGAAGCCAAACCAGTTTTCGGATTGAATCTTCTCGAGCATTTCTTTGCCACCAACGAAGTCAGCGCCTGCGGCCTTTGCTTCGTCTTGTTTTGTGTTGGTAACAGCGAGAATTTTCTTGGTTTTGCCATTTCCGTGTGGAAGAACTAATGTTCCACGGATTAATTGATCAGCTAATGTTGGATTAACATTTAACGCGAAGCTGATATCGATTGTTGAATCGAATTTTGTGATGCTGGTCTTTTTGAGAAGAGCGGCTGCTTCTTCAAGGGTGTACTCTTTGTTTTCGTCAACGAGTTTCTTAGCAGCAATGTATTTCTTTCCTTGTTTCATTGTTGTCTCTCCCTATTATTTGTCGATGGTGATGCCCATTTGACGAGCGGATCCTTCGACGATTTTCTTTGCAGCTTCGATGTCATTTGCGTTAAGATCTGGCATCTTGTATTGAGCGATTTCCTCAAGTTGAGCAGCAGAGATGTGTCCTACTTTTGTTTTGTTAGGAACACCGGAGCCTTTTTTGATTCCAGCGGCTTTGAGAAGTAAATCTGTGACTGGCGATGTCTTGATAACAAAGTCATAGGATTTGTCTTCGTAAGCTGTGATGATTACTGGGACTGTTTGTCCTTTTCTGTCGGCTGTTTTTGCATTGAAGTCAGTGCAGAATTTAGCCATTTGAACGCCTGCTGAAGCAAGCTTTGGTCCTGGATGGGCATCTCCGCCTGGGAGTTCCATCTTAAGGACTTTGACGATTTTCTTTGCCATATTGTCCTCCTTAATTGACGATATGCAGTGGCTTGTCGGGTCCTCGTCAAAGGATCCTACCACGCTGCGACGCTTAATGCGCGTGCTTGAGTATTATACGCATACGCGAAGATGGAATCAACGAGAACTTGCTTTTAGGCACTTTATTGTGCAGCGTGCATAAAAAGACCTCCATATGGAAGCCTTAGAATCGTTATTTATTTTACTTTGTGAATCAGCAAGGAGATTGATGAGGCAACCATAAGAAGCGTAACTCCTGTATCGGCAAAGACCGCAATCATCAAAGGGAAATTTGGAATGAAGACCGAACATAGAGCGATAGCTACCTTAATCAGCAAGGATGCAACAACATTGAATATTGCACGATTTCTTGTTGTTTTCGCAATTTTTATCGCTGTAAATACTTTAGAAATGTCATCGTTCATAATGACTATGTTGGCATTTTCAACCGCTAAGTCGCTACCAACGCCGCCCATTGCAAAGCCAACGTCAGCTAGCGTTATGCTAGGCGCATCGTTGATGCCATCCCCAACATAAGCGACTGCTTTCTTGCTTCTATCGATTGTCTCTTTTAAAACAGTTGTTTTTTCTTCTGGCAATAATTCATAACGAACTTCGTCAATTTTTAAAGCGTTAGCGACTTTTTTAGCGCTATTCTCTTTGTCACCAGTTAACATGATTGTCCTAACTCCAGCATCATGAAGAGAGGAGATCGTTGGAAGGGAAGACTCTTTTATTTGGTCAGCTAGCAGAATATATCCTACATATTTGCCATCGATGGCAAGGTAAACGATTGTGCCTATTTCATCGCTTTTATCGAAGGATATTGAGTATTTGGCAAGGAGTTTCTCATTTCCTGCCAAGATTGTATGGTTTTTGTATTTAAGTTCTTCCCCATATCCAGCGATTTCGTTGTATTCGCTAATGTCGGAAGAAAATTTAGAGGTATCTTTATCGCCGACGATAGCCTTAGCAATTGGGTGGTTAGAACGCGATTCTGCCGCTATCGCATATTCTAAGAATTCTTCTTCGGAAATTCCTTCAGCGTGAATTTTTTCAATAACGAATTTTCCGTACGTTAATGTGCCAGTTTTATCGGTAACGAGAATTCCAAGATTGTTTAGTTGATCAAAATAAGATCCACCTTTGACGATAATGCCATTTTTTGAAGCCAAGCCTATTCCGGCAAAGTAGGCAAGGGGAACCGATACAACAACGGCACATGGACAAGAAATGACTAATATTGAGACCGCCACTTTAATCCATTGTTTCCAAACTTCAGCATCATTCATGCCAATAACAAGCGGGGGGATTACCGCAATAAGAACGGCTATTGCCACAACTATTGGCGTGTATATTTTTGCGAATTTAGTGATAAATTTATCCGCTTTCGATTTTTGATCAGATGACTCTTCAACAAGTTCAATGATTTTGCTAACCGTCGAATCTTCGTAAGATTTGCTAACTTCTATTGTTAGTGAACCGCTTTTAAGAATTGTTCCAGAATTAACTTGGTCGCCACATTTTTTATAGACTGGGTTGAATTCTCCAGTAAGCGAAGACATATCAATGTCACCATCTCCAGATATTATTTTTCCATCAGCTGGAATTATCTCTCCAACCTTTACGAGAACCTTATCGTTTACGTTAAGTTCTTCAGGCTTGACTTGTTTAATGTTTCCGTCAACTAAAAGCGATGCTTTTTTTGCTCTAAGTCCAACGGCATTTGTAATTGCTTCATGCGATTTGTCTGTAGCAAGGTCTTCGAAAATATCGCCAAGTTGGAAAAGGAAGGCAACCATAAACGCTTCAAAGAATTCATTGCCAAAGATTTCTCCTTCATCTTTTCCGAAGATTCTTAAAGAAAAAGCACCAATCGAAGCAATAAGCATCAACATATTTTCATCAAAAGGATTTTTTTCTTTCACTAGAGAAGTAAAGGCTTTGATGATGATGTCGTAACCGACAATTAGCCAAGCAACAAGCATAACAGCGAAATTCACCCAAACGCCAAAATTGTTTTCGTTGAAGACAAACAGTCCGAGTAAAGCGGCCGTTAAGCCTAGCACTAAACGAATGCTGTTAACTATTATTTCTTTCTTTTCATCAGACATAACTACTTCTCCTCTTTCTCCATTACGTGTTCGTAAACTACTTTGATAAGTTCATTAATGTGATGGTCTGAAAGGATGTAATAAGCTTTTCTTCCATCTTTGCGAACATTTACTATACGGTGTTTGCGGAGAATTTCTAATTGGTGGGAAACTAAAGATTGCGATGCACCAACCAAATTCATGATTTCGGTGACGTTATGTTCCTCTTCAGAGATTGAAAGCATTATTTTTAATCTTGTAGAATCGGAAGCAACGCTAAGCAAATCTTCCATAGAATCGATTATTTTTTCATTTGGCAACTGTGACATATGAATTTCCTTTCATATTTAACGATACAAATTATAATGAACGATCATTCATATATCAATATAAATATGAATATTCTTTCATATATTTATGTAAAAAGAAAATCCCCATAGAAGAGGATTTTTGATCTTGTGGTAATTAGATTTTTTCGATTTCTGAGAATTCGAGATCGACTGGTGTGACACGGCCAAAGAAGATCGTGTTAACACGGCAAGCGCCAGTGTCTTTATCGATGGAGACAATTTCGCCTTCAGTTCCTTCAAGAGGTCCGGAGATGATTTTGACTTTGTCACCGACATTATAGCGATCATACATCGTCTCATCGACAACGCCCATTCTCTTAAGAACAGGTTCGATTTCTTCACGGGAAATAGGGGTAGGCATCTTACCGCCACCGCTAGAACCGGTAATACCAGTAACGCCTGGAGTGTTACGAACGACGAACCATGATTCTGTTGTCATGATCATTTCGACGAAGATATAGCCAGGATAGAGGTTCTTAACTTTTACCTTGCCATTTGGAAGGCCAGTTTCCTTATCAATGCATTTTTCTTCATATTCAGCAACTAAGACACGGAAGATATAGTCTCCCATGTTCATTGTTTTAATACGGTTTTTGATGTTTTCTGCCGTTTTTGCTTCGTGAGCAGAATAGGTATTAACAATATACCAATGTTTTTCAGCTAAATCGTTTGCCATTATTTTATCCTCCAAAGGCTGCTTTTAATTGTTCGATAATCTTTGCGGCCGCTAAATCTTCCAACGAGAGAAAAATAGCAGCAAATGCAGCGATCACAACGACAACAGCTATCGTTGGCCATAAGGTATCGCGTTTTGGCCAACGAACACGTTTGCCTTCACGGACAACCTCTTTCATATACTTTACTGGATTGGGCATAAAAGTCTCCTTCCAACTTATTTGCTTTCTTTGTGTAAGGTGTACTTACCACATTGAGGGCAAAATTTCTTTAGTTCTAAACGACGTGGATCATCTTGTCTTTTACTAACTTGATAGTTTCTAGACAAACAATCCGAGCAAATTAAGAATACTTTTTCTCTACTCATGCGTCATTACCTCAGAACCCATAGTTTATTCACTATGAAAAAAGCGAAGATTTACTTGCTTCGCATAAATAATATAAGTGCTGAAGCAAATTTAAGCAAATTATTTCTTAAGAAATATCATTTTCCAAAGACAATATTTTTGACTAATTCCTCATATTTTTCATAGTCTCTGCTAGCTCTTTTCGGAGAGATGGAAAGAATATTTGCTATTTCAGTATATTTGCAACCATCAATCTTTAATCTAGCAACTTGAAGGACTTCATCGTCTATTTGCCCTTTGCATTTGGCAAATCTCTGAACCTCTTCGAGATATGTTACATACATTCTCGGATCTTCTTCTCCAGTATCTTGGATTACGTCGTGAAGGGTGGCTCCATCAGATTCAGAGGAAGAAAAGTCCAAAGAGACTGTCGGAACATTCTTGAATAAATGAAGCTTTTCCGCTTCTCTAATCAAGGCGTTTTTCAAACATCTTACAAAGTAGGAATGAAACGTGCCTTCGCCTAACGAATAACTTTTGATAGAAGAATTAAAGGCGAGATAAAATGCGTGATTTAAATCCCATTGGTTAAACATGCAAGATAAGGCCGCAGAGGCTTGATTACAAAGAAGTCTCTTCTTATCAAAATAACGTTTAGTTAAAGTGCAATAGGCATCAGCATTTTGGCTTCTTGCCATTAATAGTAGGCTTTCGTCTGAGGATGATTCAAAATTCATAGTTACCACTCTTTCTTATTTCTTGGTGCGTTGAGCGACAACGCCGGAAATAAGGATAGCCGTGGCAACAGAGGCATTTAATGAGTTAACGTGACCGGTCATTGGAATTTTCACGATAAAGTCCGAATTCTTTAGGACTAACTTAGAAATTCCAAATCCTTCACTTCCCACCACTAACGCAATAGGAGAGTTATAATCGACATCCAAATAAGAACCTGTAGCAGATCCATCGGAAGAAACAACCCAATAGCCGTTTTTCTTTAATTTTTCTATGGCTTGATTGAGATTAGTTACAACAGCGACTTTAACATAATTTATCGCTCCAGTTGAAACTTTGGCGACAGTTGAATTTAATTGAACTTCACCGTATTTCTTCATGATGATTCCGTCGACGCTAAAAGCATCGCAGGTGCGAATTATTGCACCTAGGTTATGAGGATCTTCGATTCCATCAAGAATTACTATCAAAGGATTCTTCCTATCAGAAGGAATACTTTGAAGCAATTCCTCAAGGGAATAACTCCTAATACCATCGCTCGTGACTACAAAGCCTTGGTGGGATTGGCTTTTAGCCATGTTTGTCAAATCGCCATCATTAACGAATTTGACCGAGACTCCTTTTTTCCGAGCAAGCGAAACAAGTTCATCATTCTCGAAACGCTTAATGGTGTACAAAGTTGTCCCATTACCCGCTTCTATTGTCGCTCGGACGGCATTCTTGCCGTAAACTTGCATAATCATTATATCTAACACCTTGTCATTTTACAATACTAAACTGTAACTTTTAATTCTAATGGTTTTAAAGTGAACCTAACTTCGTCAGAAAAGGATGTTACAGTCTCCTTTGAGGCGAAGGCACAACGAAGAGTAATCCTAAGGGCTGAATTGTCTTGATAAGACACTAATTCGGTGTGCACATCTCTTATTGCAATATTGTATCTATTAGCAATTAAGATGATTTCTTTTAAAGATGGCTTATCCGAGGGAACGATAATCATAACGGCAGGATTTCTTCCAGCAATCCATTTATCAACCTTATGAAGGACAATAAGGGAAGCAAAGGCGAGGCCAAATCCCATAGAGGCAGTGATAAAATTGCCACTTCCGCAAGCTAAGCCAATAGCCATTGAAATCCATATGGTCGCGGCTGTAGTTAGTCCTTTAACATCTAAGCCATTATTTAAGATTGCTCCGGCTCCAAGGAAACCAACGCCAGTAACAACTTGTGCCGCTAAACGAGCTGGATCGCGAGTTCCGCTCCAAGCTCCAAAGCCATAAATTGAAATTATCATTACCAAATCAGAGCCAAGGCCAACTAATAAGTGTGTTCTTAACCCTGCGTCATGGCCTTTGAACTCTCTTTCGAATCCAATTAAACCGGAAAAGAGGCCACCAAGTAGCAAAGATAAAGCAATAAGTATTAAATTTCCTGCTTGTGGAGAAATTGAACCGTTGAAACCCGAATTAAAGAAATTAACAACATCGGTATCCCAACTAGTCCATGTGGCAGTATTTTCAAGCGACATAAATCCTCCTTGCTAGAAAATTTTTCTATCAACTAAAAGTTGACGAATTTCATCAGATTTGGCAAAATCCTTATTTTTCTTAGCTAAATCATACTCCTCGTAGAGTTTTTTGTCTTCATCATTTAGTCTAGGAAGCGATAAATTTAAGCCTAAAACCTCACAATACGTTTTAATCTTGGCGAAAGAATCGCTAAGGGCACTATAATCTATCTCTTTGACACGCCATAATGAATTAAGCGTTTTTAATTCATCATATAAAACAGTTAGAGCGTTTGGGGTATTTAAATCATCGCATATTGCATCAAGGAATTTGCTTTCATCGCTTGGTTTCAGGGAATCGATATCGATATTATTTCTTTCAAGGATGATTGCCACCTTCCTTGTTGCCGTAACAATTTGCGAATACTTGGTTTGCGCTTCTTTTATTGTGTCACCAGAAAAAGCAGCTGGAGCGCGATAATGTGAAGCAAGCAACATTAATCTAAAAGGAATACCGCCATATTCATTGACAACATCTTTCATCAGAATGACGTTTCCAAGAGATTTAGACATCTTTTCGTTATTGATGTTAATAAATCCATTATGCATCCAAAAATGTGCTAATTTATGACCATCATGCGCTTTGGCTTGGGCGATTTCGTTTTCGTGATGAGGAAATTTAAGGTCGAATCCTCCGCCATGAATATCGATATAGCCATTTTGCTCGTTGAATATCGAATGAATCATTACGCAGCATTCAGTATGCCATCCAGGGCGTCCTTCGCTCCAAGGAGTGCTCCATTTAATGCCATCAACCGTTTTCTTCCAAAGAGCGAAATCAACTGGGTCTCTTTTCTTATCGCCAACGGCAATTCTTGCTCCATTTTCTAAATCTTCAACAGAGTTTCCTGACAATTCGCCATAATCAGGAATATCTTTAACGGAAAGATAAACGTCTCCATCCGCTTCATAAGCATAGCCTTTATCCACTAAGTCTTTCACATAAGAAATGATCTGTGGCATATATACAGTTGGCGTTGGGGTGTAATCAGGTTGGAGAGCACCAACTTCGTCTACTAAACGACGATATTCATTAATAACAGATGTCGTAAGTTCTTTTTCGCTGATTCCTAATTCTTTTGCACGGTTGATGATTTTGTCATCAACGTCGGTGTAGTTAGAAACGAAAGTAACTTCATATCCAAGATGGATAAGCAATCTTCTTAAAACATCAAAAGTAATTACAGGACGAAAATTACCGATGTGGGGGTCGTTATAAACTGTTGGTCCACAACAATAAATAGAAACCTTTCCTTCAACTAACGGGGTAAATATTTCTTCTTTCAATCCGAGTGAATTGTACAGTTTTAATTCGTGCATAAAATCCATCCTTTCTAAGATAATAAATTTTAGTCCTAGCAAGAGTTTACGGCAACAAAAGACGAAAATATAATCGTTTGATTTTATTGCCTTTTGCCTAAATACGATAAATAAAGCAAACCTAAGCCCGCAAAAATAACGCTGGCTGAATAAGATGAAAAACAATATACGGCAGTTACTAACGAGAGAATGTTGTAACCATAGCCAAACGATGCAGTAATTAAGGCGGCTAAATTAGCAAGCAAAGAAAAGACAGTAAGATAGAAAAATACGTTTGATTTGGTGGATTTTCTTACTTTTTCAAACGATAACCATAAAGCACCGACAAGCGCTTCAAGGATTCCTGAGCATAAGGCAATAATGGAAAAAATGCCAACATAGGAAGTTAAAAGATCTGTGGAATATACATTTATAGCAGAAAAAGGGATTGAACTAATAAGAGCTACGCCAAGGCCTAGAAAGCCAATATAGGCAGCATATAAATCGTTTCCTTCCTTTTCTTCTGTTTTCCATTTATTAAGCCACGTTAAAATGCGATAGAGAAGATTTATTAAAAGCAAAACAGCAAGAATGACAATTGGGAAAATTCTTTTAGAGGCGTCTTCTACTCCTTCTAAATAACGTAAAAGAGAGAAACCGAAATAAATAAGTTGTCCAGCCGAAACGACGCATGAAGCAATATTGTAAACTAAGGATTTATCTTTATAAGAATATTCCAATCCTACATCTACTAGCAAAAATAAAAGAGAAAAGCCAAACAATCCGCCTGCGATAATAAAATTATATTTTGTCGCATAGCTATGATACATATAAGCAATAGAAAAAGATAATGAGGCTAAAACTAAAATCAATGAAGGCAATAGCCTTACAGAAATGAGTATTTTCTTTTTTTCTAATGTTTTATTTATCATAAGTATTCAATAAATCTTTGACGTCTTTAAGAATAAAATCCGCTTTTGCTAAAAGTTCTTCGGTATAAAAACCATATCCCCAAAGGCATAAGGCAGTTTTCAAAGAAGAATTAACCCCCGTTGCTACATCGGTCTTTGAATCGCCGACAAATAAAGTCTCATCACGATTTAAATTATATTTTTCAATCAGATAGTTTGGAATTCTTGGATCTGGTTTAACTGGCAACCCTTCTATTTGACCACATACTTCTTCGAATAAAGTATCGCCGTATATTTTTGAAACGATTCTTTTTGCAAAGGCATCTGGTTTATTAGTGCAAATAAATAGTCTAGCCCCGTTTCTTTTTAATGTTTCTAAGACTTCTTTTAGTCCGGAAAACAAATATGTATGATCCTCTTGTTCTGAATGGTATAGAGGCAAATATTCTTTTTTGAGAGCGACGAAATTCTCTGGCGTGTCTTTTTCTTTTAAAGCGCGGTGAATTAAGGTATCTGCACCATCACCAATTAAAGTTTTCGTTCCTTCGCGATCAAAACTATAATCATATCCAGCATTCTTTAAAGCGGTATTTATAGCTATTTGTATGCCTTCGATTGTATCTAAGGTCGTTCCATCTAAATCAAAAATATAGTTCTTCATAATTTTTACCCTTATAAGGATAATCCAAAAAGAAAAAAGAGACCAAGATTACTTGATCTCAATTTTAAATTCTGCTTAATTAGTCAGCCCATGTGACCATTTCTACTTCAGCATTGTCGCCTTTACGAGCGCCAAGTTTGTAGACTCTGGTGTAGCCACCATTGCGGTCTTTGAATTTAGGGCCAATTTCATTGAAGAGTTTTGTTAAGCTATCAACGCCTTTTTCGTCTTTGATACCTTTGCGAAGGACTTTCTCGCATTCTCTACGGGCTGCGAGATCGCCTTGTTTGGCATAAGTAACCATTTTAGCGGCGAGGGTAACGAGTTCTTGGGTAACGCCAGAGGTCACGTTAACGTGGCCGTGGACGATTAACTCAGAAACGACATTACGGAGCATTGAATAGTTCTTTGAAGCGGTATAAGCGGCTTTAAATCTGACGCCGGTTTTACCATGAACGTTTTTTCTTCCTTGTGCTGGCATAATTATTCTCCTACATAATCACGGAAGTGTAAGCCCATTTGGGCAAGCTTCTCTTTGACTTCTTTAAGCGACTTCTTACCAAGATTACGAACCTTCATCATCTCATCTTCGCTCTTTTGAGTGAGTTCTAAGACAGTGGAGATACCGGCTCTCTTAAGGCAGTTGTTGCTACGAACGCTAAGATCGAGTTCTTCGATGAGCATTCCTTGATATTTGTTTTCTTCTGGTTTGACTTCTTCTTTCTCAAGTTTGAAGGATTTGACCTTTTCATCGAGTGAAGCAAACTTTTGGAAGTGAACCACTAAGAGTTGAGCGGCCATAGCGACAGCTTCATGTGGTTTGATTGCACCATTTGTCGTAACTTCGAGTGTTAATTTGTCAAAGTGTGAGTCATGCTCAACACGTGTTGATTCAACAGCATAAGCGACTTTAACGACTGGTGAATAGTTAGAATCGGTGGCAATGTAACCAAGTTGGTTAACGTTACGTTCGATTTTGTTGGCATCGGCGGTGTAATAGCCTCTTCCTTTGCCAGCAAAGATTCTCATCTTGATATGGCCATCTTTGCTAACGTGAGCAATTTCGAGATCTTTATTGACAACTTCAACGAGAGCTGGGCAAACGATGTCGCCAGCAGTCAAGATGCCAGGGCCTTGGAAATCAATATTGAGTTCTTTGGTTTCTTTTGGATTGTCGGAATCGATCTTTAAGATAAGATCCTTTAAGTTAAGGATGATGGCGGTAACGTCTTCTTCAACTCCTGGAATTGAAGAGAATTCATGACGAACTCCATCAATTTGCACAGCATAGACGCTAGCGCCAGGAAGGGCGCTTAGCAAGACTCTGCGAAGTGCGTTTCCGAGAGTGGTTCCGAAGCCTCTCTCGAGAGGTTTGATCGCGAAACGGGCATAGTGTTCCTCTTCATCGTTGATTTCAACAGTGAAATCGAATGGGATGAAAGGCTTTGGTAAAATGAGCTCTTCGTTTGTTTGATCGATATTGTTATTAGCCATTAATATTTTCCTCCTGTATTTCCCTATTAGCCGAGAATGCTACAACTAGCCGCGTGGTCTCTTTGGTGGACGGCAACCGTTGTGTGGAATTGGAGTCGTATCGGAAATGGATAAAACTTGTAAGCCAACATTAGCAAGGGCTCTGACAGCACTTTCTCTGCCTGGGCCTGGGCCTTTGACTTCGACGTTAACTTGTCTTAATCCTTGGTCGAAAGCGGATTTGCCAGCAGCTTCAGCAGCTAATTGAGCGGCAAATGGGGTAGCTTTCTTGGCACCTTTATAGCCTAAGGCACCAGCGCTTGACCATGCGATGACATTACCTTGTAAATCGGTAACGTTAACAATGGTGTTGTTGAAGGAAGCGTGAACGTGGACTGTTCCAACAGTAAAGTTTCTCTTAACTTTTTTCTTGCGAACTGAAGTTTTTGTATTTTTCTTTGCAGCCATAATTCTTCTCCTTTCCTATTATTTAGTAGCTTGCTTCTTATTAGCAATCGTCTTTCTCTTACCTTTACGGGTACGAGCATTGGTCTTTGTGCGTTGTCCACGGACAGGAAGGCCTTTCTTATGACGGATGCCACGATAGCAGCCAATTTCGGTGAGACGCTTAATGTTCATAGCGACTTCACGGCGGAGATCACCTTCTGTTTTGTATTTGGCGACCTCTGTTCTTAAGGCGACGAGTTGATCATCGGTTAAATTTTTAACGCGGATGTCTTCGCTGACGCCTGCATCTTTACAGATTTTCTTTGCGGTTGTATCGCCGATACCATAGATATAGGTAAGGGAGATTACAACGCGTTTTTCACTAGGGATATCAACCCCATCAATACGTGCCATATTTGTTGTTTACTCCTTAAATTAACCTTGTCTCTGCTTGTGCTTTGGGTTTGGGCAGATGCACATAACCACGCCATGACGGCGGATAATCTTGCACTTATCGCAGATTGGTTTGACGGATGGTCTTACTTTCATAGTAATTAAACTCCTTCTTTTGGGTCAAAGTTGCCCATTTAATTTTTGAAACGGAATGTGATGCGCCCACGTGTTAAATCGTAAGGAGAGAATTGGACGGTTACTCTATCACCCGGAAGGATTCGTATGTAATTCATGCGAATTTTTCCAGAAACGCAGGCCTGTACGACCGCCCCATTTGTTAATTGGACTTTGAAGTTAGCGTTTGGAAGACATTCCAATACCTTTGCTTCAACTTCAATGCAATCTTCTTTACTCAATGGATTTTCCTCCTTGCTCTAAAGTTAGAACCTCGTAGCCAGTTTTAGTAACGAGGATGGTGTTCTCATAGTGTGCGCTAGGCTTGCCATCTTTAGATACGGTAGTCCAGCCATCCCTCATGACTCTAAGTTTGTTAGAGCCTTCAAGGATCATTGGTTCAATCGCCAAGGTCATTCCTTCGCGAAGGATTGGTCCAGTCCCTGCTTCACCATAGTCAGGGATATAAGGGTCTTCATGCATCTCCCTGCCAATACCATGACCCGTAAATTCAAGTGGAACGGAATATCCGTTTGATTCCGCAGTAACTTGAATAGCGTGAGAGATATCGCCTAAATGGGCGCCTTCATGAACAAGTTTCACCGCATTCCAGAAACATTCTTCAGCAACACGAATGAGCTTAAGTTTGTTTTCTGGACAAATGCCAACAGCATAAGTTCTGCAAGCATCGCCGTTATATCCATCAAGAAGGGATACAACATCGAGAGAAACAATGTCTCCATCTCTAAGAACACGTTTAGGAGATGGAATGCCATGCACAAGGACTTCATTGACGCTTGTGCAAATGGCGCCAGGGAATCCACAATAGCCTTTTTCGGCGCTAATTCCGCCACCTTCGATAATGACTTTTTCAGCCATATCAGCAAGGTATTGGGTAGTAACGCCAGGCTTGACGAGAGGTCCAACAACTTCGAAGACTTTAGCAGTTAATGCCGAAGCCTTTCTCATTAATTCAATCTCTCTTGGGGATTTAATGATGATCATCTTATTTTAAACCCCTTAAGAATTCCGAGATGGTATTCTTAGTGGATTCGAGTCCGTTAGATGAATCGAACTCATGGAGTAAGCCTTTTTCCTTATAGAAATCAAGGAGTGGGGCAGTGCTCTTATAGTAGTTAGCGAGGCGAATCTTGAATGATTCCTCGTTGTCGTCTTTTCTTTGAACCAATGGAGTTCCGCAATTATCGCAGATTCCTTCTTTCTTTGGTTTAAGAGTGACGACGTTGAAGCCAGCGCCGCATTTTGGGCAAACGCGTCTTGTGACGATACGTCCGATTAAGAGATCGTCAGGGCAAGATATATTGATGACATATGTTGGAGCACGTCCAATTTCTGCACCAATTTTATCGAAAGCTTCAGCTTGCGCGATTGTACGTGGGAAGCCATCAAGAAGATAGCCGTTCGCACAATCAGGTTTGGATAAACGTTCTTTCACGAGGGCACATGTAAGTTCATCACTTACAAGGTCCCCGCGATTAACGATGTCTTTAATTTTGTTTCCAAGTTCAGAACCACTGTTCATGGCCTCACGGAACATGTCACCAGTAGAAATGTGGGGGATGTTGTAATCCTTGGCCATCCACGTAGCATGCGTGCCTTTGCCAGCACCTGGAGGGCCCATGAGAATGATATTAAGCATAATTATGCCTCCTTAACTTGGTCGTAAGATTTTCCGGCAATCAAACCATCGATTTGACTGTTAAGTTCGATAGCGACGCCGACAATGATGATTAATCCTGTGCCACCGATTGCAAGGGAAGTATCAGTTCCGAATGCGTTAGCCCAAACAAGGACTATTGGCAAGGCAGCAATGATCGATAGTGACATGGCACCAATGAAGGTGACACGATTTAGAACTTTTCCAACATATCTTTCCGTTTCTTTTCCTGGACGAATACCTGGGATATATGAACCGGATTTTTGGAAATTATCAGCAAGCTTCTCTGGATCTATTTGCATTTCTGCATAGAAGAAGGTGAAGGCGATAATCAAGGCTAAGTAAATGAACAATCCCCAGTTCATCTTCCACGTTGTACCATCGAAATTTGTCATGGTCATCGTGGTGTTGTAATTGAAGATGTTTAACCAAGAGGCGTTGCTTGCTTCAGTTGAAATGAAGGAAGCGATGATACTTGGCGCGGTCAAGATACTTGAAGCAAAGATAACCGGAATGACGCCAGCCGAGTTGATTTTAATCGGCAAGAAGGAAGCACGTGCCATTGAGGCGGAAGCACCACCTTTTCCAGCATGTTGAACTGGAATACGTCTTTGTGATAATTCAGTGAAGACAACGAATGCGACAATCGCAAGCATTGCTAAGATGTAAAGAGCAAATTGGAAGGCTCCTTTGATCATTTGCGTTGAGCCATAATCAACGTTGCCTGTGATCCACTTGCTCCATGCAGTAGATATTTGAGTTGGAAGGCTTCTAACACATCCAGCGAAGATGATGACGGAAATACCGTTTCCGAGGCCTTTCTCTGTGATCTGGTCACCAAGCCACATGGTAAGCATTGAGCCACCAAGAAGAATAGTGACGATATAGGCATATGTCCAGAAGTTATCAGCCATGCTAAGGGAGATATATCCTTGGTTAACCATGGTACGAATCATACCATAGCCTTGGACAGCCCCAAGAAGCAATGTCAGATAACGGGTGGCCATTTCCATCTTCTTTCTTCCGTACTCACCTTGTTTGGAGAGTTCGGTAAGAGCCGGAAGGACGTCTTTTGAGAGAAGTTGGATAATAATTTGAGAAGTAATGTAAGGTGAAACGCCAAGGGCGAATACGGAGAAGTTCGAGAGAGCTCCTCCGCCTAAGAGGTCCATGAGAGCGAAAGAGTTTCCGCTATTCATGATGTTAGTTAATTCATCCGAGACTTTGACCCCAGGAACAGTAATAACCGCCCCAACCCTAAGAACAAAGAGGATCATTATCGTGAAGAAAATACGATTGACAATGTCCTTATTTTTAAAGATTGAGACGAATTTTTTCATTACTTAACTTCCTCAGCTACGCCGCCGGCATCTTCGATGGCTTTCTTTGCGGAAGCAGAGAAAGCATCAGCCTTAACGGTAAGCTTCTTTGATAGTTTACCACTACCAAGGATTTTAATTCCATTAATATCGCTCTTAATTAAGCCTTTTTCGAGTAAAACTTTAGCATCAATGGTTGTGCCTTCCTCGAAAGACTCAAGGAGACCAACGTTAACAATGGCTTTTTCGACTCTAGCAAGATTCTTGAATCCGTATTTAGGAAGACGTCTTGCTAATGGCATTTGTCCACCTTCGAATCCACGTTTCTTTGTATGAGCGTGTGCACCTTGTCCTTTTTGGCCTTTGCCGGCTGTTTTGCCGTTTCCAGAGCCAATGCCTTGTCCTTTACGGAAGTGTTTCTTCTTAGAACCTGGCACGACAACAAGACTATTTAAATTCTCAGCCATGATTATTTATCTCCTTTCGTTGCTTTTTGAGCAGCATGGGAGGCTTTGATTTCTTCTGGGGTCTTTAAACCACGGAGAACCATAACCTTATCGTATTCTTTGAGTTGTAATAAGGCAGCATCGGTTGCACGAATGACGTTGATGGCAGTGCGGGAACCATAGACTTTAGAAACAATGTTCTTAATGCCTGCGAGTTCAAGAACGGCACGGACTGCGCCACCGGCGACGATACCTGTGCCAGCTGGAGCTGGTTTTAAAACAACTTTGGTTGAAGTATGGGAACCAGAAACTTCGTGAGCAATGGTTCCTTTTTGGACCTTAACATAGTGAAGGTCTTTCTTTGCGGCAGTGAGGGCTTTCTTCATTGCATCCGGTACTTCACCAGATTTACGCATAGCATAGCCATAGTGTCCTTTGCCATCGCCAACGACGACGAGAGCATCGAAACGCATGGTTTTACCACCTTGTTCAACACGGGTAACACGGTTGATGGTAACGACTCTGTCTTGGAAATCGTCTTCAACGCGACGGAAACCGCCACGTCCACCACGTCTTTCACCTGGTTTGCCTTTGTGGTTGCCGAATTTACGGCTTCCTGGACGTTCGGATCCACGGGAACCGCGTGGTTCATATTGTGGATTGCCTGTTGGATTTTTTTCTTTAGCTGGCTTTTCTTCTACAGCATTAACAGTTTTATTTTCTTCCATAATTAACTCCTTAGAAGACTAAGCCTCCTTCTCTAGCAGCGTCAGCGAGAGCTTGGACGCGGCCGTGGTATTGATAGCCACCACGATCGAAAACGACTTTCGAAATGCCAGCGGCAACAGCCTTTTTGGCGATGTCTGCACCAACCTTAGCAGCAGCTTCGCAATTGGAACCAGATGCTAATTTGAGTTGGACAGAGCCAGAGCTGACGAGGGTTGTTCCTTTGACGTCATCGATGATTTGAGCTTCGATGTGTTTGTTGGAACGGAAGACGACTAAACGTGGGCACTCAGCAGTACCGGAGATCTTTTCACGAACGCGAAGGTGTCTGCGTTCACGAACGACTGATCTTGCTTCTTTTTTGATCATATTCTATTTACCTCCTTATTTCTTACCGCCGGCAGCAGCACGCTTACCAACTTTCTTGATGAGGTGTTGTCCTTTGTAGTGAACACCTTTTTGGCCATAAACGTCTGGTCTATGCTTGTCATAGATGAGAGCGGCAGTTTGGCCAACTTCTTGCTTATTGCAGCCTTCAACGACAATGTGAGTTTCGTCTGGGCAGCTAATCTTTGTATATTTGCCAACTGGGGCAACGGTGATTTGATGGCTGTAGCCTAAGAACATAGTAACTTCGCCATTTTTGACGGAGGCACGGTAACCGGTACCGTTGATTTCTAATTCTTTCTTCCAACCTTCATGGACACCGACAACAGCAGCATTTAATAAAGCTGCTGTTGTTCCATGGTTAGCACTGCCTTGCTTTGTTTCAGGGGCAAGTGGCTTAACATGGAGGTGGCCGTCGGCTTCCTCGACGCTGACATCAGAAGGAATTCTGACGCTTACTTCGCCTTTAGGGCCTTTGACGGTCATGACGCTATCGACTGTTTCGTAGGTAACGCCTTCTGGAAGAGCGATGGGTTTAAATCCAATACGTGACATAATTGTTATTCTCTTCTTTCTGTAATCCTAGATTACCAGACGTAGCAGAGGATTTCTCCGCCAACGCCGTTCTTTCTTGCTTCCTTATCGGTTAAAACGCCTTTGGAAGTAGAAACGATTGCGATACCAAGTCCTTTTAAGACGCTTGGGATCTTATCAGCTTCGACAGTGACACGAAGTCCTGGTTTGCTGATTCTCTTTAATCCGGTGATGACTCTTTCGCCATTGGCACCATATTTAAGAGTGATGTGAAGGGTTTTGCTTGCTTTTTCTCCTTCAGCGACGAATCCAGAGATGAATCCTTCGTCTAAGAGAATTTTGGCAATTTCGCCTTTCATTTTGCTATAAGGCATGGAAACACTTTCGTAGCGAAGAGCATTAGCGTTTCTGATGCGTGTGAGCATGTCTGCAATTGGGTCTGCGTTCATGTTAGTGTTCTCCTTTCCTTACCAAGATGCTTTCTTCATGCCTGGGATCTCGCCTTTGTAGGCCATTTCACGGAGGCAGATACGGCATAATCCGAATTTACGGAGGACGCCGTGTGGACGACCACAGCGTTGGCAACGTGTGTATTCACGTGTTGCGAACTTTTGTGGACGGTTGCACTTATTAACTAAACTTTTCTTTGCCATGTGCTTACCTCATTATTTCTTGAATGGCATTCCCATCTCACGGAGGAGGGCGAATGCTTCTTCATCAGAATTTGCTGTAGTAACGATGACGATATCCATACCACGAATCTTAGATACCTTATCGTAGTCGATTTCAGGGAAGATTAATTGTTCCTTGACACCGAGGGTGTAGTTACCACGGCCATCGAAAGCGTTCTTGGAGACGCCACGGAAGTCACGGACGCGTGGAAGAGAGATGGAAACTAACTTATCGAAGAATTCATACATTCTTACACCGCGGAGTGTAACTTTGCAGCCAATAGCTTGTCCTTGACGAAGTTTGAATGTCGCGATGGACTTTTTGGCTTTTGTGACGACTGGTTTTTGACCAGTGATGGTAGCAAGTTCAGCAACAGCGTCATCAAGAGCTTTGCTATTTGAGGTGGCATCACCAACACCGATGTTGATGACGATTTTCTCAAATTTAGGAGCTTGCATTGGGGTGGTGTAGCCAAACTCTTTGACAAGAGCTGGAACAACCACATCGTGATATTTTGTTTCTAAGCGGTTAACATAGCCAGCCTTTGGGGCGACTGTCTTAGCAGCTTTTGGTTCGGAAGCTTTTTTAGGGGAAGCTTTCTTAACAGTTTTCTTTTCTTCAGCCATTTTTCATTCCTCCCTTATTTCTTTTCTAAGCTTTCGCCTTTCGCATTTACGCGAATCTTTTTGCCATCAACAATCTTTTTGTGGACGCGGGTGGCTTTCTTTGTTTTTGGATCAATCAAAGCGACTTTGGAAGCATCGAATGGGACATAAATGTCGAGGATGGATCCTTCTGGAGTAGCTTGGGTTGGTTTTTTGTGTTTCTTGTGGACGTTGACACCTTCGACAACGACTTTGTTCAACTTAGGATAAACCTTTTGGACAACGCCGATCTTGCCTTTATCATCGCCAGAGAGAACGATAACTTTATCACCAGTTTTGATGTTCATGTTGTTTTCTCCTTATAAGACTTCTGGGGCTAAAGAGATAATCTTCATATAGCCTTTGTCACGAAGTTCACGAGCAACAGGTCCGAAGACACGTGTTCCAAGTGGGTTTCCGTCATTATCAATGAGAACGACAGCATTATCATCGAAGGAGATGGAAGAACCATCTTTACGGATGACAGCGCGTTTGACTCTCACGATGACACCTTTGACGACTTGACCTTTTTTGATCTTGCCGTTTGGGGTAACGTCTTTAACAGCGCAGAGGACGACATCTCCAATGGAGCTCATTTTGCGGTGTGATCCGCCATAAAGGCGGAAGACACGGACTGCACGAGCGCCGGAGTTATCAGCGACTACAAGATTAGTTTCATTGTGAATCATGCTTATTTCTCCTCTTCTGCTTTAACGCTTTCATTAACGATTTCATCGGAGCCTTCGCTCTTTTCGAGTGCGGCTTCGACATCGTTGGCGTTTGCGCCAGCTGCTGCGGCCTTATCGATGGAAACTAAGATAAATTTCTTGGTTTTGGAGATAGGGCGGCAGGACATGATGGTTACAACGTCGCCGACTTTGGCAGCGTTCTTTTCATCATGAGCGTGATATTTCTTGGAATATCCGACTCTCTTTTGATAAAGGGGATCATTTTGTTTGGTGGAAACTGTGACAGTGATGGTTTTATCCATTTTTACTGAAGTAACAACACCTTGGAATTTTGTTCTTGTATTTCTTTCCATGTTTGTGGTCTCCTTTCATTATTTGCTTTCTGAAGCGTTAATTTGGAGTTCTCTCTCGCGTTTAACGGTTTCAGCTTTAGCAATGTCCTTACGGACGAAGTGCAAGTCATCTGGATGTTCTAATTGTCCGACGGCTGCTTGACGGCGGAGTTCGAATTGATGTTGCTTTAATTCAGCAATCTTTTCATCGAGCTCTTTAGGGGACAAGGCCCTTAATTCTTTAATGGTCATTATTTATTTCCCCCTTCAGTGGTTGCTGCTGGAGTTTCATTTCCTGTGTCAGAGACAGTTTCGATTTGATCTTCAGCTTCGATTTGTTCAAGAGAGGATTCGTGTTGCTCTTCCATCTTAAGTAATTCAGCATCGCTTAAGGCTTTTGTTCTCTTGACGATTTTTGTGTTGAGCGGGAGTTTGAAGCCAGCTTGGTGAAGGGCTTTGATGGCAACTTCAGGATTGACTCCGCCAATCTCGAAGATGACTCTGCCTTTCTTAACAACAGCTGCCCAGCTCTCTGGTGAACCTTTACCGGAACCCATACGGACTTCGGCTGGTTTCTTAGTTCTTGCTAAGTGAGGGAAGACTCTAATCCAAACTTTACCAGTTCTATCGGTGTATTTTGCAAGAACGATACGAGCTGATTCAATTTGGTGGTTATCAAGATATCCACCTTCGGTTGCGGCAAGGCCGTATTCACCGAATTCGACTGTGTTTCCTTTGGAGGCAACGCCTTCGTAGGAGAGTCTATGTGGACGACGATACTTAACGCGCTTTGGTTGTAGCATTGTCATGTCCTCCTTCTTTCTTTTCTTCGGTTTCTGCAGCTTTTACTGTATTAGCAGAGCGGCAGATCCAGACTTTGATACCAATATCGCCATAAGCGGTATTAGCGGTGACGGCTGCATAATCGATGTCGGCACGGAGTGTTTCGAGTGGTACGACACCAACTTTGTAACCTTCGCGACGGGCGATTTCAGCACCGGCAAGACGGCCTTGGCATTGGGTTTTGCAACCGAGTGCGCCAGCCTTTTTCATTCTTTGAATCGCCTTCTTTTGTGTTGAACGGAAAGATTGACGATTTTCAATTTCGGAAGCGATCCACTTGGCAATTAAGGTAGCGTCGAGATCTGGGTTCTTGACTTCAACGAGGTTGAGGGTAGCAGCACCAGATTTAACAACTTTCTTTAAGCCTTTGTTGATAGCAGCGATTTTGGTGTTATCTTGTCCAAGAATGACACCTGGACGAGCGACGAAGGCATTGATGATAACAGTGGAGCCTTTGTCATTTTTGCTACGAGCGATATCAATGTGGCTTACAACCGCTTCTTTGAGAAGAGGTTCTAAGTAATTACGGATGGCGATATCTTCGCCTAAGAATGTCGCGTAGTCTTTTTTGGAAGCAAACCAATTGGCTTCCCAGCCACGGTTAATTCCGACACGGAGACCGTTAGCATTAACTTTTTGACCCATTAGTTTACTCTCCTTAATTTCTTTCTTTGACGATGCAGCGGATATTGGCTGTTCTCTTGATTAATCCGGAAGAGGATCCTTTGCCACGTGGCATGAATCTCTTCATCTTGATGCCATCGGAAGCTTGGATTTCAGCAACATATAATTTGTTGCCGTCCATTCCGAAGTTGTTGGTAGCGTTAGCAGCTGCAGATTTGATGATCTTGTAGACTGGTGCGCTAGCAGCACGGTTGACATTTTTGAGGATTGCAAGAGCTTCATCAACATCTTTACCACGGACAAGATCGATAACTAAGCGAACTTTGCGTGGGGTGACGCGAACGTCTTTTGCAACAGCAAGAGCTTCGGTAACAGCTGGCTTTTCTTCTTTAACAGGTTCGGCCTTGACTGCTTTCTTGGAAGCTTTCTTGGTTTCTTTTACTTCAGTAGCCTTGACTTCTTCCTTAACGGTTTCTTTCTTGGCTTTTGGAGCTGCAGCTTTCTTGGCTGGAGCTTTCTTTACGGTTTTCTTTTCTTCTGCCATAATCTACTCCTTATTTCTTAGCTGCTTGGTCATTGAGGTTATTACCATGGTGACCAGGGAAGGTACGGGTTGGGGCGAATTCGCCAAGTTTATGTCCAACCATATCTTCTGTGACATAGACGGTGATGTGTTCCTTGCCGTTATAGACAGCAAAGGTTTGTTCGACGAATGCTGGATAGATTGTCGAGCGGCGAGACCAAGTTTTGATGACCTCTTTTTTGCCGGATTTCTTGATGGCTTCAACCTTTTTGAGAAGGTATTCGTCAACAAATGGTCCTTTTTTAGCTGAACGAGACATATTTTGATCTCCTTTCCTTATTTAGAATTTCTACGTCTTACGATGAGGCGTGTAGAATTCTTCTTAACGCGACGGGTCTTGACACCCATTGCTTTCTTACCCCAAGGGGTACGTGGTGCATTACGTCCGACTGGACACTTACCTTCACCACCACCGTGAGGGTGATCAACAGGGTTCATGACTGAACCACGAACTGTTGGGCGGATGCCCTTGTAACGTGTTTTACCAGCCTTACCTCTGTTAACGAGGTTGTAGTCTTCATTACCGACGATACCGATTGTTGCACGGCAAACGCCTAAGACTTTTCTAACTTCACCAGAAGCTAAGCGGATGATGACATATTTGCCATCAGCACCGAGGATTTGTGCGCCTGTTCCAGCAGCACGACAGAGTTGTCCGCCTTTTCCTGGCATAAGTTCAACGTTGTGAACAAATGTACCTTCTGGAATGTTTCTTAATTCAAGATTGTTTCCTGTCTTGATATCAGTGGTTGCCCCAGAGATGATCTTTGCGCCAACATTGAGATCTTTTGGTCTGATGATGTAGCGCTTTTCACCATCGGCATAGCAAAGTAAGGCGATGAATGCAGTACGGTTTGGATCGTATTCGATTGCTTTGACTGTTGCTGGGATTCCATCTTTGTTACGACGGAAATCGATGATTCTGTAACGATTTTTGTTTCCACCACCGTGATGACGGCAGGTGATTACTCCTTGATTGTTACGGCCACCAGTGTGTTTCTTAGGGGCAAGTAATGATTTTTCAGGAGTTGTTTTTGTGATGTCTTCATACGAAAGGGTGACCATTTCGCGTCTCGATTTCGTATATGGCTTGTATGTTTTTGTTGCCATTTTCTTTTCTCCTATAGTGGATTCTTTATAAGCTTATATATAAGGATATATGCTTAACGGTGTTTCCTTACTCTTTGAAGAGGTCAATCGCTTCACCTTCATGAATGGTGATGATGGCCTTCTTGTATCCAGAGATGTGACCTTGATAGCGGCCGCCTCTGGTTGTGCTCTTAGCAAGAACGTTGATGACTTTGACATCGTCTACGCTAACTTGATATAAGCGTTGGAAGCTCTCCTTGATAGATGTCTTATTGGCATTAGATGCAACTTTAAGAGTGATCTTGTTTTCATTTTGGAGAAGAGCCATGCTCTTTTCTGTAATGACTGGATCAAGGATAACTTCATAGTCATGATGGGTTGGGGAAGCAAATGTTTTCTTTGTTTCTTCAACTGTTTCGACTTTCTTCTTGGCTGCCATTATTTAAGTCCTCCTTCAAGGGTTTCAATGTCTTTCTTAGAAATAACTAAGACATTAGCATTGAGGACATCGTAGACGCTGATGTTGTTGACAGCACGGAATTCTAAGCGATCAATGTTCTTGGCGCTTAAGATTACCTTCTCATCGGAAGTGACGAGAAGAACTTTGCCCTCGGCTTTGACACTTGCTAAATTTGCTTTGAAGTCTTTTGTGGAAACTTTGTCAGCTTTGAGTTCATCAATGACGATTAAGCCATTGTTAACCTTTTGGGAGAGAACTGTCTTAAGGGCAAGTGCGTGAGCTTTCTTGTTTTGGGAAACCTTGTAGCTTTGGTTTCCGTCTGGTCCGAAGACCTTACCGCCGCCGACCCAGATAGGTGAACGGCTAGAACCTGCACGAGCACGGCCGGTTCCTTTTTGTCTCCAAGGCTTTTTGCCACCGCCACTTACTTCGTGACGTTTTTTGGTTTTGGCAGTAGCTTGGCGATAGTTTGCTTCTTCAGCAACGGCTGCATCATGAACGACTTGTTCATTCTTAGCGGTGATGCCGAAGACTTCGTTTGAGAGCTTGACTTCACCGACTTTTTCGCCGGCTAATGAAACGACTGGGAGAGTAATTGCTTTTGTTGCCATAATTCTTATTCTCCTTTCTTGCTGCGATCAATTAATTCTTTGACTTCTGGTTTTCTGAATTGTTCTAAGATCGCGCTTCTGATCATAACGATCGATTTTTTTGGTCCTGGGACGCCGCCTTTAACAAGGATGTATCCTTTTTCAACATTGGAAGCGACAACAGTGATGTTTTGGATTGTTGCTTGATGTGGGCCCCAATGTCCAGACATGACCTTACCTGGGATAACGCGGTTATTGCAACGGCCGTTATTGGCAAGTGAACCAATTTGTCTGTGATATCCTGAACCATGGCCTTTTGGACCAATGTGCTTGTGATATCTCTTGATGACGCCGGTATAACCATGTCCTTTGGTTGTGCCAATGACGTCAACCACTTCACCAGCTTGGAATAAATCAGCTGTGAGGGTTTCACCAACGTTCTTGGAATAAATTTCTTCGCCTTTTAATTCATATAAATGTGCGTGTGTAGCAACGTTGGATTTTTTATAAATGCCTAATTCGCATTTATTGAGGTGGCGTTCAGCGATTGGTTCGTAGCCAACTTGTAATGCTTCATAGCCATCTTTTTCGGTTGTCTTTTTAGCAACGACAACGTTTGGAAGGACTTCGATGACAGTGACTGGATACATTGTTCCATCAGTTGCGAAGACTTCGGTCATTCCAATTTTTCTTCCGATAATGGATTTCATGAATGTTTTCCTCCTTACTTCGCTGTGACATCGATATCGACACCATTTGGTAAGTCAAGCTTACGAATGGCTTCGACTGTTTCTTTTGTTGGATTGACAACATCGATCAATCTCTTGTGTGTACGGATTTCGAATTGCTCGCGGCTATCCTTGTATTTGAAGGTAGCTCTTAAGATTGTGTACACTTGCTTCTCCGTTGGGAGAGGTACTGGGCCAATGACTTTGGCGCCGGTTTTGTCTGCGACTTCAATGATCTTTTCGGCTGCGACGTCGATGATCTTGTGGTCGTAAGCCTGCAATCTGATGCGCAGGACTTGTTGTTTCGCCATGATTTTTCCTCCTTATTTCACCAGGCTTGCTTGATTTGGGCTCCATGCGAGTTTCCTAACTAAGCCGTTACTCGACAACGTGTATCGGTGTGTCAGCAACATCGCACTTCCTTGCTTGCGTCAGCGTGAAAAATTATCTCTCTACGCGTATACGTAGTCAACTACTTTTTCCATGCAAAAACATAGGTGTCATCTTAACTTTTTGAAAAAATCCACTATTCATCGATTTTTTGTGGAAATTTAAAGAAAAAACATGTTAAAACTTTATGCACGGTGCACAAATAATAACATGTTTAATATTCTTATTTTTATATTTTTATGATTAAATCTCAGTCTTATTTGACCAAGCGTATTTTTCAGAATCTTTTGGGAAAAGAAGTTGAAACGGGCCAAAAAACATTTGTGGTTCGAGCTTAGTTTCATCGCCGTTCATACCAATAATAATGGAAAACTTATCTCCATATTCAAGGTGGCACATCGCTTCCCACGCGGAATATTCTTCTTCACTATTATCGAATAAATTCTTTATGTTGCTTTGCAACGCAGTATTTTCTTTTAGTTCTTCGTCGGTGACATAAACTGCAATACTCCGATAGTAAAGACAGGGTATGAAGTCCCAGCACTCCTTTTTTAAGAAATAATCTCCAACGGCCAATAATACAGCATTGCTAGAAAATGCTGGCGTTATTTCTAACTCATCGAAGCATTTTAAGGCAACATCATTTACCGCTAAATTGGAATCTAAATTCATTGTAACTATGTTGCTGCCTTTTGTTAAAGTGCACTTGCCGGTTTCAATGTAATAATTACATAAATAGTTATCTAAAATTCCAATTATTTTATTTGAGTCGAGCAATTTGAAATATGCACACCTGTTGTCTTTTACTAGCGGTTCTTCGCTCCCTATGGTTTTATAAACGTAGGTGATTCTGTCGGTTAGAACTTCTTTTTTCTCAAAAAAGGAAACGAAATTTGCCGGCTTATAATTTTTTCGACCTTTGTATATGTAACCATCATCGCATGAACTTAAAAGCAATAACGGAATAAAAATTAATGTTTTAATTTTGAGTGTTTTCATTTTCTTTGAAGTGTCCAACTGTGTTTTACATATTGAGAGCCGGCGACATAGATGCATGCGTTCATATCGCCATTTATTCCAGTCCAAAAGCATGAACGAGTGATTCCTTTGAATTCGGATTAATACTTTTCCTGATAGAAAAAACCGAAGCAGAAGAACAAATTGACAAACACAATATACCAATTGTTATTTTCATATAGATCCCCTTAATCAAGTTATAACTAAATTGTGATTAAGTTTTTATTTCTTTCAAGTAATAATGGCATATTAAAGATGGCAAGTCTAACCGCAATTGCAGGCAAAAATTCTCTTTTCGTCTCAAACTATGAAATTGATAGTCTTAAGCAAATGCGGCGTTTCATCTAACGCTAAATTCACACCCGCAGTAATTTTGGCAATATAAGCCCAATTCATCGCGTAATTGAACGCCTTTATCAATTCCGCCATTTTTCTTAAAGTCCGAGAAAAAATATTTAGTTTTATGATGGGAAGCTAATTCTTCTCCTATGTCATTCATAACTTTAGAAGATTTTTGGCGAGAAATTGTCATAACAGTCGTGAAATAATCAAAATTATGATCGTCTGCATATTGAAATGATTCTTCCATTCTTTTACGGTAACAAAGGTGACAACGATAGGAACATTCAGGAAGAGAAGAGAAAGGCATAAGGTCTTTCATGTATTCTTCATGGTTATAAGGGGAAACGATGAGTTTAATGTCATAATTCCATGTATCTTTTAAGTATTTTATCAAACGCTCTACTTCTTTTAATCTTTTATCAAATTCCGCCTTGGTGTTGATATTCGAGTTTGTGTAATAAATAGTTACATCAAAATGTTTGCAAAGGAAAAGCAAAGGAAAGCAAGCGCATGGCCCACAGCAATCATGCAAAAGAATTGTTGGTTTTCTATCTTTAGGGAATTTCTTTATCTCTTCAAGACTTTCTAAATAATAATTGTGATTAACAATATGGGATTTCATTCTTAATCAATCGCCTTCGAATAATCGAAGTTATCACCATATATAAACATCGCATCGCCAAAAGAGAAGAAGCGATATTGTTCTTTGACTGCTTCTTTATATGCGTCTAAAACAAAGCTTCTGCCAGCAAAAGAAGATATAAGTTCCACTAATGTTGATTTTGGAAGATGGAAATTGGTGATTATGGCATCAACCGCTAAAAATTTATAACCAGGTTCAATATAGAGTCTTGTTGGCTCTCTAGTGGCTCTAAATTCGCCATATTTTCCGTATATCGCTTCAAGAGTTCTAATTGATGTTGTGCCAATTGCTATAATACGTCTTCCTTCTTTTTTGGCTTTGTTTAAACGAGCGGCTACTTCTTCACTCATTTCAATGACTTCAGAATGCATGACATGGTCTTTTGTGTCTTGAACCTTAACTGGTCTAAAGGTGCCTAAGCCAATATTTAAAGTTATGTCTTCAACTTCAATTCCTTTAGCGCGTATTTCATCAAATAATTCTTTCGTGAAATGGAAACCCGCCGTTGGTGCGGCTGCAGAACCAGGAACTTTGGCGTAGACCGTTTGATAATCATCATTATTTGAACATTGTTTCTTGATATATGGTGGGAGAGGCATCTGGCCTAGTTGTTCAAGAATTTCTAAGAAAATGCCTTTGTAGATGAATTTCATGTCGCGGATGCCTTCATCTTTGACGGCAACGCATTCGCAAATAAGTTCGCCATTGCCAAAAACGCAATGCGAGCCAACCTTTACTGAGCGGGCATTGCCAACTAAACATTCCCATATATCGTTTTCTAATTGTTTTAAAAGAAGAACTTCTACTGCTCCACCAGTTTCTTTTTTTACGCCAAGCAAGCGAGCAGGAATTACCTTTGTGTTATTTCTTACTAAAACATCACCAGGTTTTAAATATTCAATGATGTCGTGAAAAATTTTATGTTCGACCGTCTTATGTTCACGATCAAGAACCATCAGTTTGCAAGTATCTCTTTTTTCTTTTGGAGATTGAGCGATTAATTCTTCAGGCAAATCATAGTCAAATAAATTGATATTCATATTTAAAAACCTCTTGCATCGCCATATTTCGCGAGTACTTCTTCTTCGTATTCTTTGAAACGATCTTCTTGAATCGCTTTTCTTGCTCCTTCAACGATCTTGATTAAGAAACGGATGTTATGAATGGAATTAAGGCGTTTGCCAAATTCCTCTTGAGTCAAATATAAATGATGGAGATATGCTTTGGTGTAGTTTTTGCAAGTGTAGCAATCACATTCTGGATCTAGTGGAGTGAAGTCTTCTTTATATTCCGCTTTGCGAATGTTGATTCTTCCTCTTGAAGTCATCAAAGCGCCATGGCGGGCGATACGTGTTGGAAGAACGCAGTCCATCATATCAACGCCACGTTCAATTCCTCCTAGAATATAATCAAGCGAGCCAACGCCCATAAGGTATCTTGGTTTATTTGCAGGAAGATAGCGAATCGCATCTTCGACCATTTTGAAACAAACGTCTTTTGGCTCACCAATAGAAGTACCACCAATTGAATATCCAGGGAAATCTAGTGCGGCTAATTCTTTAGCACACATTTCCCTTAAATCAGTGAATTCTCCACCTTGAACGATTCCAAAAAGAGCTTGATCTTCTCTTTTATGTGCGGCTAGTCCTCTTTTAGCCCAGCGAATCGTTCTTTCGGTGGATTTTTTCGCATATTCATGCGTTACAGGATAAGGAATGCATTCATCAAAAGACATGATGATATCCGCGCCAATGTCTTCTTCGATTTGAATGACTTTTTCTGGCGTGAACATGTCCTTATCGCCATTATATATATTTCTAAATTCGACGCCTTGCTCAGTTATCTTTCTTGTTTTTTGAAGAGAGAAAACTTGGAAGCCGCCAGAATCAGTAAGCATTGGGCCATCGTAATTCATAAACTTATGCACCCCGCCAGCTTTTTTGACAATATCTTCGCCAGGTCTAAGGTGGAGATGGTAGGTATTAGCCAAAATAACGCCAGAGCCAAGAGACTTCACTTCCTCTGGTGAAAGAGTCTTGACGGTTGCGTTAGTGCCAACAGGCATGAACATTGGAACTTCAACATCTCCATGAGGAGTGTGAAGGATGCCATAGCGGGCGCCTGTGTATTTATCAATGTGTTTGATTTCTAAATAAAAAAGTTTTGAATCCATAGCCTTTAGATTTTATATCTATTCCAACCTTTTTTAAAGAAGTTAGAACTTAACGTCTTGGTGTCTGACAGGTTTAAATACTTTGTCGAATATCTTAAGCCTGCAAATTATCATCCAAAGAATATAGCCGATTACCATTGCACCAAGTTCGCCAAGGGCAACCCAGCCTCCTTGAACGGCAAAATCAACATACGTGCCCACTGGATTCATGAAAATCCAAGTTAATTCCGCACCAACGACTAAGCCATTTAAAACGACTGGATAGATGATTCCCATCCAAAGCCATTTGGAAGCATAAGAAATTAATAAGCAGGATATAAGGGTGGCAAGCGAGCCAAGAAGCATATCCCATGGGGAGAAAGAATAAACGTTTGCTAAGAAACAACCAAGCGTCATTCCAATTGCAAAATCTGGGCGCCAGAAGCAAAGCAATCCAAGTGCTTCAGCTAATCTGATTTGCATAGCGCCAAAAGAAATTGGCTGCGTAAATGCGGTCAACACGAAATAGATTGCTGCGACAAGAGCATTCTGAGTTATGTAAATTATCAGAGTGCGCGTATCAATACGTGCCTTTTTCTTTCCTTTTTCTTGAGAGCTACCCGTCTCAGAAGGGGTCTCTAAAGAGACTTGTTTTTGATCATTATCGGTCATGATCTCGACCTCCTTGTTTTTTAGGCGTGGTTCAGAGGATAGAACACGCAAGCAAAGAGTATATATCAAAAATGTTGGATATACTACTCTTTTAATATTTTTGCTAAACCGCCTAAAGCCGTTTCTTTATAAGCTTCTTCTAGGGCATCGCCAGTTAATTTCATCGCCGAAACAACGTTATCGAAAGAAACTTGGTTTTTACGGATTGGGGCAACGTATTTAGCGTAAAGATATGCGTCATATGAGCGTAATACGCCCATTCCATTTCTTTCGATGCAAGGAATAATTACATATCCATCAACTGGGTCACAAGATAGGCCAAGGAAATGTTCCATTGCACATTCGGCGGCATATTCTTGGGCGAAAAGATCTAAGCCCTTGATGTAGCATAAAGCTGCAGCAGCCATTGAGGAGGCTGTTCCAATTTCTGCTTGGCAACCACCAATAGCGCCAGCAATTGATGCGTTTTGTTTAACGATATTTCCAAAAATCCCCGCTATAAATAGGGCGTTTACCAATTTTTCCTTGGAAACATGCTCGTCGTGATATTCATAATAAAGAATAGATGGAAGGACTCCTGATGATCCACATGTTGGTGAAGTTACAACTTCTTCTCCTGAAGCACTAGATTCTCCAACGGCATAAGCATAAGCCGTTAATAACATTTCCTTTTTGCTACTTTCATCGGGGATTTGCAGGGCTTTTTCGTAAATTTTGCCCGCAGACCTATCCCAAGAGAGACGAGGATTGTTGTTTGCTGGGATCTTTCCTTCTTGTTTTAAACCATTTTCAATAGAGGCAAACATTTTATCTAAGGCGGTTTCTAAATATACATTTATATTCTTATCTTCATATAGCAAGGCGAAATCTTTTAAGGAAGCAAGGTTGTTCTCCTTCATATATGTTTTTATTTCTTCAAAATTACGATATGGGTATATGTCTTTTTCAACTACATCAAGATCATCTGGAGAGGTAATTTCTCCTCCACCTAGTGATGCATAGTGTTTTTCTAAAATAACGCCTTCATTATTTAAGGCCGTAAATTTCATCGTAAGAGGATGTTCTACTTCCGTTTCTTTATCAATTTTTATTTCCGTTTTATAAGGAGAAAGGGCGTTTATGATTGCTTTATCGGTTCCATGTCCAAAAGCGGTAAAAGCTAATGAACCATATAAGGTGACGATGATTTCAGATATTTCTTTATCTTTAATTAATTCTTTAAAGCGTCTAGCTGCATTTGATGGAGCAATTGTATGAGATGAGGAAGGCCCTGGACCAAAACGGAATAGTTTAGATAAAGATTTCATAACGAAAATATTATACGATAACGCTTAAAAATGATTAAAGAGCGTTCACAATTGCAAGCAATTGCCTTAAACTATTGCAGTATGAGAACATTGATACTTTTATCTGCTATCCCCGGAAGTGGAAAATCTACCTGGGCTAATAAGTATCAAAAAGAGCATGAAAATACGTTTATTGTTGCATCTGACGCCATAAGAAAAGAACTTTTCGGTTCAGAAGAATGCTTCATAGACGAAAAAAGAGTCTGGAAAATTTTTAATGAACGCTTAAATGAGCATGTTTCGGATATGGAAGACTTAACCGTTATTGCTGATGCAACGCATCTAAGCAATAGACTAAGAAAGATGTATTACGAATTAACGCCTGATTTTGATAAGCATGTCTTGGTTGTTTTCGATATCCCCTTTGAAGTATCCGTTTTTCAAAATTCCATGCGCACTAGAAAAGTTCCAATGGACATTATGCAAAAATTAAAGGATGAATATGAAATCCCTTCGAAGGAAATCGAGAATCTCTACGATGAAGTCATTTATATAAGAGATATATCTAGCGAAGCAAAGACGGCATTAGGAAATTAAAAGGCTCACATTATTTGTGAGCCTTTTTGTTTTGTTATTAAAGAATATTAATATTCAATGTTTTTTAATGCCTTAGGAGCTTCGTGATTTGCAAAATATGCAAGAACCAAGGAACCAATTAAGGATAAAGAGCCAAGAACGATGCTCATGATTCCAAAGCCTAAGTCAAAGCTTAAGTCTTTGTTGTAGAGGTGAACGTTGAGGACAACAGTGCTTGAGCCTGGAGCATATTGATAGCAAATATCCATGATGCCATAAACCATTAAGCCTGCAGCAACGAATACAAGAGCACCAGCAGCTAAATATGTAGCAACTTTTGTTCCTTTTTCAGTGTTGTTTTTGCCCATTACCAACCAGCCAAAGAAAGCAAATAATGCAGCAATAAAGCTAGAAGCAATGATGACAATTAATAATTGGCTAACTTGAACCTTTTGGTTTGCCCAGGTGGAAGCGCCAACTAAGCCAAGAGCGCCTTCTATAGCAGTAATGACTAAGATAATTGCAGCAGATCCGATAAATGCGCGTAACAATGGTTTTTGATCCCTTTGATCAAAGATTTTAACCATTGGAATATTGGTGGCAATTAAGAGAATAATAGCGATGATAATGGCCATAATGATGACAAAGGCGATGTTGCCATTTGCCGTTAAATCCCAAAGTAAGGAAGCTTGTAAGAGGAAGAATACTGCGGCAATCCATCCTTCATTTATTAAAGCGATGAAGGAACGAACGGCTGGTTCATCATCATGTACGTCTTTTAAAGATTTAAGAGCGTGATAGAAACCGATCGCGGAAATAACCATGAATCCAAGGCCAATTACGGCAAGTTCAAACCATAGGAAGAAAGCACCGTTGGTATTAAAGCCAAGGCTAGTTCCATCAATGGTATACCAATAAGCAGGGGTACTGCCTAAATATTGTGGAACGACAAAAAATCCAAACCAAATTCCCATAAAGCCAAACGCTAAGAAAATCAAAGCATGAGCAATGAGTGATAATGTTCTTGATGTAGACGTATATTTCATAATGCACCTCATAACACTCAAGATTCAAAAAGAATTCTCGAGATACAACGTATAAATTAAAGTCTATCTATAATAGATAGTCAATGAAGATTTTCATCTTTTTAGCAAGAAAAATGCAAAATAAGTCGTTTTAAGTTTATTTTTTAAGGACAAATTAAATGTGTTTGCTAATAAGAAGCGCGCTTATTAAGGACCAAGTTAGGTTGTAGCCACCACAATTCCCATCGATATCTAAGGCTTCGCCAATAATATAAAGTCCACGTTCTTTATTCGATTCAAGGAATGGCGAAACCTCATTTAAAGAAACGCCGCCAATGCTAACCTGTGAATCATCAAACCCATATGATCCGGTAACGGTAAAAATTAAATGTTTGAGGTTAGTGGCAATATTTGAAACATCTTGGTTTTTACATAATGAAAGAATGTAATTCTCTAAAGGCAAAGGAAGGATTGAAGAGAGGTAATTTTTTGGGTTATTTTCTTTCGCTTTCAACAAAATATCGCAAAGATTATAAAGAGATAATTCAGGGAATAAATCAACGGAAATTTTTGGATTTTTCACTACACGTACCCGATATATTGCACTTTCAGCATTAAAAATAACGATGCCAGAAAGACCATCTTTTTTGAAAAGCAGTTCTCCTTCTTCTTGAAAAATTTGTTTGTTATCAACGCTTGCTTTAATTAAAGCGTGATGCCTTACGCCTTGCAATGATTTTACGTTTTCTTTGATTTTTAGTGGGGCTAATCCAGGCCTAAGATCGTTTACCTGATATCCATGTTTTTTGAGAATATCAAAAAATAAACCATCGGACCCAAGATTTTTTGAGGATTTTCCACCAGTTGCAATAACCAATTTATCAAAATAGTCATAGTTTTCTAATTCAAATCCTTCATTTGCCTTTCGATAATCGTTGATTCTTGCGTTGTTATGAAAAACCACACCAAGTCTTTCGGCTAAACTTAGAAGGTATTTAACGTATGTTCCAGCATGAAAAGAAAGAGGATAGACATAATCATCATCTTCTAAAAGAGAAACGCCTAAATCATTTAATTCCTTTTTAAGAGTGGGGTACGGAAAGTCTTTTAGTATATTTTTGAAATATTGTGGATTATTAAATTTATTGGGTAAAAGTTTTTTATTAAGAAGATTACAATGGCCATTGCCTGTTGCATATAGCTTTTTAGCCAGTTTTTCTTCTTTGTCAAAAACGTGTATTTCGTATGATGGATTGTTTCTTTTTAAAAGAATTGCACTATATAATCCAGAAGGTCCTGAACCAATAATTGCTATTTTCATATAGGTTATTTAGAGCCTTTTCTTCTTCCGTGGGTGGAATTGTAATGTTCAATTTCTTCACGAACAATCTTTATTGCGTCACTTTCGTTTACTCTCTTTTGCTGAGGGCCATATGTTTTTTCAAGTTCTTCTTTAAAAATTTGTTGGAACGAAGATTTCGTTACAACGTTAGTCTTCTTTTCCTTTGAATTGGCGTTATTCTCTTTTCCATTAGAATTTCCTTTTTGAGTTTGGGGTTCGCTAATGGTGATAACTAAATTCTCAGCGGAATTGACTTTGCCAAATTCTTCTTTTTTCTTCTTTGGTTCTTTGAAGATGATGAATTTTCTTGTTAAGTAGTTATAAACTAAAGTAACGCATGTTTTAATGACGAAGATGACGACAAACGCCCAGAAAGCAAGACCTGCTTGATTCCATAAATCTGACCAGGAAACTTTAACGAAATCGATAGAAAGATTGATATCAGGCCAAATAGTATTGCAAGTAAATACACCCGCTTCTTGAATGCCTAAACCAATTAACCATCCTAAAGCGGATAACCCAACATAAGTCCAGAAAGATTTAGCGCTCTTAGTGTTAATGTTCTTATCAACGTTTTGATAGACCCATAAACGAGAAATAAAGAAATTAACAATGCAAGAGACAAGGAAAGATATTGTGGTGGCGATTCCCCAAGCGACATAGCCACTATAACCATCTGTGGCGCCTTTTTCTGCCAATCCGTTAAAAACGAATCTCATTAAGACATAGAAAAGGCCTGCGTCAATAAGAGTGCAAATAACTCCTGTGACAATAAAACGCAAAATCTCTAGAAAGTGATTTTTCTTGCGTTTTTCTTTCTTTAAACCTGCTTCAATATCGATTGATTTTAATTCTTCATTATTCTTTTTCATATTATTAGTATCTTACATTAAAAATGACTATGTGCGCATCAAAGTTCATCGATTTCATTCAAGAAATCTTCTAAAGATGCATCTGAAGGCATTCTTAAGTCTCCTCTTGGCGATATAGCGACCGATCCTACCTTTGCTCCGTCAGGAAGACAGGAGCGTTTGAATTGGTTATGGTAAAACCTCGTAAAGAAGGCTTTAAGCCATTTCTTGATATAGTCTTTGTCGTATTTTCCATCATATGCCTCAAGGGCAATTTTAAGAATTTTCTTTGGACGATAACCAAATCTGAGGAAATGATATATGAAGAAATCGTTTAATTCATATGGGCCTACTTTATCTTCAGTCATTTGAGCAATGTTGCCATTTTTATCGGTAGGTAACAATTCAGGGCTTATTGGGGTGTCGATTATGTCATTTAGCGCAGGAGCTGTTTCAGGATGTAATTTGGCATATCCTTCACAAAGATATCTAACCAACGTCTTTGGAATTGAAGCGTTAACACCATACATTGACATATGGTCTCCATTATAGGTGCACCAGCCAAGGCAAAGTTCAGACAAATCACCAGTGCCAATCATTAAGGAATTTCTATCATTGGCTACATCCATCAAGACTTGCGTTCTTTCACGTGCTTGAGCATTTTCATATGCGACATTATGGTCATCTGGAGAATGTTTGATGTCGTTTAAGTGAGACAAAACGGAATTCTTGATATTTATCTCTTCAAAAGAAACGCCAAGTTCATCAGCAAGAAGTTTTGCGTTATCATGTGTTCTCTTACTTGTCCCAAATGCGGGTAGGGTGATAGCCGTGATGCCACTAAGGTCGTATTTAAGTTTTTTGAACGCCTCAACGACAACTAATAAAGCTAAAGTAGAATCAAGTCCGCCTGAAAGACCTATGACCGCTTTATTTTGATGAACGGTTTTGAGTCTTTTTACTAAGCCCATCGCTTGAATATCAAGAATCGTTTGAACTCTTGAAAGGTCTATTTCTTTTTGCTCGGGAATGAATGGATTTCTAGAATAGTGCCTAAATATTTTCTCTGGTACATTGAGTTCTAGCTCAAATGGGATGAAATCAAAACCGGATGCATTGTTGAAAGTATTTGTTTTGATTCGACCGGAATTTAGTTTTTCTATATCAATCGTTGCAGTGGCATCTTCCATTGAAAATAATGGGGTTTCAGCAAGGATTTTTCCATTTTCAGCGATGATATTATGTGAAGCAAATACTAAATCGGTTGTCGATTCGCCATCCCCCGAATCCGCATAAACGTATGCACATCTAAGGCGGGCTGAGGTCATGCTAACTAAGTTTTTGCGGTAATTAGCTTTGCCTACGGTTTCATTAGATGCCGAAAGATTCAAAATTAGATTGGCTCCAGCCAAAGCTAAGTCTGTTGATGGGGTGTTTGGTGCCCAAAGGTCTTCGCATATTTCAACGCCTATTTTTAAATCTAAGTAGTTCTCGTTAATGAAGATCATCTTCTTACCAAATGGATAAGAGTTACCTTCGATATAAATGAAAGAATTCTCATCTGGGGCAGATTCGAACCATCTCGCCTCATAAAATTCACCATAGTTAGGGATGAATGTTTTAGGAACTATGCCAAGTATCTTCCCTTTAAAAACAACTATCGCACAGTTATAAAGCGAATTATCTTTTCTTAGCGGAGCGCCAAAAACAAAAAAAACATCATCTTCTTTTGTTTCTTTAGCGATTGCCGTTATTGATTTTTCAACTTGATCAAGAATTGTTTGAAATTGAAAGATGTCATTGCAAGTATATGCGGTAAGACAAAGTTCATTAAAGCAAAGAACTGAAATTTTGTCTTTGTTAGCCTGATGGACTTTTTTGATAATCTCTTCTTCGTTATGCTTCACTCCACCCACTTCTACATTGATCGTTGAGGCTCTGACATTGATAAAGCCAAGAGGGTCTGATTGAGGGTTTCCTTTAGAGATAAATTGATTTTCCTTCTTACTTTCATTACTTAAATAATGGGGTTTTGCATATGATTTTGTTAAAAATTCATAATTTTCAGGCGATAAAAGAACAAAAGATTCATACCCGTTCTTTGTGATGTAGATCAATCCATCATTTTCTTTAAGATCATTTTCTAGTTTGTTTGTGTCCCTTAGGGCTGTTATTGGTTGTATTTTTTTACTCATGTCAAAATTCTAACATAATTAAGCCATAATGAATAAAATAAAGAAAAAATATGTGTCTTTTTAAAGATTATTTCTTAGAAATGGTCTAAACTACTACTCGTTATGAGAAAAGCTCTTTGCATTATCAATGGTTACGCTAAATCGGAGGCAAGTCTTCATTACTATTCGAGAATGAAAGACGAATTAGCAAAATTAGACTTTGAACTTCAGCTAAAGACCAATCAAGAATTACTCACTTACATTAACGAAAATGGAGATATAGTTAATAAAATCAAAGGGCAATATGAATTTTGTTTATATTTAGACAAAGATGGATATATCTCTAAGATGCTGGAAATATCTGGTTTAAGGCTTTTTAATTCTTCAAGAGCTATCTATCTATGCGATGATAAGATGCTTACGCATATCTTTTTGGCGAATAAAGGTATTAAGATGCCAAAAACATATTCTGCTCCACTAAATTATTCATTATCTAACGATCCTTCGTTTTTAGAAAATGTAGAACAAGAGCTAGCCTTTCCTATAATCGCTAAGCGAAATTATGGTTCACTAGGCAAAGGGGTGTTCCTGTTAAACAATCATGAGGAACTTCTAGACTTTGAAAATAAATATAAATCTGAGCCTCACATTTATCAGGAATTTATCGATTCATCATTTGGCTTTGATTATCGAATGATTGTGGTTGGTGGAAAGTTTATCGCTGGAATGAAACGTTATAACGATAACGGGGATTTTCGAAGCAATATTGCCCAGGGTGGTAAGAGTAAAATTGAAAAAATAGGCGAGGCGTATATCACTTTAGCGGAAAAAGCAGCAAAAGAACTAGGCCTAGATTATTGTGGAATAGACCTTCTCCAAGGGGAGAATGGCGAACCTATTTTATGCGAGGTTAACTCTAACGCTTTTCTAGATGGAATTGAGAGAACGACTGGAATTAACGTTGCTAAAGCCTACGCTAAGCACATTGTTGATTCTTTAGAAAAATAAAACGGGCCTTAATGGTCCGTATTTATTTAGTTGTCGACTTTAATTGTTATTTATTCTCCGTAGGAGTAACACCAGTTCCGTTGCTCTTCTTTAATTCAAGAAGGATTTGAGCAAGGATTTCTTTTTCTGTTGGTTCAGGTAAGCCTGGTTCAACAGGAGCAGGTCTTTCTTCTGGATGTTTTTGATAATATGCTTCCAAAAGTTCTGCATCGATTTGCTTTTTCTTTGCCGCGATAGCATTTGCAACTTTGACGACAGCAAATAAAACTAAAGCAATTATAATGAAAGAAATGAAGGCGTTAATTAATGTTCCCCAGTCAATGACAGCAGACATATTGTAGGTATATGTTGTGCCATGTAATGTGTATTTGCCAAGAATTGTAGCTTTAACGTTTTCGATAAGGGTTGGGGTCTCATCGACTGTTGCTTGGCCATAGGTTGCGACTGCTTCTTTTGTCGCCAAGTCTTGAAGCTGAGTTGCATCAAAGAATTGTCCTAATCCATTAGCTGAATCCATTCCTCTTTGTGCGTCGTTTAAAGCTGGAAGAACTGTAACAAGTCCTTTTAAACCTCCTGGAACCGCCCAGGTGCAAACGCTTAATAAAATGTTAACAAATGCGTTTGTGATTGCGCTAAAGGCACCACCAATGACGACACCGACGGCCAACATTAAGGCATTGCCTTTGTTAATAAATTCTTTGAATTCTTTCCAAAGTTTTCCTTTTTCTCTTTTTGTTTTTGCCATAATTTCTCCTCCGACAACTTTATTTATTGTATTACTTGGAAAACTAAAGTTAAATTCAAAAATTCAAAATGAAATATTTACAATTCATCAACAAGAAATGTCTTAGTTTTATATTTAATATAAAATTTGTTAAAATATTACGGATGGAACAGGATTCTTTATTTTACGATAAAAAAATAGATGCCCCTCTACCAGAAAGGATGAGGCCGAAAACATTAGATGAGTTTGTCGGCCAAAACAATCTTATCGGCGAAGGGAAGATATTAAGAAAGCTTATTGATGAAGATAAGATTTCATCGATGATTTTCTGGGGTCCTCCTGGCGTAGGAAAGACGACATTAGCCGAAATTATCGCTAACAAAACCAAATCGAAGTTCATTATCTTCTCAGCCGTAACTTCCGGAATCAAAGAAATTAAATCGGTTATGGAGGAAGCGGATAAAAATAAAAGATTCGGCGATCGAACGATTTTGTTCGTAGATGAAATTCACCGATTCAACAAAGCTCAGCAAGACGCTTTCTTGCCACATGTTGAAAGAGGGTCAATAATCTTAATTGGCGCGACAACAGAAAACCCGTCATTTGAAATCAATAACGCTTTGCTTTCCCGCTGTAAGGTATTCGTCCTAAATCCCTTAAGCGTCGATGATATAGTCACGCTATTAAAACGTGCCATTAGTTCAGAAAATGGTTTTGGCAACGAAAATATAAAAATCGATGACCAAATCCTTAACGATATAGCCATCTTCTCTAACGGTGATGCAAGAAACGCATTATCAACCTTAGAAATACTAATCACAAATTCTGACAAGCAAGGCGACAAGGTTGTCGTTAAAAGAGAAATGCTTGAGCAAATAACGTCTAAAAAGACATTCTTGTACGATAAAAAAGGCGAGGAACATTATAACATTATCTCAGCGTTGCATAAGTCTATGAGGAATTCTGACCCCGATGCCGCGATATATTGGCTTGCAAGAATGCTTGAAGCTGGCGAAGAACCGCTATATATTGCTAGGCGTTGCATAAGATTTGCTTCTGAAGATGTTGGAATGGCCGACCCTAGGGCCCTTGAGGTTGCCGTTGCAGGTTATCAAGCATGCCATTTCATTGGAATGCCTGAGTGCTCGGTAAACCTAACAGAGGTTGTAACTTATCTTTCTTTAGCACCGAAATCAAACGCGATGGAAGTTGGCTATGACTTAGCTGCAGAAGATGCAAAGAAGATGCTAGATGAGCCTGTCCCAATGAATATAAGGAACGCCCCAACTTCTTTAATGGAGGAATTGGGTTATGGAAAAGGGTATATTTATGCCCATGATACGAAAGAAAAAATGGCTGCAATGCAATGTCTACCTGATTCTTTGAAAAATAAGGAGTATTATAAACCTGGAAACCAAGGCCTTGAGAGCAAATATGCCGAAAGGCTTAAAGCAATAAAAGACTGGAAAAAAGCAAACACAAAATAAATGGAGGAAACAAAATGAAAATCTTATTAGTGGAAGACGAGAAGGATCTCTCAAGCGTAATTGTTCGTGTCTTAAATGCAAACAAATACGATGTTGACGTGGCATTTAATGGTTTAGAAGCCATAAATCGCGTTCATCAAAGCATGTACGAACTCATCATTACCGATTTGATGATGCCAAAAATGGACGGAATTCAATTAGTCCAACAAATCAGAAAAGAAGGAAACAATACACCAATATTAATTCTTACCGCTAAATCGCAAGTCGATGACAAGGTTGAAGGATTAGATGCTGGTGCAGATGACTACTTAACAAAACCATTCTCAATGAAAGAATTCCTCGCAAGAATCCGTTCATTAACAAGAAGAAAAGGTGATTTATTAGAACCATACAAGATCGAAAATCTTGAACTTGACCACAATACATTCGAAATAAGAACACCTGAAGGATCATTACCGTTAACTGATACCGAATATCGTTTATTTGAATATCTCTTAAGGAACAAAAATATGGTTCTATCAACCGAACGTATCATGGAAAACATTTGGGGATATGACACCGAAGTAGAAATAAACGTCGTTTGGGCTTATTTGTCTTCTTTAAGAAAGAAGCTTGCTCAAATCAAATCTGATGTCACCATCAAAGCGATGCGCGGTGTTGGTTACAAGATTGTTAAAACAAGCGAAGATAATGAAAAATAAGCGGGTTTTACCGCTTATTTTTTTATTTTTGGATTTTTTATTTCTTTTGCTTTGCTAAATATTCTTCATAAGCTTTTTGCTGCTCATGGGCCTTTTTATAGGCCTTTTGTTGTTTTTCAATGAGTTTTTTATTTTCGAAGTAGTCAATTCCCATTGCTCTTTTAGCACGCATACCAATGTAGGCTGCTTTTTGCTGGGCTTTTGCTGTGCCTTCTTTAAGAATTTCATAGACATGTGGTATGTCTTTTTCTAATTCGTGGCGACGTAGACGCATTGGCTCAAGAACTTCATTAAGACATTTAGCTAAGAATTTCTTAACAGTTACATCGCCTATTCCGCCTCTCTCATATGCCGCTTTAAGCTCGTCTAAATTGTGGAATTCAGGGTAATAAGAAGCAAACATAGAATCAGTTGCAAAAGCTTCAAGATAAATGAAGACAGGGTTATCTTTAGTATGTCCTGGATCAGATGGTTTAAGATGGGTTGGATCAGTAAACATTGACATGACCTTCTTATTAACTGTTGCTTCATCATCCGTTAAATAAATACAATTCCCAAGAGATTTTGACATTTTTGCTTTGCCATCCGTTCCAGGTAAACGTCTAGCATATGTATTTTCCGGTAACATGATTTTTGGTTCGACAAAAACAGGCTTAAATAATGAATTAAACTTATGAGCGATTTCTTGAGCCTGTTCAACCATTGGCGACTGATCTTCTCCTGCAGGAACTATATTCGTTCCAAAAAGCAAAATATCTGCAGCCTGAGAAATAGGGTAGGTAAGGAAACCAACAGGAATACTTTCGCCAAATCCTCTCATGGCCAATTCGCTTTTGACAGTTGGATTTCTTTCTAAACGAGAAAGAGAAACCATATCCATGAAATAACAGGTAAATTCCGTAAGCTCAGGAATTCTAGATTGAACGAAAATCGTCACTTTATTTGGATCGATTCCTGCGGCTAGATAATCCAAGGCAACTTCGATAACGTTGTCTTCGACTTTTTGAATGTTTCCGGCATTATCGGTTAACGCTTGAGTATCGGCAATCATGATATACATCTCATCAAAATCGCCGTTATTTTGTAATTCAACTCTTCTTTTTAAAGAGCCAACATAATGTCCAATATGTAGCCTACCAGTTGGACGGTCGCCAGTAAGCATTACTTTAGGTAACTTCTTTTCTTCTTCCATAATATTCACCAAAATCCTAATTAGTTTACCACTACTTCATTAATTAATGAAATCATTCAACACTCTTAAGAGACTCAACCATAAGAACCTTTTTGATTCGCCTTGTGAGTAAAAGGTTAACGATAAAGGCAACAACAAAGGTTAAAGCAAATGAAATAATGTATGAAATGACCGTAATCGAATACAGGTATTCGACTAATTCAACAACGTTCGTTCCTAAAACCGCAAGCATAAAAGGATAGCCTAGGAACAAACCTAGGATAACGCCTAAAGCGGTCAAAGACATTGTCTCAAACAAAAGAGAGAGGGCGATTTCATGTCTTGAGAACCCTAACACTTTTAAGGTGGCAATATCCCTTGTTCTTTCTTGGAAATTCATTAAGGCAAGGTTATAAAGAACGACAATCGCTAAAAGAATAGCGAAAACCTTTACAGCATTTGTCATAACGTAAACGCCAGACATAACATCTTGAATCATCTCTCGTCTTTGCTTATAAGTCGTAACGCCTGCAACATTGGAATCATTTTTTGATATGCTCTCAGCTATTTCTGAAACGTTACTATCAGAATTAACTTTGACATAAGCCGTATTATAAGTAAATGTGTCTTCTCCTTTTAAAAATGGAGCATCCGTATATACGTAAATACCATGATAGACAAAAGCTTCTTGAATAAGAGCGATTTCTGCTTCATAGGAAACTGTGTTATATGTAAAGTGAATTGTGTCACCAACTTTTGCACCGGTTTTATTGGCGACTTTTTGGGTTATTGCAACCTTGTTATGATCAAAAGACATACTAATGGTATCGGTATCTTTTTGAATGACGTAAATTCGAGTTTCGGCTTGGGCTCCATCTCCAACAAATAACGATGTACTTGTCATAATGTATGGATCAACGCTTTTAACACCTGAATAGGAGAGAAGATCGTCACGCATTTCTTTCGCTGAAGATGATGTTTTATAGGAAATACTCATATCCGTGTTATAAAACATGTTTAAATCATGTTCGATGCCATTATCAACCGTATCTTCAATTCCAAAGCCGCAGCAAAGTAAAGCCGTGCATCCTAAAACGCCAATTATAACCATTAATGATTTAACTTTATTTATGCGAATATTTCTAAAAGCCATTTTTAAAGATAGTTTGTTTACCTTGTCTTTTTTAGACGAAGAAACATGCTTGTATTTGAATTTAGGCGGTTCTGGACGCATCGATTCAACAGGCTTGAGGGATATTTCTTTATGACAAATCAAGAATGTGACAAGAGCCGAAACGCCTAAAAAGACAACGGCAGTCAAGATTCCTTCCCAAACAGGGAAAACAAAATTCATCGTTGGCAAAGAATAAAGAATGGAATACTTTTGGCCAAGAATTCTAGGGATTAAAAGAGGCCCAATAATTTCGCCAATCAAGGTTCCAAGGCCGACTAGCATCCCAGTCAAACGAATATAATGCCAATAGATTTGCCCTTTGCGTAAGCCAATCGCTTTCATTGTGCCAATTTGTGATCTCTCTTGAAGGATTCTTTGGGAAAGAGTCGTTAGAATAACTAAGATTGCCACAGCAAAGAAAACGAAAGGAAAAACAAAAGTGAATTGTCTAGCTTGCGTAACATCATTATTGATTGTCACGTAGAATGGCATCTCGGATCTAGATGTGGTTAAGTAGAGATTATTCTCTTCTTTATTTGCGAAATAATCATTAATTTTTTCTTTGAGAATTGATACACGCATCTCGTCTTTTACTGAAATTAAGTATTGATTGGGATTAGTAAGATATTCAGATGTTTGAGAATTAAAACCCATGTTTGTTTGCATCAATTTGAAAATCAATTTGACCCCAGCGGATGTAAAATTGTCCTCAAGCATTTTCATTATGCCTTTCTTGAAAGTAGCATCCGACATCAAAACGAGAGAGGTGTTATAAGATGATTTCGTTATATTTTCTGGGTGAGACATGAATCCTGTGACTGTAGCATCAAAAGAAATCGTATCTTCTTTAAAGATGTTCTTTCCACCATCTTTAAGATAAAGATCTAAAAAGTCGGCAAAATCGGATATACCATAAGAAGAAAGCGTTAAAAAGAATGAAGCGTCTCCTCCTACTTCGTATTTATTGGCTACGGTTAGGGATTTGTTTTGCTTAAACTCTTTATCTAGCAAAAGAAATTCATTTTCGTTTTCGCTTGTTTCTAATTCACCATAAGGTTTTGAAATTTCAGGCATAGTTGGCGTGACAGCTAAATAGATATCCATCGAGCCAACCTTGCAAGGAAGATAAAGACGACCCTCTATGGTTTCACCCTCATTAAGCAAAGAGGATATTTCTTCTTTATCTTTTGCGTCATATTTGGTTGTTGTTACCCATAAAGAAGCGAGATTTCCTTCGGAATACACTTCGTTCACGCGACTCTCAAACGAATCGGCATTGGCTAAAAGGCCGACAAAAAGCGTCACGGCAATCGCCCCAATCGCCACGATAGAAAGAAATTGAGCCCAGCCTTTCTTTAAAGAGCGAATGAGCATTTTATTTAATAAGCCTACAGTCGATTTCTTTTTCATTACCAATCTACTTCCTCTGGACTTATTGGATTTGGGTTTTCTTCGTTAGAGATGATTTTTCCATCTGATATGCGAATGATACGTTTTGCGCATTCAGCGATTTTAGAGTTATGTGTGACGATAATAACAGTTTTCTTGTAATTGACGGATACATCATAAAGAATTTTAAGAATTTGGGCGCCTGTTTTAGAGTCAAGAGCACCGGTTGGTTCATCGCAAAGAAGCAAACGAGGATTCTTAACTATCGCTCTAGCTATTGCAACACGTTGTTGTTCTCCTCCCGATAATTGAGATGGGAAATTTAACTTTCTCTTGCTTAATCCCACTTCTTCTAAAATTTCTTCTGAATCAAATGGATTTTTAGCAACTGATGCAGCTAATTGAACGTTTTCTAAAGCTGTGAGGTTAGGCATTAAATTGTAGAATTGAAAAACAAAGCCAATATCTTCCCTTCTAAACTTAGAGAGTTTCTTGAAATCATATTTAGCAATATCATCTTCGCCAATTATGTATGAACCGGAAGTGGCATTATCCATAGCGCCAAGAATATTTAGCAAGGTTGATTTGCCTGCGCCTGAAGCGCCAAGAATAATCGCAAAAGATCCTTCTTCTAAATTAAAGGAAACGCCATTAAGTGCATGCACTTCATTTTCTAAGCCAACATTATATGTTTTTGTTAAGTTTTCTACTTTAATTTCATTCATCTTTTTTACCTTGCGACAACAAAATAATTATGAAGTTTTCTTTTAGAAAAGCAATGAATAATTACAAATGTAGCAAGCGTTTTTAAATCGGCTTAAGTTAGCAAGCACCAACTTAAAAATACGAATATATAATCTAGCACGTTATGATGATTGATTGGGTAAATACGCTGTTAACATCGGTCTCTATGTCAATAGATGCAATGACAGTAAGTGCGACCAATGGTCTAAAAGAGAAAGATATGCCGATTTGGAAGATGATTCTTATCTCTCTTAGCTTTGGAATCTTTCAGTTTATAATGCCATGTATTGGCTATTTTGCTGGTTATGCCTTCAAAGAGAAACTTGAGAAATATATCCCTTGGATTGCCTTTGCCCTATTGTCTGCTTTAGCTATTAAATCGTTTATAGAATGGCTTAAGGATTTTAGAAAAAAAGATGATGAGCCAATCGAAGCAAAGAAAATTGGGTTTTTTGAAGTGCTTTGGCAAGATGTTGCTACAGCAATCGACGCTTTATGCATAGGTTTTGTTTATCTAGAATTGTCAATTGGCGATGCCTTAATAGTATTCACGGTAATTGGATGTGTTACGTTCGTTTTAACTTTCGGAACGGCTTTGTTAGCAAAACAATTAGCCAAATATTTAGAAAAATGGGCTGGGCTTATCGCGGCAATTGTTTTCTTTGGCGTCGGATTAAAAATTTTATTAGAAGGCATTCTTCACTAAAATTTATATTTTCTATATAATAGGTTTGCTAGGTAACTAGCAGCCAGAGGGAATCATTGTTCCCCTACAACTTTATTTATAGGTATCCTGACTGGAGACGCTGGTGTTGAAAGCCTGACTGCTTAGGTAGAATCAGGAATCCTAAAGGCTGACCATGGAGACCACCTCATTAACTCGAGGAAACTTATTCTTCCCTCTGGATTAAAAAATCGAAAAAAGGGCTGTAAAAAGCCCTTATTTTTTAATTCCAGTATTCCACTTTAATCTCATCAAAGAGTGATGCTACTTCTTTTGATGGATCAACATAAATCTTAATCATGTTATCCATTACCTCTTCTGGCACCCATTTTTCTTTTATTCGCATTTTGTTTTGTTTATAACAAATTGAATAATCATGCATCTTAATCATGAAAAGCAATGAATGATCATATCCCTTAAGACGTTCCATGTAATATCTTCTGCGATAGTCTTCAAGGAAAATGGAATCTTCGATAACCGTGCAATTATCGTATTTTGCAAATATTTCATTGCTTTGACGAATCATTTCGTCGTAAATGACTTCCATGTGCTCAGGGAAAATAAGATATGAACCAGTTATCTGTTTCCTTGTTTCATCGGTATCGATGATAAAAACATTTTCATGAGTCTTTTGATATTCCTTGCACCAAGTCGATTTACCTGATCCAGGAATGCCAGCCATAAGTATGAGGTTTTTCATTAGACGAGCTTCTTTCTAAGCCAGCTAGATAAGATATCAAGTAAGACAATAAAGAGGACAACGCCAAGAATATCTGCGCCAAGCCTATTCCAGTTGTTAATGGAAGCGTCTGTGCTTAAAGCAAAGCCAATACCGCATCCAGAGCCAACGACAACGCCAATAATTGTTGTAGTGCGTAAATTAATATCAAATCTGTAAAGAGCAACGCTTAATAAAGCTGGACGGAAATTTGGCATGATTCCTAAATGAATTTTTTGGAACATATTGCCACCTGATGCCGAGATAGCTTCAAGAGGTTGCATATCAAGTTCATCAATTTCTTCAGCATATAATTTACCAATCATACCAATAGAGTGAATCGATAAGGCAAGAACGCCAGTTAGAGCGCCCATGCCAGTGAAATTAACCATCATTAAAGCAAGAAGGATTTCTGGCATAGTTCTTATTAAAATCAAGAAAACCTCAGATATGTATGCCTTCTTTTTGAATAAATGGTGTGAAGCAAGTAGACCAAAAGGAATACCAAGAATTGCTGCAATTAAGGTTCCAACGTAGGCGATAGCAAATGTTTGGAAGAGTTTAAAGATAACACCTTCTGTGAAATTATACGTTCCAAAGCCAAAGAAGTAAGCCCAATCAATTTTGAATAAACGTCCAAGGTTTTCCCAGATTGTTTGTCCGGAAGCGGCAAATGGAGCATTGAAATACAATCCATTGTCGCCCCACCTTAGAAGACCAAGGTCAGCATTCATATAAAAGACTATAGTGACAAAAACAATCACAAGAAGAACGTCTAATATCCACTTATGTGGTGAGGCAAAAAGTGCTTCAGAAGTGTTTTCGTAATGTTGAGCGCCTCTACTTCCAACAACAAAGCGTTTGGAATTAACAAAGAAATCGCCAAAATTTTTAAGGCTTCTAGTAGCGCCTTCTGGAACTTTACGAACGTTTGCGTAAATCATCGTTCCGATAATGAAGAGGACTGCGAGGGCCGCGCCAATGATTAAAAATATGTTTGCTAAGCTCATCTCATCTTCCTCCCAATGTAGTTAGATAAAAGTTGAAGGATAAACACCAAAACGAATAACGGGACTAAAACTACGCCAATTTTCCAAAAATCTAGCGTATCGTGCGACCAATCAGAAATCTTATAACCAAGAGAATCAATAATACCGGCATAGCCAAGAATTAAGGATCCACGGATATTCATTTCAAAAACATAAAGCATATTTGCGAAAAACATTGGCTTAATTGATGGGCGAAGGCCAACTGTTACAGCTTGGAAACGCATGCCACCAGCTGAATAAACCGCTTCAAATGGAGCCATATCAAGTGTTTCAATGTATTCGTACATAATCTTATAGACAATACCAATCGTAAATATCGTCATTGCAATAATGCCAGTAAAATTAGTAGCACCATAAATAAGAACGAAAATGGTGCAAAGAGTAATAGTTGGAATTGTTCTGATGATATCGTTAACGACACGGAATGGTTCGTAAATGTAGGCGTGTTTAGCAACGTTTCTAGCGCAAAGATAATAAACAGGAACGGAGATCAAACCACCAAATAATGTAGCAAGGAAGCAAAGCTCGATGGTATTCCATAAAGAAGGAAGTCCTTCGCTCACCAAGAATGGCAACCATACGTTTTCCATGTAATAACACCAAGATGACCAGTCTTTAACTTCAATGTTATATGGGAAGAAATTGAGGTATTTGTTATAAGGTGCCCTGAATAAACCGCCAATAAAGTTCCATCCGGAGTCCCAAGCAAAACTTACGTTTGTTAAATCCATCGAAAAAAGGGAAATGACAGTAAGCCCTATGATTAAGACAACCATTGCAATGAGCAAAGTTGGTCTCTTTTTTCTTACTTCTCGAATATCACTGCCATCGTGATTTTCGGACACATCAATTTTAACTATGCCCCAATTGGCCTTATCCCAAAAGTCCGCAATTTTATCCTTGAGAGTCAATTGGGTTTCCTTTAATTGCTCGCTCATTATTTATTCTCCTCGCTCGTAGAAGTTGAATCGTTGGCTTTTGCTTCTTCTAGAGCCTCTCCAAGCTTTTCAGAACTATTTAATGAACGGCCATATATTTTCATTGTAACTTCATCAGTTACTTCTTCTGGTTTTCCATCAAAAACGATTTTTCCTGCGCGAACGCCAATTATTCTTGTCGAATATTTCTTTGCAAGATCGACGTGGTGCATGTTGGCGATAATGGTGATGCCCATTTTATTGATGCGTGAAAAATCATCCATGACGGAGACGGTTGTGATTGGATCAAGTGAAGCAACTGGCTCATCAGCGAGGATGAGTTCAGGTTCTTGAGTAAGAGCTCTTGCTAAAGCGACACGTTGTTGTTGGCCACCAGAAAGTTGGTCGGCACGAACATATGCCTTATCAAGAATTCCTAATTTCGCCATAGAGCGATAAGCTAGATTCTTCTCGTCTTTGCTATAAATGCTAAATAAAGTTTCAAAATAGTTATGGTAACCAACACGTCCGGAAAGAACGTTTTTAATTACGCTAGCACGTTTAACAAGGTTAAAAGATTGGAAAATCATACCAATACGGCGACGTTCCATTCTTAATTGCTTGCCTTTTAATTTACTAATATCCCTGCCATCGATAAGAATTTCACCAGTGGTGATATCGTGCATACGGTTAATGCAGCGGATGAGTGTTGATTTTCCAGCACCAGAAAGGCCAATAATCGAGACGAATTCCCCGTCGTTAATGGTTAAATTGATATCATCTAAAGCTTTGAAGCCATTGTCCTCATATACCTTAGAAACATTTTTTAATTCGATCATAATTATTGGTCTCCTGATGCAAATTTTGTTTTTTTAAAAGTTCTTAGTTAGCTTATTTTGATGCGCTAGAAGAAATCTTTTCGCTTGGATTATCGACTGAATGTTCTTTAGTCCATTTGTACATTTCACGAGCTTTATCATAGTTGCTATCTTCTGCTTTAGCATAACCAGTGTGAGAATAAATTTGATAGAGGTAATAGGCTGCAGTACCTTCTTCATTCTTACTTCCGGTAGCGGCTGCTGTTGTGAAAGCATTATAGATAGCGTCACGAGCTTCTTGAGCAAGAGAATGTTTGCAAGAAATCGTATCATTCATGATAGGATCGGTGATGCCGACTGTGTAGGTATTATCGAAAATGCCATTATCGTTATAGAAAGGTCCGCCAGTTTGGACATATCCAGAACCATAACGTGTATCCATGAATCCGACGGAAACATCGATAACACCACTGCTCATAAGATAGGATAAGCCATTAGGATATGTTCCTTGATCAATACCAATTAAGGACTTTTCCTTTTCTGCTTCGCTCATATTCTCATATGTGGATTTGGAAACGAACATATTTGTATAGCCTAACTCATAAACCATCTTTGATGGGTAGATTAAACCAGATGAAGAGCCATTACCCATGATACCAAAGACAGCTTCGTTATCGTGTAATTGTTTGATGACTTCGGCGGTTGTCATTCCATCAGTGATACCGAATTCTTTGAAGCCTTTTTCTTTGCTATAAGAATCGCGGCGGCTGAACATAACGCCAGAATAGAAGTTAACGTTGGTTTCAGATTGTTCTCCGTGATATGAATAAACAGGATCGGATTCGGTTGCTTCAGAAGCAGCTTTGCCAGAAACTGTGACTTCTCCATTCATTGCTTTTCTTTGAAGTTCTTTGCTTGCATCAGAGAACATATCGTTTCCGCCTTCGCCCTTGAAGTCATCGGCTTGGACTTTGTATCCAGCACGAACAGCAGAGGCGATAAGATCAACTTTGCCAGGATTTGCGATAGAAACTTGAGCATAGTTTCCGCCAGGAAGGAAGCCTGCATCAGCAGTTCCGGAAGTAAGAGCATTCATAACAGCATCATAGCTTTGTCCAACGGTGATGTTGAAGGTGTAGCCAGTGTCTTTAACTGCTTCATTTAAGGTTGGTGTCAATGCTTTGGCTCTTTCCAATAATGTAGTTGGATCATTGGAAGGAACAAGGAGGATTGAAATTACCTTGGAATCGTTCTTATTACAAGAAGCGAGTGATGCGGTTGCTGCAATTAAGCCAGCTAAGAAGAGGAATTTGGAAGATTTCTTCATTTTGTGTCCTTTCGGGTCTATAGCCCATCAAAATCCTTGATGAATATTCGCCATAAAAACAAAAAAGTACAAACTTCTACAGTCTATCTTCTACAGATTAATCCAGTTATCGTTTGTGCTTTCGAATGAATAGTGAATTTCATCATTAGAATTATGCAACTGAAAAAATCCATGTGTTAGAAGAAAATAATGAAAACGTTTTCTTGTAAAAATTCCTTTACAAAAAAATGTTAAAGGTTGATTATTATATGTTAAAAACATTCGATAAAATCTTAATTTTTCGCTTTTTTTAATTGTTTATAGTTTTTTATTATAACTCACATATTACGCTTTGTTAACCGATTAAAAAATACTGATTTGCTTAGTTAAGAAAAAGACCCGTTTGAGGGTCTTCATTAGAATATTGTTCGGTTAAATTTCAAAAGCCCAGTTTCCATTACGGAAGATTTGAACTTTCTCACCGTTTTCTTTTGTTCCAACGATATCTAAGTCTTTAGAGCCAATCATAAAGTCTACGTGGCTTAAAGAATAGTTAATGCCAAAATCACGTAATTCTTGCTCAGAATAATTTTGGAAATTTGGATATAATTCCGTGAAACCTCTCCCTAAAGCAAGATGGCAAGCGGCATTCTCATCATATAGCGTGTTATAGAATAAAAGGCCCGTATTGTTTATTGGGGAATCAAAAGGAACAAGCGCACATTCGCCAAGATAAGATGATCCTTCATCAAGAGTTAGGATGGAACGAAGCGCTTCTTCACCTGTTTCGGCATGGACATCTATTGCTTTACCTTCATGGAATTTAACCCAGAAATCAGTGATAAGAACACCGTTATAAACTAAAGGTTTGGAGGCGTATACGATTCCTTCGGCAGCACCTTTCTTTGGAGAAGTAAACACTTCTTCAGAAGGGATGTTTGGTTGGAAGAAACGTCCATCGAGCGTTAATTCTCCTCCTCCAAGAAAAATTACGCCAGGAATTAATCCAACAGTGAAATCAGTTCCGTTACTAGATGAATAGTGGAGTTCTTTGAGTCTTAAAGAGTTAAGGTAGTCACAACGCTTTTTAAGGTTTATATCGTGTTTTTCCCAATTGGCAATGCCATTTCCGTCTAAAGCACGAGAGGTGTAGAGAATCTTTTCCCAAAGTTTTTCCATCGCGTCTTCGTAATTGTCTTCTGGGAAAATTTTCTTTGCCCATTCTTTTGCAGGGGCACCAGCAATACACCAAGCGACTTTATTTTCTTCCATCTCTTTGTATTTGCCGTAGATTTTGTATTTTGCTTGGCGAATCCTTGCTGCTTTTGCTGCATCGACGCCTTTTGCTCCATCCGGATCATCGGAATCGACCCAAATAAAAGCAGGAAGCTCTTCACCGCGGAATTTCCAATAGGCTAATTCCATAGGAAGCAAAGTCGAAAGATTTTCTTCTTCACCGTATATTAAAGCTGCTTTAGAGACTTTTTGCGAAGCCCAATTGACATATACGTTCTTTGCGCCGGCTTTATATGCTTCCTCGGTAAGAATGGCAACGAAATCCTCTTGGTCAACGTTCGCACTTATAATTAGTTTTTCGTCTTTTTTTAATGCAACACCAGAACGAATTAAGAGTTCAGCGTATTTACGAATTAACGTTTTATCCATACACGCATGACCTATTTTTCATTATGGCAACAACAACAGCCAGATTCTTCTTCATCATCATGGCAATGGCATTCATGCTCATCTTCATTGCCGCAGCAGCATTCGCTTTCATGATGATGTCCACCACAACAGCAATCATCTTCGTCGTGGTGATGATGCCCGCAACAGCAATCGTCATGGCATTCGTCTTCGTATGTTATTGTGATATCGTAAAAGTCAGCCACTTCATCAATTGTTGGATATCTTCCTTTGATTGCTATATTTCCATCCATTCTAGCAATTGGAAGAACGCCTAATCCTTCTTTTTCGATGATTGTTTTAGCTTCAGCATCAGCAAAGTCACCATCTTCATAAAAATGTCTTTCTAAAGAATAACCTGCTTCAATAAGGGCGGCGAAAAGCTCTTCAAGAGCATAAAATTCTACGTCTGCTTCGCCATGGCGACGTAATTCAAATAATTCTAATTTCTTTTCCATACGTTGATATCTTAAATGATTATGAATAAAAAGAAACGAAAAATGCTCAATTATTTAGCGAAGAAAGAACGACATAGCCATTTTTACGCGTTTCTTTCATGTCGATGATGCGTTGATTTTCCGATCCTTTAAATTTTAGAGAAATATTCTTTTTCTCAAGGATGAATTTGCCATCAACAAGAATATCCAAGGAATCAAGGATTTCATCCGTTACTTCACAATATCTTTTACCATTAGGCACAAGGTCTTGATCATATGTAAAACCGGTATAGCACCATATGGTTTTGTTAGGGAATCTTTGCTTAAATTTTCGAATTAACCCTATAATTCCCCGTTGGTTTTCGATTTCAAATGGCTCTCCGCCAAGAAGCGTGAGGCCTGCATAATAGTCTTTTTCTAGTTCGTTTAGGATGAAATTTTCAGTTTTTTCATTGTACTCTTCGCCGAAAAAGAAATCCCAGGTTTGCGGTTGAAAACAGCCCTTGCAGCAGTTAGTGCAACCTGAAACAAATAAAGATAAACGTATGCCTTCGCCATTAGCTGAATCGGCTAACATTATTTGACCATAATGCATAATAACTCCTTTGTAAGAAAATCCCTCGTGTGAGGGATTATAGATTAATGTTTGTCAGCGTCGCAAGTTGGACAAGATAGATGCAGAACGCGATCTTGAATTTCTTGCGTTCTTCCTTGGTTCCAATATTGCGTTCCAATATAGCCGCATGTTCTTCTTGCGACATGCATCTTTGCTTGATCGCGGTTGCCGCAATTTGGGCATTCCCAAACAAGTTTGCCAGTGCCATCACGAACGATCTTTATTTCCCCATCATATCCACAGCAATCGCAGAAGTCACTTTTTGTGTTCAATTCCGCGTAAAGAATTGTGTTGTACATATGTTTCATGATTGCAAGGACGGCAGGGATGTTATCTTGCATATTTGGAACTTCAACATATGAGACAGCTCCGCCAGGAGAGAGGCGTTGGAATTTCGCTTCTTTCGTTAATTTGTCGAAAGCATTGATGTTTTCACGAACGTTTACATGATAACTATTGGTTATATAGTTGTGATCTGTAACTCCTTCAATTATGCCAAAGCGTTTTTGGAGGCATTTTGCGAATTTGTAAGTCGTGGATTCAAGTGGAGTTCCATAAACTGAATAGTCGATATTTTCAACTTTCTTCCATTCATTGCATTTATCGTTAAGAAGTTGCATGATTCTTAAGCCGAGTTGCTCACCTTCTGGCGATGTATGGGAAGCACCCTTCATATAGTAAATAGCTTCAGCCAAACCAGCATAGCCTAAAGAAATAGTTGAATATCCATCATAAAGAAGTTTATCAATTGTTTCGCCTGGTTTTAAACGGGCGAGGGCTCCATCTTGCCAAAGGATTGGCGCGACATCACTTGGTGTCCCAAGTAAACGATTATGGCGAATTTGCAAGGCACGATGGCAAAGATCGAGTCTTTGGTTCATTATTTGCCAGAATTTAGCTTCATCTTTTCCTGAGGAACACGCTGCATCAACGAGGTTAAGCGTTACAACACCTTGGTTGAAACGGCCATAGTAGCGACGTTGACCAGGTTTGTAGTCAAGAGCGCCGCTAATATTCCCTAATCCAGCTTCCGTGAAACGATCAGCGGTTAAGAAAGAACGGCAACCCATACATGGGTATGTGTCTCCTTTAAGTTCCATCATGATCTTTTCGGAAATATAATCAGGAACCATGCGTTTTGCCGTGCATTCGGCGGCTAATTTAGAAAGGTAATAATACTTTCCGCCTTCTTCAATGTTATCGTCTTGCAAAACATAAATAAGTTTTGGGAAGGCAGGGGTAATGTATGCGCCTGTACGATCTTTAACGCCAAGCATACGTTGTTTTAACATAACTTCCGTTATTAAGGCTAGGTCATCTCTAGTTTGTCCTTCAGGAAGTTCGTGGAGATAAAGGAATACAGTTACGAAAGGAGCTTGTCCGTTGGTTGATTGAAGAGTTATTAACTGATATTGAATTGTTTGGCAACCGCCTTCAACTTCTTTAATGACTTCTTGTTCAACGAGTTCCTTAAATTTCTCTTCTGTCGTTTCGATGCCACAGGATTCGAATTCCGCTTTAAGACGTCTTGCAATTCTTTGTCTAGAAAGATTTACGAAAGGAGCAAGATGGGACATCGTAATTGTTTGTCCACCATATTGGCTCGAAGCGACTTGGGCAACAATTTGCGAGGCAACCGTGCAAGCTGTCGCAAAAGAATGTGGTTTATCGATGTGTGTGCCGGAGATGCACGTACCATTTTCAAGCATATCTTTTAAATTTACTAAGCAGCAATTGTGCATATGCTGGGCAAAATAATCAGAATCGTGGAAATGGATGACACCTTCTTTGTGGGCCTCAACAATATCGTCTGGTAAAAGATATTTATTCGTGTAATAACGGCTCCATTCACCAGCCATGTAATCTCTTTGAACGGAAAGAATTGTTGGGTTCTTATTGGAATTTTCTTGCTTTACTTCTTCATTGTCTCTTTCAACAACACCAGCAATCTTTTGATCGATATCGCTCATTTTACGGTTCTCGGCGTGTTTATAGCGATAAGTAATATAAAGTCTTGCAACTTTAAATTTGCCAGATCCCATAAGAGCGTCTTCGACCTTATCTTGAATTTCTTCAACTGATAAATCGCGTCCAGCATTAGAAGCATCTTTTTGAATTCCTAAAGCAATATTAGCGATTTCTTCAGGGGTTAAACGTTCAGAAGGAATACCTTCTTCATCATTGGCACCATTAATAGCATTAACTATTTTTTGACGGTCGAAAGGAACACGTTCGCCAGAACGTTTCATAACACAAATTTTTGTTTCTTCTATCTCCATGTTTCCATCGAGCGTTTCGTCATAAAAAGTTTTCATAAATGTAGCCTCGCAAATATAAGGGAATAATGGTGCGCCATTCCCTCTAAGCGAGTTTTATTTTATGCGTGCATAATGTCAAATAAAACAAAAAATAGCAATAGGATATACAGTGTATAAAAAAGATAAAAAAGTTTAGATTTTATCGGCATTTTTTTAATTTAACTAAGTTGAAATTTCTTTTTAGGTATCAATTTTATATGATTATTAGTGCACTTTTGAAATGTGCGTATTACAAAGATTGACTACTTCAAAATCGATAAGCATTTTCCATTCTAAAAATCAAGAATTTTGATTATAATTTTTATGGCTATTTTTTGAGGCGCTTAAAGAATGAAAAAACAAGTTTTTAATCCATATTTGCCATTGAGCGAATATACACCAGATTGTGAACCCCACATTTTTAACGGAAGACTATATGTCTATGGTTCCCATGATTGTTATGGCGAATTCCCTTTTTCCCACAATAACTATGTGACATGGTCGGCTCCTTTGGATGATCTTAGCGATTGGAGATACGAGGGGGAGATTTTCGATAAGAAAGAAGATCCGCTTAACCGTGATGGCAGGCTTGATTTGTACGCTCCAGATGTAACACAGGGTCCAGACGGAAATTACTATCTTTATTATTCGTTGGCTTGGCAAGGAACGATTGGAGTTGCGAAATCCTCTTCCCCCGCCGGTCCATTCAAATATATAGGCAACGTTCATTATAAAAACGGGGTAGATTTAGGAAGAAAGAAAGGCGATGCTTTCCATTTTGATCCAGGGGCTTTTACGGATAACGACGGAAGAGTTTATCTTTATTCTGGATTTGGTGCCATAACTTGGTTCCCGATGATTCGCCATCATCTAAAACCAGAAGGTGGTTTTGGAATGGAATTAGAGTCAGATATGATGACAATTAAAAATGGGCCAATAAAGCTTTTTTCAATGGCGAATGAAGAAAATATCAATGGTGTGAAAGAAAAAGAGCACGCCTTCTTTGAAGCCTCATCTCTTAGAAAAATAGGCGAGACATATTACTTTATTTATTCATCTTTAGCTGGTCATGAGCTTTGCTATATGACCTCTTCTTCACCTTTAGGACCTTTTACTTACCAAGGGGTGATTATCTCAAATGGCGATGTTGGGCTAAACGGTAGAAAGAAGGAAGATTCCGTTACTCCAACTGGTAACAATCACGGGTCGATAATTCAAGTTGAAGGTCAATGGTATGTTTTCTACCATCGTCATACAAACTACACAAATACCGATAGACAAGATTGTGCCGAACCAATAGAAATCGATAGGAATGGCAAAATAAAGCAAGTGGAAATTACTTCGTGTGGTTTAAATTTAAAGTCATTAGAAGGAAAAGGAGAATATCCTGCCTCAATTTGCTGTTATTATCATGATAAAAAACCTAATGTCTTTTATCCATTCTTTGCTCTTCCTCATCAAAAAAGAAAGCTAAGAATTCATCAAGATGGCACGGATAGAAAACCTGGCAAGCAATATATCCAAAATATTGGTGATGGTTGCGTAGTTGGCTATAAATATTTTGATTTATCCAATACTCATAAAATAACGTTGAAATATAGTGGAAATTTTGCTGGAGAAGTAGCTATTTCCTTCTTAGAAAACTGTGAAAACAAATACACGCATGCCATATCTAAGGGTAGTAATGAGGTTTCTATAACCATAGATCCTCAAAGTAAAAAAGAAGCCCTTTACTTTCATTTCAAGGGCTCCTCAAAGTTAAATTTGTATTCGATTATATTTGATTGATTACCAAATACGAACACGTTTTTCAGGCGCAATATACATTGCGTCTTTTTCTGTTACGTCAAAGGCTTCATACCATTCATCGAAGTTGCGTGGTTGAATGTTAGCGCGAAGTTCAGCTGGGGCGTGAACATCATTAGTAAGAAGAATTTGAACCATTTCTGGACGTGCTTTCATGCACCAAACTCTAGCCCAGTTCTTCCAATAATCTTGGAAAGATGCGTCTTTGATTTCATGCATGATGCCAAGAGTGACACCAACGCCACCATTGTCAGCAATATTTTCAGAAACAATCAATTCGCCAGAAACCTTTCCACCATAGAAATCGATTCCGTCAAATTCATCAATCATGGCTTTTGTCAATTCTTTGAATGATTTGTAATCTTCTTCTTTCCACCAGTTGTTGAGATTGCCTTTTTCATCGAATGAGGCACCGTTGTTATCGAAAGCGTGAGAGATTTCATGACCAATAACAGCACCAATTCCGCCTAAATTCTCTGATTCAGATTGATTGATTGAATAGAATGGCTTTTGAAGAATGGCGGCTGGGAAGGTGATGTCATTCGAGAATGGGTTATAGCATGCGTTAACCATATGGCCTGGCATCGCCCATTCAGAACGATCAACTGGCTTATGAAGTTTTTCTAATTCATGAACAACTTTTTTCTTACTTATCTTGCGGCATGCAAGGAACAATGAATCATTCTCATCAACAGTTAATTCAGAATAGAATGGGTCGATGTTATCTGGATAGCCCATCTTGATTTCGATTGTGTTTAGCTTAAGGATGGCTTTTTCTTTTGTTTCAGGAGCAAGGAAAGTGTTCTTAGCCATGCGGCCTTTATAGGCCTCAATGATACGTTTCACTAAAGAAACAATATCCTTTTTAGCTTCTTCTCCAAAATATGTGCGTCCATAATAAACGCCAATTGGCTCAGAGAAAACTTGACCAACTAATTGATAAGCTTGTTTTTCAAGAATAGGGTCTTTAGCAATTCCATATAAAGCTCTAGAGTAGCTCGTAGCAAGATCATGCATCGGCAAGCTAAGACGTTTAGCGGCATTAACAAAGAAAGAAACGTAAGCCCAATGTTTAAATAGGATAAAAGTTTCTTCATTGAAATAATTGCCAAAATCCTTAATGGCTTTTGGATCGGCAACAATTATGGTTGTAGGGATATCTTCGCCATAAAGTTGGTGTAACAATCCAGTGAAATCGAATGGCTTCAAGTAAGCTGCAACTTCTTCTACTGGCATTGGATTATAGTCTTTGACATAATCTGCCCACTCAAGTTGGCTCTTTACTTCTTTAGCGATCAGAGCATCAAAAGCGAGAGTATCAGCAAGGTATCTTTCTTGGTCTTCAGAACTTAATGGTGAATATTTCAATAAGCTAGAAACCATTCCTTTATATATCTCTAATAATTGCTTACCTGCATCAGCTTTCTCGGTGTAATAGGTCGTGTCAGGAAGAATAATTGATTGGCCAGTGATGAGGAAGGAATTCTTTTCTGCGTTTTTCATATCGACTTGAACGCCAAAATTGATCGGTAGTTCAATTCCATCAAGGGCAAGATCTTTCGCTTTTGCATTAAGGTCTTCAATTGTTTTGATTCCTTCTATTTCTTCTAAATAAGGAAGAATAGGTTTTATTCCATCTTCGTTACGACGAGTCTCATCTAAGACTTTGTTATAAAGTTTGACGGCTTCGGCAATTTCTGGAAAAGGGATTTCCTTGCTTCCATTAGCGAATGAAGCAAAATCAGCGCGAAGGATTTTTTCTACTCCTTCATCTAAATCGGAAAATCCTCCGACCCTTGAACGATCGTCAGGGATTACGGCTTTTTCAATCCATTCGCCGTTTACATAGTGATATAAATCATCTTGAATTCTAATATTGTTAGACATTATTAACTTCTCCTACGGTGCGATTATACAACGATAAAAGAAAATTGCACTTGATATTTTCTAGCAAGTGCAATTTCTAGCGTTAGTTCATTTAATAACAACTACACGCATGCCTTATTTTCTTAAATCTTTTTGAGCTGTAGAAATGACTCCTGAATATTTTGTTTGGATATATGTATCAACTGTTTTATCAAGCAAACAATCTGTTAAGGCATCAATTTTTGTCTTATAAGCAGTGTCATCATTGTATTTTTTGACACTGGCTGCGACAACGTTTGCTCTTAAGTCTTTAACAGCGTCGGTTTCAGTTGGAAGAGAAGAATCTGCCTTTAAATTTCCAGTAAGTGCGCTATTGGTTGGAAGAACGGCATAGTCATAATCATTCAAAGAAGAGACTAATAAGCTTTCGTCAATAAGGTGAATGTTTTTAGGAAGATTGGTTGGATTTCCTTTTGAATCTACATCGTATTTAGCAATGACCCCAGCTGAGACTAAAAGATCTAAGGCTCTAATTTCATTGGAAACATCACTGCAAATTTCATATGTTGCAGTCGTTTTGGAAGATTCGAATTCGGCAGCACTCTTTTTACCTGCGTATATTCTTAATGGTTCAAAGTGAACGGTTGCAACAGGGAAGACCTTATTATAAGTATAAGTTTCTGAATAAGTTGTTGAACCAGAATCATATTGTTGAAGATATGGGCGGTGTTGGAAATAGTTTGCATCGTAATCGCCATTATAAACACTGTCATTTTGTAATGTCCAATCAAGAATTGTGACCTTGAGTTCATAGCCTTTTTCTTTTAAAAGTGGTTTTACTGCCTCATTTAAGATTTCTGCATGAGGGATCTCTGAAGCAGCAACGGTGATTGTTTTTTCATTGCTATTCGAATTGCATCCGGCTAAAGCCAAGATTGTTGCAAAAGCTAATAAACATGTAATTTTTTTCATAAATTAATTTCTCCTTTTTATTTAAGTTTCTTTCTTTTGTCGACTTTTTTAGCTAAGAACAAACCAAGTTCTTGAATGATTTCAACGAGTGCTACAACGATGATAATCATTATCCAGAAAGTCCAACTGGTTAGGAAGTCGCTCGTATTTCTTGTGTAATATGACCAAACTTCGCTTATTAATCCTCCTGCGCCAATGTTGTAGGCGAAGGAAGTGTAGCCCAAGACATTTACAATCGTGATTGTAAATCCGATCAGAAGCGAACTTCTTGCTTCAGTTAGCAAGACGTATTTAATTATTTGGAAATTTGAAGCGCCCATAGATTTAACCGCTTCGATTTCACCGTTATCAACATCCTGTAACGATTGTTCGACGTTTCTTGCAACATAAGCAAATGTTGAGAAGAATAACGGAACGATCATCGTGTACCAGGCACCAGTTCCTCTGCCTAATAGAGCCCTATTTAACGGTAAGAGAATAACAGTAAGAATCAAGCACGGAACGCTACGAAGGAAATTAACAAGTATTCCAAGAACGAGATTTAACCATTTGCACGGATGGAGGCCATTTTTCGAAGTGATCTTTAAAATGATTCCAAGTGGCAATCCAACTACATAGGCAAGAATAGTTGAAATGGTTGTCATCCCCAGTGTCTCTAACGTTATTTTAAGGAAATCAATATTCATCTAAGACCTCCTCGAACTTAACGTTCTTTAATGTGAGATATTTTTTCAACTTTTCTTCTTCTTTGCTTTCTTGAGGACAACGTATAATCGTTTGTCCATAAGCCTTGCCATCTACAACCTTTGTGTCAGCATAAACGATTGACACAAGAATATTGCAATCATGAACAATGTTTGAAATTAGAGGCTGATCAACATTTCCATCAAAGAGAATCCTTATGACTTTATGAGTGTCTAGATTCGTATTGAGTTTAGTTGAATAAATTAATTTTTTTGTAATTTCACAACGAGGATTGAGGAAGACATCTGATAACGCTCCTTCTTCAACGATATTCGCTTTATCAATGATTGCAACCTTATTGCATATCTGTTCAATGACGTTCATCTGGTGTGAGATCATAATGATTGTGAGGCCATATTCCTTGTTTAGTTTTTTCAATAATTCGAGAATCGAAGATGTTGTTTCAGGATCAAGAGCCGAGGTTGCCTCATCCGAGAGAATTACTTCGGGGTTAAGGGCTAAGACTCTAGCAATAGCAACTCTTTGACATTGTCCGCCAGATAGTTCGCTTGGGTAAGCGTTTAGCTTATCTTCAAGAGAGACCTTTTTTAAGGCTTCAATGGCTATCTTTTTTCTTTCTTCTCTTTTTACGTGATTGATTTTGAGTCCTAATAAGACATTATCAAGAACGGTCTTTTGCTGAAGAAGGTTGAAAGATTGGAAGATCATGCCAAATTTTCTTCTCTCGTCTCTTTTAATTGGCGAAGAGGGAGAGCAAAGGATTTTTCCATCGTAAATTATTTCGCCTTCATCGAATGACTCTAAAGAATTAATGCATCTAACGAGAGTGGATTTTCCAGCTCCTGAAAGACCTAAAATCCCATATATGTCTCCCTTATTTATCTCAAGAGAAACATTATTAAGCACCACCTTGTCATCGAATTTCTTACTTAAATTTTTAATTTCTAGTAATGCCATTCCATCCTTTCCGGAAGGGAAAATAAAATCCCGTCCTTAATAAACAAATCAATGTTCACTAAGGACGGGAATTGATTCTTGCCCGTGGTACCACCTTACTTCATAAAACTATCGCTAGTTTTATCTTTGAGAGTTCTATCAAACTCATTTGCTATAACGGGCATACCCGGAATAGGCTACTTAATTTCACCTTTCAGCTCCAAGGCCATGTTCATTCTTCTTCCTCTATTCCGCTTCCACCATCCGGAACTCTCTATCAGAATCTTAAGAATTACTCTTCCTCATCGACGCCGATACAAAAACTTTACATATAAATTCTTAAATTTCAACAATTATTTTTTCTTATGAACTGTTATTTTGCTTATTTCATAAATTTCGTTGGGGTTTCAGCGTGTATTTTTAGATATTTCGATTTTTGAACAAAAGCCTTTGTTTCTAAAATTATTGTTAAAATTTAATTGCAATTCCTAAGCAAATATCAATTTATCAGTCAATAACGTTTTTGTAATGAGTCAAAGATTTTCTTTCCTTCAATGAAACTTAATTGAGGATTTTCATCTAAAAATGTCATCAACTTAGCATCAAGTTTCTTTCTAGCGTTTACTTCTAGGCAAAAATCTCTTAGTTCGAAGAATGCCTTTTGATTTCTTTCAAACAAAGTAAGCGCAAAATAGATGCTTAATAAAATGAGATGAGATTTGTAACGACACATTATTTTATTAACTCCATTTGAAAGATGTTTTTCGACAGGGCATTCTCCTCCACAAAGGTAGCGGAAATCGCATTCATGGCATAAAGAGTTGGCTGTTTGCTCCTTAAACATCTCTCTGGATTTTGAAAAATCAATAGCAAAACCCTTACCAATTGAAAATTTATCCATTAACGAAGATGCTGGGCAAGCATAAATCGCACCGTCTTTATCTAGAGCAAACCTTGATAATCCTGCATCGCAACGAACTATTGTTCTTTGGTTTAAGATAACTCTATGCATGAATTTTCCAAGATAATCTTCACCGTTTAACAAGATTTTAGTTCTTCTAATATCTCCGCCTAGTGATTCTTCAATTAAAGCTTTAACAAGTTCATCATAACTAGAAAGCCATTGATTAAGAGATTCTTCATCGAAAGATTCAAAGCAATTTCTTGCTGGTTTATACGACACGGTATTGAAAGTTTTAGAAAGTTCATTTAAAGAATCGTTTAAAGAAAAAACATCTTTTGTTAGCGTGCAAGCAGCGCCAACATACTCATGATGTTCAATAGCTTTTACATTGTTAATAACTTGCTTGTAAGTAGGATTTCCATTGGGATCTTTACGATGTTTGTTGTGAGTTAGTTCATCTCCATCTAGTGAAACACCAAGCAGGATTCCATTCTTTTGTAAAATTTCAGCGACTTCTTTCGAAAGCAACGTTCCATTAGTCACAAACTGCACCAAAACTTCTCGCCTTAATTTATTCGACCAGTTATCGCAATATCTTTTAATTTCTAAAATCTTCTTCAAAAACAAAAGAGGCTCGCCCTTTCCTGATAAATCAACAAAATATTTTTCCTTATTTGGAAAGGTAGTGAAACATCTATCAAGAAAGACATAAATATCATCTAAATTTAAACTTTCGCCATCTTTCTTGTCATTAAAACAATAATCGCATTTTAAATTGCAGGCATTTGAAAAGTTTATGCAAAAAGTTACCGAAGTTGTTTTATATTCATCAAAATTAGGAATGTATTTATCAAAATCGAAAGAATTTGAGACTGTTAAGTTCAAATCATCTTGAGTTTTAGCGAAGCAACCCGTATGACCATCAACAAAAATTTCTTCGCCTAGAATTATGTGTATCATATTTCTTAATATGTAACAATCGAGTAATCAGACTTAAATTCGTATGGCAGTTCTTCGCCTTTCATATCCGCTAATAAGTAATTTGCATCTATGTCCTGATAAAACGACTTATATATCGCCGCGATACTATCCTCATCCGTATCATCCCAATAGTCACGAGGGCCTAAGCCAAAATCTGTGGCAAGATAATAATCAACGTACTTATCTTTGTTGTATTCATTTTGTATTATGGAAATGCAATCTTCTGGTATCTTAAATAAAAAATCCATATTTACATTTTCTAAGTTGGTTGCCCAATCCTCGTCAAGCTCAGTGGCTAATGGAAGTTTTATAACGCCCTCAGCACCTTCTAGCGTGTGAAACGCAAGGCCTCCTTTTTTTGCGCCTTCCAGTTCAAGATAAGCCGAAAAATTAGTAGCTTTGCAATCAGTCGTTTTCGTAAAATGCACGGAAAGTTTCAAGAAACCGTCTCTAAAACTAATGCCATAAACACGTAAAATGCTGCCATTTTGCAATGAATATGGTTTATCAAAAAGAGCATCCCGTGTTATACCATCTTCATACTTAGTGGATCTCACATCTTCAGTGAACGAATCAAGAGCCGAATTTAAAGAGCTATTGCATGAGCAAAGTATCGCTGCAAGCGCGACAAACAATGCATTTTTCTTCTTAAAACGTTTCATTTAGCATCCCTCCAAAGTCAATGAATTCCTTTTTGTGCAAAAATAATTGTTAACAGAGCCTCTATTAGGGTCGAACCAGCGCGGCTCGTTTCTTACCTGCCAGTATAAGTCCGTGCTTTTTTCCCAAGTAGCATTATTACTTTCTTTCAGTTTCCACTCTGTACTTCTTCCATCTTGTGGGATGCTATTGCATTCCGACTTATAATTGCCATTTTCACCTAGGAGATAAATATTGTCTGATAGCAAATCAGAAAACGTATCCAAGTGCTTCGAAAAGTATTCATATCTATTCGTTACAGTTCTTCCATCTAAAAGGTTAGAGCAGTAATTGTATCTTGTGCCACTTGGCGATTTTGCCGTTGGAAGATTGTATAAAAATGAAGTCATTGCGTTTGGTGCACAGTTGCCTTCCGTATACCAACCCCCTTGTCTAACTCCATCGTAATAATAGCGATTCGTATAAAAGCTATTAATTGACATAGACATTTTAACGTAATCAGTCATCAAAACAGTTTTGGCCAATCCACATTCTGGATGAACCGTAGAAACATAGTTTTGCAATTCTGCAGTTTTTATTTCACCATCAACATTATCGTATGCAGTTTCGGAAATATCAGCATTATATGTTTCGCCTAACGTTTTACCAGTGGTCTCATCAACCTTCAAGAAAGAGCAAGTCTCTTCGTCGTAGGCGAGAAACCCACCCTCCAAATCATAGTAAATGTCATGGTCATATATCCAAGGATAATCCCCGTACGAAACTCGTTTATAGATTTTTTCATCATCAAAAATTGCATACCCATCATCAAATTCAAAATCGAAATAGTAACAATATTGGATAGCACCATCAACGATAACTGGAAGAAATTTCGCGTTTTCAATTTTCAAGTTGGAATCATTTAATGTTTTCTTAGTCAAATTCTCAAAATATTTTTTGCCAGTAAAAATATCGAAAGAATTTTCATCTGTTATAGCTCTTTGCCAAAATGGCATTGTAAATTCTTGCGTTGCTGGGTTATGAGGGCACAAAATTAACAGTAAAAATGGCAAGGACAACAATGTCCAAGGCACCCTTTTCGCTGATGATTTATTCATTTTTTGTCTCCCTTCGGAAAGAAACGAAAATCTAATTACTTAGCTGTTAATCTTATTATATATTTAAGGCGGCTCGTTTCAACTAAAACCATTTATTTAGATACTAAAAGTCAATTTATTATTGGAATATACAAAAAGCGGCACAATTGCCGCTTCTTTTTCTATATTTATATTATTTTTTATATTCAATTTTTGGTGGAACATAACGGAATCGAACCGTCGACCTTCTCGTTGCGAACGAGACGCTCTCCCAACTGAGCTAATGTCCCAGGCGTGAACAATTATATTCTTTAAAATGAAAAAATGAAACTGAACATTTGCAAATAATTCAGCAAATTGTAATGTCAGTTTAAAAACAGCGATAAATAAAAGCGTTTTTTGGTTTTCTTTTCCTGTGTAAATTTATGAAAGTCGTTTTCATGATTTTTTTATTAAATTTTTTTATCCGATAAAATCAAGATTTTCTAGTGTTTATGTCATTGTATAAGTTTATTTTTTGGCGAATTGTAAAGTTTTTTTCGTTTTTATTTGATTAGTTCTACTCTTTAAAAGTCAAGACTTAAAAAGAACAAAAAATATTCTTTTAATAATTGCATGGAGAAAGTCGTTGGGATTATTGATTTAAAAAGTTTCTACGCTTCATGCGAATGTGCGGCAAGGCATCTAGATATTTTTAAGACTCCGCTTGTTTGTTGCGACCCTTATCGTTCGGAATCATCGGTCGTTATGTCCGTGACTCCTTATTTAAAGGAAAAATATGGGATAGGCAATGTTTGTAGGAAAAGAGATCTTCCCGACATTCCAAATATGATATTTGCCGTTCCTAGAATGTCGTATTACCTTCAAATGTCAACTAAAGTAGTAGCTATTTTCCTAAAATACGTTTCAATTGAAGACTTGCACGTATATTCAGTCGATGAAAGTTTCCTTAATCTTGGCCCATATATAAAGTTATATGGCTCAGCAGAAAGAATCATCAAACTCATCCAAAACGAAATTAAAGACGAATTGGGGTTAGTTGCAACAGCTGGAATTGGTCCGAATATGTTTTTAGCGAAGATAGCTTTAGATACAGAAGGAAAAAAGAAGGAACCGTATTTAGCTAGATGGACTTATGACGACGTTGAAAAGAAATTATGGAAAATAAAGCCAATCGATAAGATATGGTCAATTGCTAGCGGGACTAAAAATCATCTAGCAAGAATTGGTATTAATAGTATTGAAAGCCTCGCTAAAGCGGACGTAAACCTTCTTAAAAAAGAATTCGGAATTATGGGCGTTCAGCTTAAAAACTTAGCTAATGGCATCGACGAGTCGGACATAAGGGAAAAGGTTATACCTATAAATCCATCGTTATCTAACGGACAAACATTGATTCACCCCTACAAGGTGAAGGATTGTGAATTGCTATTAAGAGAGATGAACGATGATTTATCCGAACGTTTAAGAAGAAACGGTTATTTAGCAAAAAAGGTTGGCGTATGGGCTTCAAGGAAAACAAGTGTATATAGCAAAGAATATTCCTTACCCTATCCAAGCGAATCGCCAAGTGAGCTCTTTGAATATATTAGAGAGGCCTTCTATGACCATATCGGTACGGAAGATATATATGCACTTGGAATATCCTATGGAAATCTAACTACTTCTTCTTTACTTCAGTCATCTTTTTTAAGAGATCCAGAATCTTTAAAAAAAGAAAGGGATTTGAACGTTACTTTAGACAAAATAAGGGATGCGTATGGTCGTAATAGCGTTCTTCGCTGTTCATCCCTGCTTAAAAATTCGACCATAAAAACAAGACATACACAAATAGGAGGACATAGAGAATGAATGATCGTGGAAAGCTTAAATGGGCGCCATATAAATCGTTAGAGAAACAAGCCGATTTTTTAGCGAGACTTGAATATGAAAGAAATAAGATCCCCTGCCCGCAAATATCTTCAGATAAAGCGGAAGAGATAAACGAAATCCTCACCAATCATTACGATGAGATGTTGATCGTCAAATACTGGCAAAACGGCTATATCTACACAATTCATGGAAGAATTGGTTCAATATCAACTTTAGAGAGATACATCGCCATCGAAAATGTAGAAATACCATTTAGGTGTTTAACAAGTGTTACTCTTGAGAGTGAATTTAGTAACTATCTTTGAAAAAATAATGTATTATTTTCTTTGCTTAAGGAGGATTAATTCATGGAAGAAAAAGAATTAACCAGAAAGGAAGAAGAAAACAAAGACGAACCTTCTTCTGAAAATGCCGAAACAGAGGTCAAAGAAGCCAAAGTTAAAAAAGAAAAACACGTTATAGACACATCTAAGGGCGGTCTTATTTGGTCTATTTGGAATTTCTTAGAAGCTGCATTGATTTTTGCTCTTGGTGTTGTTTGTTTCGTCTTCATTGCGCAAGCAGAGAGCAAAAATAGCGATGTATCTTATACTCAAGTCATCTCCACAATCATTTTGATTGCCGGAATTTTCTTGATTATTGGTGGTGCATTAAAAATCATCGTTAATTTCTTACCAGTCATTGGAAAAAATATCGTTGATGCAACCGTTAAGGCGGCTATTAAATCGAAATTATCTTATGATTTAGTGATCGGCGGAACGATTGAATTAGCTGCTGGCGTTGCAATCATTGTCGCCTATAACAAAATGAATGGAAGTCTAAATGAAACGGTTGGAGTTATAACAACATTCTTAGCCGTTTTCGCTGGCGTTCTACTTATCATTGCCGGTCTTAGCTTAGCGTTATTCGCTGTTGGGTTTATCATTTCTAAACTTTATAAGATTTATCTTCCAATTATTGAAATCGTTTTTGGTGCCGCTCTTATCGCTTTAGGAATCGTTGTTCTTTGCGTCTTAGCTGGCAACACGGATTTAACAAGTATGATTGCTTTAATCATTTTGGGCGTCATTCTTGTATTAGCTGGCATTGCTATGGCTATAATCACAGTCTTAGAAATTGTTAAAGCTCGTCGTTTAAAGGCAACCGCAAAAGAAGCTTCTGAAGAGAGCAAAGAAGATGACAACACAGAAGTCGTCGATAATCCAGAAGTTGTTGATGCCGATACTCAAGAAGAGAAAAACAATTAATCTCTGAAATGATAGTGAAAAACCGTGTTATCGCAACACGGTTTTCTTTTGCCTATTTTTTAAAAATAAGTGGGTTTTATTAGTGATTTTTGGATATTTTAATTTGCTTTTGCTGCTTCAAAGAGGTTTTCAAGGAGAGCTAAGCGAGTAAGCAAACCGACTCCTCCAGGAACTGGGCTTTGATATTTAACAGGTAGATTAGGAACGAAATCTCCGTGCAAATGTCCGTCCTCTCCTCTATTTATTCCGACGTCAATCAAATATGCATCATTTTTATAGGAATATGTTTCATCCCAGATAAACATTCTTCCAATTGCTGAAACAATAAGGTCGGCATGAGCGAAATAAAATTCTTTGTCTTCTCTAGAAGTTCTTGAATGTAATTGAACAACGTTGCAGTTTTTCTCTAATAGCATTCTAGCCATTGGTTTTCCGACAATCTCTGAACGCCCTACAACTACTGCATTCTTTCCTTCAAAAGAAAACCCCTCATGAGTTAAATAATTAATGATTCCTTTTGGCGTGCAAGGGTCGAAATGACTTCCGAGCGTAAAACCATCAACGTCTTTCTTAGGAGAAATCGTTTCGTTTATTTTCTTTACGGAGATATGTTTTGGCAAAGGCAACTGAACAATTATCCCTTTAATCGAAGAATCATTGTTTTGTTTGTTGATTAATTCTAAAACTTCATCTTCTGAGACATCAGATGGGAATACGGTATGAAGCGCTTGAATGCCCACTTCTGCTGCATCCTTCTTTTTGCCACGAACATAAGCTTCAGATGCTGGATCATCACCAACCGTAATGATTGATAGGATTGGCTTTGTCTCCATTTTTTCAATTTCTTCTTTTAATTGTTCTTTTCTAAATGCTGCGTATTCTTTTATCGTCATAAATTCACCTTCGTAATGTATTTTATTATGCGTCTTGTTTTATTGCACGAAATGCATATTTTTAAACCGATAATTATAGACTGATATAAAAATAATTTTATATAATAATTTCGTATCAAGGAGAAAAAAGTATGGATGAAAAATTAGAACCTCTTTTCACGCCATGGAAGATTGGCAACTGTGAGATCAAAAACCGTTTTGTTATGACCTCAATGGGCGGAACATCCCTATTCGGATGGATGGAGATTAACCATTTCGATAAGGAAGCAGCAAAGTTTTTGCTAGATAAGGCAGAACACGATGTTGGTCTTATCTTGCCTGGTATTCAGCCAGTCTACAATCCAATGTTTGGCCAATGGCTATATAAGAAGAAAGGCATGTTTAAAAAATTAAAGCCATTCATGGATGAAATTCATAAACATGGAGCGAAAATGTTCATCCAACTTACAGCCGGCTTTGGAAGATCGTTTACTATATCTCCAACAATGGAGAAGCTTTATACGAATAAATTCTTACGCGTTTTATCAAAACCAGTTTTAAATTTTGATAAGATTTGCGCTTCATCTAGCGCCTCTCCTAATGTTTGGTCGGATAAGGTTCCTTCTAGAGAAATGACCATCAAGGAAATTCATAAATTTATTGATGCTTTCGCCAAAACTGCAAAGTTATTGAAAGATGCTGGCGTGGATGGAGTAGAAATCCATGCTGTCCATGAAGGATATATGCTCGATCAATTCACTCTTAAATATGTCAATAAACGTACTGATGAATATGGCGGAAGTTTTGAAAATAGGTATCGTTTCCCAGTAGAAATCGTTAAAGCAATCAAAGAAGTTTGTGGAAAGGATTTCCCTGTTTCTTTACGTTATTCAGTTGTATCAAAAACTAAAGGATTTAGATCGGGAGCTTTGCCTGGCGAAGAATTCGTCGAAGCAGGAAGAGACATGGCAGAATCAGAAAAAGCAGCGAAATATCTCCAAGATGCAGGATATGACATGCTTAACTGCGATAACGGAACGTATGATGCTTGGTATTGGGCTCATCCACCAATATATATGCCAGAAAACTGCAACCTCGAAGAAGTTGAGCATATTAAAAAATTCGTTGATATTCCAGTCGTTGTTGCGGGAAGAATGTCCCCATACGCAGGCGCAAAGGCAATAGAAGAAGGAAAAATTGATGCAGTTGGTTACGCTCGTCCATTCTTAGCCGATGGCGCATGGGTAACTAAACTTAAAGAAGGTCATCCAGAAGAAATAAGGCCTTGTATTTATTGCCACAACGGCTGTTTCAACATGTGCCACTATAAAGGAACGGCAAACGATCAAAGTCTTCAAGATTCCTTACATCTCGCCCGTTGCGCAGTTAATGCTGAAACGATGCAAACAAATGTTCATTACATTAAGAAAACCACTTCTCCAAAAACAATCGCTATCATAGGTGGTGGCATTGGCGGAATGGAAGCGGCACGTGTAGCAAAACTCCGTGGGCATAAACCTGAAATTTACGAAAAGAGCGATCATTTAGGTGGCGTATTTGTTCCTGCTTCCGCTGCTTCATTCAAAGGAAAATTAAGAGATTTATTAGCTTGGTATATTCTTCAAATGAAAGAAATGGATATTCCAGTTCACCTCAATACGGAAATTAAGAATATTAAAGATATCAAAGCAGATGAATACATAATTTGCACAGGAAGCGTTGCTAAGAAATTCCCTCTTCCTGGAATTGAAAAAGCAATGGATGCGACAGATTTCTTAAATGGTGCAAAAGTCGGCAACAAAATAGTTGTTGTTGGCGGAGGATTAACGGGTTGCGAATGCGCATATGAATTAGCCTTAGACGGCAAAGAGGTTGCAATCGTTGAAGCGATGGACGATCTCGTTAAGCAAAAAGGCGTATGTATGGCAAATTCCCAGTACCTTAGAGATTATTTCGCATTACATAAGATTCCTGTCTACCTTGAAACATGCTTAAAAGAAATAAAAGATGACAAAATCATTTGCAAAACGAAAAATGGCGATATCGAAATTCCTGCTGATACTGTAATTCTTTCGATTGGATATAAACCAACTCCATTAACTCAAGAAGGCAAAAATGTCCATTTGGTTGGCGATTGCAAAAAGGTCGGAAACCTCCGTTCAGCGATTTGGTGCGCATATGAAACGGTTATGAAAATTTAAAAAAGGAGCGAGACATGTATCAACCAAAAATGAAATTAACTCCAGAAGAGTTAGAAATCTTAGAAGGCAAGCAAGGCGAAACTAAGGCGAAAATAATGGAAGTAGTCGTTAGGTATGGCGATGCTTTCGGAGCAGATAGATTAATTCCTGTCACACATAAAAAAGCTCATTTTGTTACAAGCTTTGGCTTAGGGCTTCTCAAAGGCGTTTATCCTTTGATGGATGAACTTATTGCCGCCGGATTGGTGGTTGAAGGCGGTTTTACTATGGATCCACGCCCACTTGACTACGAGAACGTAAAATGCGATCCAATTGAAAAATTAGTCTTTAATCATTTTATGTATAACAAGCAAGACTTATACGAAGATCAGTTAAAGAAAATTGGATTAACAAATGCCGAGGAAGCATTCTCTTGCACCTGTTATCTAAAAGAAATGGGAAACACGCCAAAAAAAGGCGATATCTTAGCTTGGAGTGAGTCGTCTGCAGTTGTCTTTGCTAACTCCGTTCTAGGAGCAAGATGCAATAGAAACTCCGGAATTTTAGATATGTTTGAAGCCATTTTAGGAAAAACTCCTAATTTTGGCTTTATAACCGACGAGGGAAGAAAGGCTGATTGGAAAATCATATTAAAAACAAGCAAGAAACCAGAAGCGCAAATATTAGGCTCTGCAATAGGCTTAAAAGTCATGGCTGAGGTCCCTTATGTTATTGGGTTAGACAAATACCTAGATAACCTTCCAAATGAAGATACGATCGCCTATTTAAAGGATTTTGGTGCTGCAACTGCTTCTAATGGTGCTGTCGGTCTTTACCACATCGATGGAATAACTCCTGAAGCAAAAGAATTAGGTGAAAGCTTAATCAAGGAAAACGCCAAAGAGTATGTCATTGATGATGAGGAACTCGAAAGAGTCTACAAAGCTTATCCGGTAATGTGGAAGAAGGCAGACGCTAAGGTACACCGTTGCTTTATAGGATGTCCTCATTTAACTCTAAAACAATTAGAAGTATGGACCGATGATATTATTGATGGACTTAAAAAGAGTGGCAAAAAGAAACTTGTTGTTGATACTGTTTTAACAACTTCTCCTGCTGTTATAAAAGAATTCCAAAAAGAGGAAAGATATAAGAAATTATTAGAAACAGGTGCACACGTTTCCTATATTTGCCCGCTTATGTATGCTGACAATCCAATTTCGGGAAAAAAGACTTTGATGACAAATTCAAACAAATTAAGAACATACACTAAAGCACGATATTTCAAAGATAAAGATGTACTAGAAATAATAACTGGTCAAAAGGAGGTCAAATAAGATGAAAGAATTCCATGGACGTGTTATCGCAGCAAGCGCTTGGAAGGGCGAGGCTGTTGTATCGCATGAAGGGTTTAATACCTTAGCTTCTTGTCAAACCAGTGCTTTATTGGCGACATCGAAAAAAATAATAGTCTCTGACCAAAATAATAAAGACTTGTATAAGAAAAACATCACTGGTAAAGCTTTATGCATGCCTGAAACGATTGGTTCCACTACAGGAGGAATGGTCATTCAAACAATCGCTGTTAGAAACCTCGCTCCAAAAGCATGGCTATTCTCACATCACATCGACCCTTTAGCAGCTTCTGGCATTATTTTATCTAACGTTTGGAATAACGCTGGATTAATTGCAATCGATGAGTTAGGAGACGAATTCCTAGAAGCGGTGAAAACTGGCGATACAATTGAAATAAAAGAAGATGGCACGGTAATCGTTGCCTAATCAAAGTAACAAAAACCTCCTAAGACTTTTCGCTTAGGAGGTTTTTCATTTCAATTATAAGCCGAGAAATGGGAGAATCATCGAGATGGCTGCCGCAGTCGATTCCGAAGAAGATGAGGAAGATGAGCTCGATGAAGTGTTATTCATCAACATTACGAGAATTGCCATAAATAAGAAGAGAATGCCAAATCCGAACGTTAACCAAGAAACGATTTTTTCAGATCCTCTTTCTTTTGTTTTAGCAAAAACATTCAATCCTCCGCCAGTAATAGCACCTGAAGCACCTTCAGATTTACCACCTTGGAGAAGGGAGAGAACTATAACAATCAATGAAATGATGATAAAGATAATATCGTACCAATGCATAATTTTATTTACCTAAACGCACATTCTTTAAAAGAACGCCATATAACTTTATTATAGAAATGAGATTTTCGCAATGAAAGAATGATTGATTCATTACTTATTTTCGTTTGAATATTCTTCTTTAAGAAGAAGGAATTCATCCAAAACGTCCTTATGCGTCTCCTTTCCGTATGTTTTTCTAAATTTATCAACATTCCAAGGTTTTTCTGCGACATTACCTATTCCTTTATTATGGACTTTGACCCATTGGCAATAATGTCTAACAACCGTATCTTTATGGATAAAATGTTGATCGTTGAATCTTGGGGAAAGAATTTGTTTTGTTTTCTTTAAACCTCTATTTAAAGCCGTTTGGTCTGGCATGAAATATTTGTTATTAATTACTTTTTTTCGAACGATGTCAAAATTGTGATCTTCTCTTAATTTTGCTAAATTCATCAAAAGGACGCCGGAATTGCAGTAATTTTTGCCAAGCCAATGCGACCCTACTTCATCTCTTACCATTCCAATATCGTTGTTTCCTAAATCAGTCGAATAAACTTTATAGATATCATCCATGATGACAAGATCAACGTCTAAATATAGCAGTTTATCGCCAAATTCAGGATGGAAATCAGAAAGAAGTCTAATCATGCTTAAAGGGGAGAATTTACCATTAAGATTTACTGATTTTCCAAGATGTTTCATCGTTTCATCGGTAAGATCGAGCAAGGTAAAGTTGACGTTCTGATTATATTTTTTTATACTTTTAGCAATAAAATCAAGCTGGCTTTGTTTAAAAGGCAAGTATTCTTTTTTCTTGGTGGAGAATTTTCCAGTCCCGACAAAAATATTAAGCGGATGCTTCGTTGTTTTTGCCATAGAAAGACATGTTATCAATAACCCATCAAAGCATTTATCATCCAAGCAGAAAAAGATATTTGCCGTTTCTAAATTATTCATCTAGCGCCCCCTCTAAAGTACATATCTTTTTCTCGTGATAATCAAGATATTCGTTTCTTCTATCTAAAAGTATGCCATCGATACCGGCGTTTTTCGCACAAGCAACATCTTGAAGAGAATCTCCGATGTAGATGCAGTCAGTTTTGCTTGGGCTACCTGAAAGTTCGATCGCTTTCAAAAGAGGATCAGCATATGGTTTTGGTTTAGCGACAGTATTTCCTCCAACGACAAAATCAAAATAATTATTTAAGCCATTTGCGGCCAACACTTTCTCGATATAATCAGTATGATTTCCTGAAACAATAGCTATACGCACCCCTTCTTTTTTCAATTTCGTTAACACTTCTTTCACTTCAGGAAAGATTGTTACTTTAGCAATTTCTTCTTCATCGAACATTTTTTTGTTGAGATATTGGTAAAGAGAAAGAATCTTCTTTTCATCTTTGATGCCAAATTTTGCGCACATCTGAACGAAAGCCATATGTGTTAATTCACGAACACCATCTTCATCTAAGATGACGCCTTCTTTAGCGAAAGCCATCTGAAAAGGGTTGACTAATCCAGGAAGAGAATTCCCTAATGTTCCGTCAAAATCAAAGTAGTAATAATTATGTTTCATCATAAGGCTGATTCTCCTTTTAATTCAAAAATAATATCACGAATTTTAGCCGCTCTTTCAAAATCGTATACCTTGGCTGCGTCACGCATTTCTTTTTCAAGTTTCTTGATTTGTGTTTCTTTGTCTTTCTTAGAAAGCTTCTTACGAATTGATTTCTCAATCTTATCTTCTTCCGCTTCTGAGTTAGATAATGGAGGACGTATATCTTTAACGATAGTTTTTGGAGTTATATTATGCTCTAAATTGTACGCTTCTTGTATGCTTCTTCTGCGATTCGTTTCATTTATGCATCCGCGCATTGAATCGGTCATATAATCGGCATACATGATTACCTTGCCATTTGCATTTCTTGCGGCACGTCCTGTAATTTGTATTAATGATGTTTTCGAACGTAAGAAACCCTCTTTATCCGCATCAAGGATGCAAATTAAAGAAACCTCTGGAATGTCCAATCCTTCACGAAGAAGATTGATGCCAACAAGAACATCGTACTTTCCTTTTCTTAATTGATAAATTATTTCAGTACGTTCTAGGGTTTTCGTTTCGTTTTGGAGATAAGTAACCTTTATTCCTTCTCCTTTTAGATAAGCCGTAAGGTCTTCCGCCATTTTAATTGTTAATGTAACAATCATCACGCGTTCATTCTTTTTGATGCGTTCGTTAATTTCTTGCATCATATCATCGATTTGGCCTAAAGGCTTTCTAATTTCGATTACAGGGTCAAGTAAACCGGTTGGCCTAATAACTTGTTCAACGACTTCGTTATTCGCTTTAGTGAGCTCGTATTCGCCAGGCGTGGCAGAGGTGCAAACGACATTTTTAGCCATTAGTTTTTCAAATTCATCAAAATTCAATGGCCTGTTGTCTAAGGCTGAAGGAAGACGGAAGCCATATTCAACTAACGTTTCTTTTCTAGAACGATCGCCGAAATACATCCCTCTTACTTGAGAGAATGTGACATGTGATTCGTCAACGAGTAAAAGATAATCATCAGGAAAATAATCCATTAAGCAGAATGGTCTTTCTCCTTCTTTTCTTCCATCAATATGGCGAGAGTAATTTTCAATTCCAGGGCATCTCCCGAATTCTTGCATCGATTCAACGTCTTGCCTTGTTCTCATCTCAAGACGCTCAGCTTCAAGCAGTTTCCCCTCTGGCCTAAAATAGGCTAGGCGTTCTTCTAATTCCTCGGAAATAGTCTTACATGCCGCATTTATTCTATTTCTAGATGAAGCGTGATCGTATGCTGGATATATTGGGAAGGTATGATAAAGTTTTCGTGTTTCACCGCTCAATTTATCAACTTCGGCAATACGTTCGACATCATCGCCAAAGCACTCGATTCGAATGTAATAATCGCTTGGGGTCATTGGGCATATATCTATCAAATCTCCATGAACTCTAAAATTACCTGGATTTAAATCAAAATTGTTTCTGGTGTATTGAGAATCAACGAGTCTTTTGAAAAATTTATTACGATCTAAGGTTTCGCCAACTCTAATTTCAAAAACCAATCCCGCGTATTCTTCAGGATCGCTTAATCCATATATGGCCGCCACAGATGCTACAACAATCGTATCTCTTCTTTCTAAAATAGAATTAACAGCACTAGTTCTTAATTGTTCTATTTCATCATTCATCATTGCGTCTTTCGCAATGTATGTATCAGTTTTTGGAACGTATGCTTCAGGCTGATAAAAATCGAAGTTAGAAACAAAATATTCCACTCTATTTTCAGGAAAGAGTTCTTTAAATTCACCATATAGCTGCGAAGCTAAGGTTTTGTTATGAACGAGGACAAGAGTCGGCCTATTTAGCGCGGCAATAATATTTGCATCAGTAAACGTTTTGCCAGTTCCAGTTGCTCCTTTAATGACTTGAAAATGTTTGCCATCTTCAATTCCTTTAAGAACTTCCTGAATGGCTTTAGGCTGATCCCCTGTCGGTTTAAAAGGGGAGACTAATTTAAATGGATGAGTTGCATCACTCATCTTTTTTCTCTCCTTTTTTCTTTTTTCTCATTGAAAGAGGAAGGAATCCTTCGCCATTAATGGTGTTAGCTTTATAAAATGAAACGAATGCGTTAGGATCAACTTCTGCTATCTTTCTTTCAAGATCCGTTTGCTCAGATTTATTGATTATTGCTCGAAGCAATTTTCTTTTTTCTCCAGTATAGCCGCCAATCGCGTCAATAAGTGTGACTGAATGATCTAAATCTTTAATTACAAAATCAGATATTTCTTGGTATTTATCGGATATGACATCGCAAATAACGTAACGATCTGCGTTTATATAAACGAATTGAATAGCGATAGAGCAAGCCATTGAAGAAAGAATGCCGCCTAAACAACATATTCCAATGCTTGGCTGAGACAATCTAAGTAAGGTGGCCATGATAATCAAAATGCCGTCGATTAAGAAACTTGATACGTCTTCTTTCACGCTAGTAAACTTAGCTAAAATACTTGAAAGAATGGCAAAACCACCTGTCGAAGCATGTCCTAAGAAAGCCATCCCAACAGCAATGCCATCAAGTATTCCGCCAATAATGGCACAAATTATAAGGTTTGAAACATCGCTTCCACTAAGCACATGTGTGGTTAAGGAAACACCTTCTGGAGGATAAAGCCCGCTTAATCCTAAATGTGTTCCGACATCTAAACGATAAAACAAGGCGTAAAATGCAGGATAAGCAATCATTGCAACAGCTGTTTTTATAGAAAACTTCTTGCCTAGTAAGAAAAGCCCCAAGAACCACAAAGCTATTTGAGCAAAAGCTACAACAATATCACGAATTCCAAAGCCCAATAAAGGCTCAACTAAAGTATCGATCATAATACCAACGGAGGAAACTCCGCCGGAAACAATATCCCACTTATTAAGGAAAACAGCATCGCCAAAAGCAAAAAGAACGCACCCAATGATTACGAGAATAAAATCCTTAGATTTCTTATAAGCACTAGAACGAGTAACTTGTTTGATTTTCCCCTTCATAATTTTCTATCCTTGTCTTCCCTCTCTAGAAAGCATTTCTAGATATGCTGATAAAAAGTTATCTATGTCTCCATCCATTACGCCTGTAACATCGGCAGTTTCGTAATCGGTACGAAGATCTTTAACCATAGTATATGGGCAAAATACATATGAGCGTATTTGTGAGCCCCATTCAATATTTTTTTGTTCGCCTACGATTGATTTCATTTTGGCATCACGTTCTTCAAGTTTTCTTTGCATGAGCTTATCTGCAAGCATTTCCATGCAGGTTTGCTTATTAAATAATTGAGAACGTTCAATTTCGCATGAAACAACTATTCCTGTAGGTAAATGAGTAATTCTGACGGCAGAAGAAACTTTATTAACGTTTTGACCACCTGCTCCGCCAGAACGGAATGTATCGACGCGCAAATCCTTTGGATCGATAACAACATCAGCAACCTTGCCGAATTCAGGCACAACGTTTACTGAAGCGAAAGAAGTATGCCTTCTAGCATTCGCATCAAATGGAGAAATGCGTACTAAACGATGAACGCCTTTTTCTCCTTTTAGAAGACCATAGGCATTTTTGCCAGATATTTTAACCATGCAAGATTTCATACCGGCTTCTTCTCCACTTTCATATGAATATACTTGCCATTTATAATGATGTTTTTCAGCCCAACGGCCATACATTCTAAAAAGCATATCCGCCCAATCTTGGGCTTCCGTTCCCCCGGCCCCTGGGTGAATTTCAATCGTCGCATTTAAAGAGTCGTATTCACCAGTGAAAAGTAAATTATTTCTTAATTCATGGATCTTTTTCTTTAGGGCGACAATGGTTTCTTCTATGAGTTCTCTCATCTCTTCTGAATTAGCATCAGAATCGTTCAAAAGCTCAAAAACCCCTGCAAAATCCCCTTGGATTTGGTTATAGGTATCATATTTATATTTGGCGTCATTGAGTTTATTAACAACTTCTAAAGCTGATTTTTGGTCGTTCCAAAAATCTTCTTTATTTTGTTCTTCACTCAATGTGTCTATTTCGTTTTTTAGCTTAGCGAGGTCAAAGAGAACCACCGAGCTGCGAAACGAGTTTTCCAATTTCTTGGCTTTCTTGTTTTAATTCGACTAGCTCTTTCATATATTCCTTTTTATTATTTGTTATTCTTTTTGAGTTCAAAAATTATTTTTTGCTTGCTTCAAGAGCGGCAACAGCGTCGTTATAATCTTGAATGACTTTAGCATAGGCTTCGTTGCCAATAAGTTCGCGATTTGCACGGCGTAAATTTCCTTCGGCAAGTTTAACCTTTTCTTCCAAAGTCATATCGTCGGTTGGCTGAGGCAAAGGATCGGCCCTTGTTAGAGGAGGGACAGTAGGTCTTTCTTCCGCTTTAGGAGCGTCTGTCGGAATTTGTTGAGTTTGATTTTCAACTTTTGCTTCCTTCTTCTCCTCAACAGGCTTTGCTTCCTCTTTAACAGGCTTAGCAACAACTATTTTTTCAGGTTTTATAGCACCGATAGTTGCTCCGTTATTTTTTGCTTGTTCATTATCAATAGCATCAGCACTTGGTTGGGTTTCTGGTGCTCTCTTTTGCAAACGAACATTAATTAAGTTAAAAGCTGTATCAACCGCCGCTTTTTCATTCATTTCGGCAAATAAGTCATAGCCTTCGTTAACGTAGTCTTGCAAAGGATTCTTTTGAGCGTAACTTCTAAGGTTGATACCGTCACGCAAATGAGACATCGTATCGATGTGGCCTTGCCAATTGCGGTCAATGACTCTTAAAGAAATATTACGTTCGATCTTATCAGCATCTTCCGCTGGCCAAGTTTTACGCTTACTTAAATAAGAAGCATAAAGAATCTCGCCTAAATCTTCGCCAGCTTCATCAATTGGTGCGCCATCATAAGCGGCTGCGGCAATTGAACCGGCAGGTAAGAATTGAGGTTCAACAAGGCGTTTTAAAGCTTCGCCAGAAACAATATCTAAATTGGCATTCTTATCAATTGCTTGTTTGCAAAGATATAGTCCCGTTGTTTTAAAGAAATCATGAATTAAATCAACGATATCATCTGCCATTAAGATAGCATCACGCTTTTTGTAAATGATATCTCTTTGTTTAGCTAAAACATCATCGTAATCCTTTAAATTCTTACGGATATCGAAGTTTTTACCTTCAATTTGCTTTTGAGCATTTGTTACTGCGCTTGTAAGCAATTTAGATTCGATAGGCTCGCCATCTGCATTTTTGCTAAATTGTTCGCGGAGATTGTCTGGGGCAAAACGTCTGAGTAATTCATCGTCGAAAGAAATGAAGAAACGTGTGAATCCTGGGTCGCCTTGACGTCCAGCACGTCCACGTAACTGGTTATCGATACGACGAGACTCATGGCGTTCTGTGCCAAAGACACAAAGTCCACCAAGTTTTTTCACTTCGTCAGTTAATTTAATATCTGTACCACGGCCTGCCATGTTAGTTGCAAGCGTGACAGCTCCAATTTCGCCTGCGTGAGCGATAATTTCAGCTTCACGTGCTTGGTTCTTAGCGTTTAAGACCTCATGAGGAATACCAGCTTTAGTGAGCAAGGCGGAAATTTCTTCATTAGATTCGACGGAAACAGTACCAATAAGAACTGGTTGTCCCACGTCATGTTTTTCCTTAACGGCCTTAACTAAAGCATCGAGTTTTTCTTTATGCGTTCCAAAGATAAAATCGGTAGCATCTTTACGTTGAATTGGCCTATTCGTTGGAATAACGACAACTTTCATATTATAAATTGTCTGGAATTCTTCTTCTTCGGTCTTAGCTGTACCAGTCATACCAGATAATTTTTCATATAAACGGAAGAAATTCTGATAAGTGATGGTTGCCATAACAACGGTTTCTTGTTTGATTTCAACGCCTTCTTTGGCTTGAATCGCTTGTTGGAGACCGTCGTTATATTCTCTACCAGGCATGATACGGCCGGTGAATTGGTCAATAAGTTGAATTGTGCGATCTGCATCAATCATGTATTCAACATCACGAGCCATGATGTAATTGGCTTTTAAAGCTTGGTGAATTCTATGAACAAGATCTTGGTATTCAGGATCGTAAAGATTACGAATTCCAAACATCTTTTCGGCTTTATTGTTTCCTTCATCGGTTAAAGAGCAAGTTTTATCTTTTATATCGATCGTGAAGTCGACATCTTTTTTAAGAACTTTAACAAAACGGTCAGCAACTTGATATTGGGATGCGGCCGTGCGTGTGCCACCAGAGATGATCAATGGCGTTCTAGATTCATCGACTAAAACAGAGTCCGCTTCATCGACTACGCAGAAATATAATCCACGTAATACACGACCACTTAGATCCGGAGCCATATTGTCGCGAAGATAGTCGAAACCTAATTCAGAGTTTGTTGTATATGTGATGTCACATGCATAGGCTTCACGTTTCTCGGCAGCGGATTTAGAAGCAAGGTTAACACCAACTGTTAAACCTAAAAAGCGATAGATTTGACCCATCCATTCGGCGTCACGAGAAGCGAGGTATTCGTTAACTGTGATAACATGAACGCCCTTCCCCGTTAAAGCGTTAAGGTAAACGGCCATTGTTTCAGTTAAGGTCTTACCTTCACCGGTTTTCATTTCAGCGATATCGCCATTGTTTAAAACTAATGAGCCGATAATCTGAACTTGGAATGGCTTTTGTTTTAAAACGCGCCAGCCAGCTTCACGAGCGACTGCATATGCTTCATATTTGATTGATTCTAACGTAGCCCCGTTTTTCAGCTTTTCTCTAAATTCAGCTGTTTTTCCACGAAGTTCGTCATCTGTTAATTTGCTCATCGCTTCGTCATAAGCCATAACTTGCTCAGACTCACGATAGTACTTATTTAATTCTCTTTTTTCGATATGGAATATCTTTTCAATTATATTAGCCACGGTAATCTCCTAAAAAAACTTCTTTGAAATTCTACCATTACCATTAATGGTAATCAATGAAACCCTTAATGTTTTGCTTTCTTTGGCGTTTTTGTACGGCATAAGGAAAGGATTTTTATTTGCTTTGCCCCGTGAATTTTAATCAAGTTACAGCAAGCCTTTGCTGTTGCGCCAGTCGTTATCAAATCATCGACAAAAAGAATCTTTTTATCTCGCACGCTTACTTTTTCGTCCCACAAAAGATGTTCGCCTATTTTCTGACGCTCATGGAAATTTAAATCCGCCTGTTTAATATTGTCTTTCTTAGTGATGGGCTTCAGATAGCCTTTACCTATACCTTGAAAAATTATTTCTACATGATTAAAACCGCGCTCGATGTTCTTTTCCTCAAAAGAAGGTGCTGGCACTAAATAGTAGTCGCGGTATTTAAGTTTTAAATATTTCTTTTGATTGACTAGAAATAATTCACCTAATTCAATATCAAAACAGCCTTTAAATTGATAGATCATATCCTTAAGTTTTTCGTTGTAGTAATAGCAACTCGTAGCCGAAAACTCATCTATTTTAGAATTAATAAATTTGGGATCCATTTCCAAAAAACATTCATGGCACAGATGCGTGTCATAATCAATCAAAGACGCCAAAGAATATTGAGGGTTCTCGCGAAAGCAAACCTTACAAAAAGGAATTGCAAAATCTAATTTCATTGATTGCTCTCCTAATACTCGCCGTTTCAACTTCAGAAATAAAAATTACGTCACCTCCTGTCGCGTCCATTTTCCTTCCAACCCTACCAGCTATTTGAATTAGTGTTGAAGAGTTATAAATCGTTTCTTCATCGGCATCCATAACAATAACTTGCAAATTTTTAAACGTAACTCCCCTCTCTAAAACGGATGTAGTTACAAGATAAGAATATTTATTATTTTTAAAATTCCCTATTATTTCCCCTCTGTTTTCTTTTTTCGAATGCACGCATTCTCCGCCTTTAACGAATTTTGATAATTTGAAATAAAGGCTTTCACATAATTCTATTGAGGGAGCGAAGATGAAAACTGGTTTGTTCTCTTTTTTGTATTTTTTTAATTTGTATAAAATGAAAAAGAAGCTAAGAAATTTGGGAATAATTTTATTGACCGGAACGGGTATTTCTTTCTTATGAAAACGTGTACGTAGTTCTAATGTTGCATGCCCATCCTTTTTAAATTCATCTAACACACTTTTTGATGGCGTGGCACTCATTAAAAGAACATGACCCCTAACTGATTTTTTGTACATCGAAATAAGTACCTCGTTTCCTTGAAATGGGAAGGCATCTATTTCATCCATTATCAGTAAGTCGAAGTAATTTTTGTAACGATATAATTGGTGGGTTGTAAGAATAATTATATCTCCTTCCAAATTATTCGTATGTTGACCATAAACTGCTACTACTTTATTTTTAGGAAAAGCCTCTTTTAACCGCCAAAAAAGTTCTATAACTACATCGCGTCTTGGAAGAGCGAAGCCAACCGTTAAACCGTTATAAATCGCATACGATATCAAGGCATATGAGATTTCTGTTTTTCCTGCTCCGCAAACAGCATAAACAAGAGTATCTATGCCATTTTTGTAATTTGTGACTATTTCTTCACTAAGCTTTGCTTGCTCTTGCGATAACGAATAATGAAGATTTAAAGGAGCTTCTTTAGGAATTGGCTTCTTATAGGAAACTTCCTTTCCTTTAAAAGATATGCACTTGCGGCAATAAGGTTTGCCATTGAGATAACCGACATATTTAAGATTGTCATTGCCACATCTCTCACATATAAAATCCATTTAAAAAGCCTCCTTCACTTATATAAAGGGGGCATTTTTGAAAAACGGACAAAATATTTTATTTTCCGGTCGTTCTTGCAAGATAATCTAAGGCTTTTTCTTCGTCTATTATGGTTATTCCAAGTTCATTCGCTTTATCTAATTTTGATCCTGCGCCTGGACCAGCAATAACTAAATCGGTTTTCTTTGAAACTGAACCAGCGCATTTAGCGCCAATTCCTTCAAGAATCTCGGTCATTTCGCCTCTAGAATAATGCGTTAACGTTCCGGTTAGAACGATTGTTTTACCATAGAAATAAGAATTGATATCAATTGTATCCGTGCCAAGATAGTCGAAATTCAAGGCTTCGCTTCTTAAAAGTTCTATTTCTTGTTTATTCTTCTCATCAGCAAAGAATTCAACAATCGATTTTGATGCTACGGGGCCAACATCTGGAATTTTTAAAAGATCTTCTTCGCTTACTTTTGAAAGTTGATCAAGATTCTTAAAACGTTTTGCAAGAACTTTAGCCATTTTTTCGCCAACTTCTTTTATTCCTAAACCAAATAGCAAGCGTTCAAGGGATTGTTTTTTGGAAACTTCAATTGCATCAAGTAATGAATTCATTGATTTATCAGACCATCCATCCAATGCTTTTATCTCATCTACATGATTAGAGATTTTATAGATATCTGGAATATCCTTTATGAATCCTTCAGCAAAGAATTCTTCAACAACGCTTGCGCCCATTCCATCAATATCCATAGCGTTTCTCGAAGCAAAATGAATCATCTTTTCAATCTTTCTCGAATCGCAATCGGCATTGAGACAATAATGGAGATTTTTTACTTTTGATAATTTATGGCCGCAAACCGGGCAGTTTTCTGGCATGATCCACTCTTTTTGGGTTCCATCACGCTTAGAAACTATTGGCCCAGTCACTTCTGGAATGACATCAGCCGCTTTATGCAGAGCGATGATATCGCCAATCATTAAGCCTTTTTCTTTAATGAAATCTTCATTATTTAGAGTTGCTCTTTGAACTGTTGAACCGGCTACTCTAACAGGAGATAGAATGGCGTTTGGCGTGACTCTACCTGTACGTCCGATGGTAATTACAATATCTAAAAGCTTAGTGGTAACTTCTTCAGGTGGAAATTTATAAGCTATGGCCCACTTTGGAACTTTAGCAGTATATCCTAGGGTGTCGTAATCATTAAGATTGTTGACCTTAAAAACAATACCATCTATGTCATACGGTAACGAATCACGTTTTTTAGCTATTTCTTCAACATAAGCAACAAGTTCATCTGCCCCATGAAGAATTCTTCTTTCTTTATTCGTTTTAAAACCAAGTTCATCAAGGTAATCAAGAGCATTAGAATGGACACGTATATCTAATTCTCTTGCGTTAACTAGGTAATACCAAAAGCCTTCAAGTTTTCTTGAAGCGGCAACTTTTGGATCTAAATTACGAATGGAACCAGCGGCGGCATTGCGGCAATTAGCAAATTCAGGTTCGCCATTAAGTCTTCTTTGAACATTAGCGTTCTCTAGAGAGGATTTAGGCATATAGACTTCCCCACGCACTTCAAATGGTCTAAGTTCTTTTACGTGCATAGGGATTGATTGAATGGTTATAACATTAGCCGTAACGTCTTCCCCTTGTACGCCATCACCTCTAGTGACAGCATATTGGAATTCTCCTCTTTCATAGATTAAAGACATTCCTAATCCATCAATTTTAAGTTCGCCAACATATTCAACTTCATCTTTCCCTAAGGCCGCTCTAATTTTCTTGTCCCAGTCTCTAATTTCATCTTCATTAAAGATATCAGCAAGCGAAAGCATAAGCCTTTTGTGGGGGATTTTTTTAAATTCTGTCTGAACTTGACCACCAACTCTTTGCGTTGGGGAGTTCTTCTTCTTGAGGTCAGGGAATTCTTCTTCTAGTTTTTGAAGCTCCTCCATCAAGCGATCGAATTCTTGATCAGAAACGCTAGATTGATTGAGAACATAATATTCGTAATTATATTTCTCTAGTAAGGTCGTTAATTCCTTTACGCGGGCTTCTGCTTCGATAAATGTCATGCGTCTCCTCCTACGGATTTAATTCTTGATAACATTGGATGCTTAGCAAGTAAAGTCTTCTTTCCATTGCCTCCAAAATCAATAACTATAAGTCCACCATCAATAATAGAAACAACGGTGCCATCACCAAATTTTTCGTGATGAGCAACATCTCCAACGCGCCAGTTAGTAATGCCATTGCTTGTTGGTTTTGGTGCGACTTTAGTTGGAGTTACTGGTTTTGGTCTTCTATAGCCTGGATCGAATTCGTCATGACTCTCATCCGGGAAAAATCCATCATCCCAGCCACCAGAATGACGTGGTTTTTTGTCAAATTTAGAAAGGGATTTGTCAGAAAAATACGCTCCGCCACGATTTAGTTCTAAACCGGCTTCTTTGAAATAGATTGAAGGTTGTGCAGTTGAGTCGGTGACGTAAGAATAGCTATTATTGCATGAGCAGAACAAGCGCTTTTTAGCTCTAGTTATTGCGACATAAGCAAGTCTTCTCTCTTCTTCGTCGCCATCTCTGTCTTTTTCAGCAAGGCTTCTTTGAGAAGGGAAAGCGCCATCATTCATGCTTATGATGAAAACATTGTCGAATTCCAATCCTTTTGCGACGTGAATAGTCATTAAAGACACGTAATTGCCGCCATTGATATCATCTTGTGAAGACAAAAGCGAAACATTTTGAAGATATTCGGCAAAAGTAGATTCGTTATTGTTTGAAATGAAATGGTTAATGTCATCAAAAAGGGCATTAACGTTACTGACCCTATCTTCATCTGGATCTTCGTTTTCTTTAAGGTATTCATAATAACCAATTTCAGTAACGAAATCCTTTAAAACGGCAGAATAAGCTTCGAGATTGTCATTAAGTTTCTTCTTTGTTTCTTCCATTTTATCAACGAGGGAGCAAAGGGAATTAATGGCTCTAGCAGGAACAGCGGTTTCTCCGCCATTATCTCTTAAAGACTTAATATAGTCATATTCTGACATGTTTGCGTCTATGGCTTCATTTCTTATTCTTTCAACAGACGCATCCCCTATTTTACGTTTTGGGACGTTCACAATTCTTTCAAAAGCGATATTATCAAGCGGATTCAAAAGTAAGTTAAAGTAAGCCAAAAGATCCTTGACTTCCATTCTCTCGTAGAATCTTAGCCCACCGAAAATCTTATAAGGTATGCCACGGTCTTTTAAAGCGGCTTCAAAAGGCCTAGTCATGTATGATGATCTGTACAAAATAGCTATATTGTCATATATGGGTTCGTTATTTTCGTTTTTATTGCTAGCGGCAAGGCCTGAGATTTTTCTGGCGACCCACTCTGCTTCATCATTACTTGTCGGAGCCATGAATGTCGTAATCTTTTCTCCTTCAGCGCCATTAGTAAACAAATCCTTAGGAACACGTTTCTTATTCTTCATAATAAGTTTATTTGCAGCGCCAAGAATCGTTTTTGTCGAACGATAGTTTTCATTTAGAATTATCGTCTCGGAATTTGGGAAATAAGAATCAAAATCAAGGATGATTTTTTGATTTGCTCCACGCCAAGTGTAAATTGTCTGATCTGGATCGCCTACAACATAAACCGATGTCGATGGGGTCGTAAGAAGTTTTAATAGGCGATATTGGGTATCGTTGGTGTCCTGGAATTCATCAACGAGAATATGTTGGAATCTTCTCGACCATTTAGAACGAATTTGCTCATCCGTCTCTAAAATTTCGATTGTCTTAGAAAGAAGGTCGTCAAAATCTAGGGCAAAAGCGTCCGTTTTTCTCTTTTCGTAATTGAGGTATATTTTTAGGCATTCTTTTTCATCTTTGAACACTTCGGTAGAGATAGTTATTTCTTCCGGATAAATGCCTCTACTTTTCTTATTCCTGATATAACGCGTGGCCTCTTTTACGATTTCGTCACCTTTTTTGTAGCCTAGTTCGGCTGCGCAGTTACGAATTAATTTTGTTTGATCGTCTTCATCATAAATTGTATAGGACTGTGGGTAGCCAAGCGCTTCGTGTTCAATGCGTAAAAATCTTGAGCAAAACGCATGGAATGTTGAAATATGTAAAACAGGACGAAGATTCAACGAATCCTCGATGAGTTTTGAAGCTCTTTCATTCATTTCTTTTGCTACTTTATTAGTAAAAGAAATCGCTAATATTTTTGATGGATCGACATTCATCTCGGATATTAGGTAAGCGATACGATAAGTAAGAACTCTTGTTTTGCCTGATCCTGCGCCAGCGATGATTCTCACAAATTGGGATGTGGTTGATACAGCTTGATACTGTTTGTCATTTAAAAGAGATTGGTAATTCATAATATTTTTAACTGAAGTTAATTCTATCATTTTTGACCTTCTCCTTCCATATAATAGGGGTATGAAAATAAAAAATTTTAAGGGTCGTAATTTCTTTATTTTGGAGATGAATTTAAAGATAATATATACACGATGAAATTTTTGAGAAAAAGAGAGACTCCAAGTGAAAATATAGCCTTTATGGGAATATCTTCTGGCGTGGTCGTGGCATTTTCTTTGCTAACGACCTTCCTTCCTTTTTCTTCGTTATTCGTAATTCTCTTCTTGCCCTTAATTTGTGCTCTAACAACTTACTTTTGCAAAGACAAATATTTGCCATTCTATATAGTTGCTAGCATCGGCGTTTCTTTATTGTGCACGGCATACAATATTTCATCGACGTTGTTTGATGTCGCACCAGCAATCATAATTGGATCGCTTTTCGGTTTTTTCTTAAAGAAAAATATTCCTTCTTCAATAACGATATTCATTTTGTCATTATTAAAAGTTGGATTGAATTATTTGATGTTGCTTTTGCTAAAAGGATTATATGGGATTGATTTCATCGAAACGATTATCAAATTGCTTCATCTAGAAGAGAATGCGGTTATTTATGATCTGGTTCCAACATTCATGTTTATTTACGCTCTTATTCAAATAATCATTTCCTTCTTCATCATTTCAATTGCATCGGCAGATTTTATTAAAATATGGTCCAAGAGAAAAATTGATATATTCATTTCTATTGGTTCATTACTTTTTCTAGCAAGTTCGTTTGGGGTTGCTTTCGTTTCGCTTTCTATAGCTAGTTTCCTTGGTGCCATTGGCATCTATTTATCTTTAGCTAGTTCAAGAAACATTTTTAGGAGAAATCCATGGTGGTTATTTGCAACGCTTGGAATTTTATTAACAACATCGTTCTATCTTTCAGCGTTCTTCTATGCAAAGCTAGAAAATAACATCGCACCATTTTTATTTTTATCATTTTTTGCATCCATTTCTTTATGTGGTTGCATTTCGAGTTTATTATTTAAGGAGCCGGAAGGAGGTAGCATATGAAAAAAGCGTTAAAAAACTTTGGTCTGGGATTAGTGTATTTCTTTTTGTTGCCTGTCTTTCTCGTTATTGCGGCTTTAGCCGGCGTATATGCGATATTCGTTATCTTCTATTATGTTGCTAAAGGTTTGGTTCGTTTCTTTAAAGGTGACAAATTCTTTAAACCTCTAGCAGAAGACTTAAAAGTCCAGGAAGTAAAGGCTAGACAAATTGCCTTAAACGAGCAACAAAGTCAACCACAAGCTCCTACTACACCCGACAATCGCGTTTATATTCAACAAAATTATTATCAACAACCACAAGCTCCTATGAACCAACCGGGGTTCAATCAACAGCCTAACGTTCCTCCATATCAGCAACCAATGCAAAATTCTTTTAATCAAGCGCCTTATCAAAATCAAATAAACCAGCAACAGCCATCATATTCACAGATTTCTTCTACTCAACAAGAACCTGCTCAAATATCGCAAAATCCACCGCAAAACCCCGTTAATCACGCTCCGCAACAACCAACATTTGAACCACATGCGGACACACAATTTATTGACATTTCAAACGATGATCAAGGAGGAGACAATTTATGAAATATCTTGTAGATTTTTCACTAAATGAATCCGATAAAAGATTGCTTATCATTCTTTTAATAGTAATGGTTTTCCTTTTCATAATCATCGGCTTAATTGGTGCGTTAATTAGATTTGTGACGGTACGCTTTGGAAAAAGAATGGATTACGAGGTCCATGAAGCAGTTGTCTTACGTGTCATAACAACACCTGAGCAATTAAAAAAATATGGGAATATAAAAAACAACCGCCAATTGATAAAAATGGCTGTTGTACCATTTGCAATTGGATTTGTTTCTTTAATGGTTTGGATTATTAATTCCACTATATATGGAATATGGGCAAGGGACTACTTTGGCGAATTCTCGACATTGCTTTTTAATTTTGATTGGGGAAATCCTAATAACTTTGTTAACTTTTGGGGATTGACTCTTCTAGCGAAATGGCCTGATTTGTTATCTTCACCAACATGGCATAACGAATATTGGGGTTCTTATATTCTCGTTCCTTTATGGTTAACTGCAATTGTTTGGTATTTAGTTGTTATTCAAGCGTATCTTGCTAGAGCAGCTAGGTTAAATAAACTATCTCATTCAATATTTGAAAAGAGCTTAGATGACTTCGATTACTTTGATGATATGAAAGCAGCTGTTTCAAATCAAAACTCAGCAAATTCGCAAAATTCAAATAATCCCCAGTAAAACCCCTTTATTTTATAAAAGCTCCCGCGATTTGCGGGAGCATTTTTTTAGAAGAATAAACTAATTATTTCAAATAAGAGAAACGCTAACAGGGCAATATCAATTCCCAATATTGCAAAGAAGATTCTTTTGCGTGATAGATTCTTTTTCGCAACGAGTTCAGGATTTAATTGTTCTGTTTCGTTTGCTTGCCCTTCAAGAGGCTGTGGATTAGTTTGTTGCCCGTATTGTTGTTCCATAAATTAATATTTTAAAGCGGAGGACGTTCTTGGGTATGGTTCTGTATCGCGGATGTTGGCAATGCCAGTTATATACATAAGAAGTCTATCAAAGCCGATTCCGAATCCAGAATGGATGCAACCACCGTATTTACGGAGATTTAGATACCATTCAAGGCCTTTGGTGTTTCCAAGCTTATCCATCTTAGCTTTGAGGATGTCATAGCGTTCTTCTCTTTGGCTTCCTCCGACAATTTCTCCTTCTCCTGGGACAAGAAGATCGACCGCTGCAACAGTCTTTCCATCATCATTCTCTCTCATATAGAATGATTTTATTTCCTTTGGATAGTTAATTAAGAAAGTTGGGCCCTTAACGTATTGTTCGGTAAGATAACGTTCGTGCTCGCTTTGTAAGTCCATTCCCCATTCGATATTATTGTTTTCAAATTTGTGGCCGTTTTTAACTGCATCCTGAAGGATTTTGATTCCTTCGGTATACTCCATTTTTGTAAATGGGGTGTCTAAGACTTTTTGAAGTTTCTCTTTTGTGCCAGGAGCAATCCATTTTTCAAAGAAATCCATTTCATCTGGGCATTTATCCATGACCCATTTGATGAGGAATTTAATGCAGCTTTCGATGCAATCCATGTCATCATTTAAGTCGGCAAAAGCGAGTTCAGGCTCAATCATCCAGAATTCCGAAGCGTGACGAGGAGTGTTGCTCTTTTCGGCTCTAAATGTTGGGCCGAATGTATATACGTCTTTAAAGGCAAGAGCAAATGCTTCGACGTGTAATTGTCCGGAAACAGTTAATGAAGCTTTTCTGCCAAAGAAATCGTTTATTGGATCTTCTTTGGAATCAGTGATAATGGAGAAAACGGAGCCAGCACCTTCAGCATCATTTGCAGTAATTTCTGGCGTATGAACGTAAACAAATCCATTATCTTGGAAGAAGGTATGAACGCCCATGGCTAAAACAGAGCGAACTCTAAAAAGAGCGTCAAACGTGTTGGTTCTTGGGCGAAGATAAGCGATATCGCGCAAGAATTCAAATGAAGTTTTCTTCTTTTGAAGTGGATAATCATCAGCAACATCGCCTAAAAGAGTCGCACCAGTAGCATGAATTTCAAATGGTTGTTTCATTTCAGGGGTTAAGACAATCTTGCCAACGATTTCAATCGCTGACCCCATTTTGAAATGCGAAGCCTCTTCAAAAAATGGCTTATCGGCATCATAAACGATTTGAACATTCTTAAAACATGTTCCATCGTGTAAGGCAATAAAGCCGACTTTCCCGGAATTACGGTTATTTCTAACCCATCCATCAATAGTTACTGTTCCAAGCTTTTCAAGGCTTTCACCATCAAGAGAATATAACTCTTTGACGCTAATTGTTTTTTCTTTCATTGTCTGTCTCCTCTTTTATTTATCAGTCAAATTTTCGAAAATCAGAAATCTTCCAGTTTGGGTCTACGCCTAATGTTAATGGAGCAAAGACTTTTTCCTTATAAAGTCGCTCTGCTACTTTAGCAATCATTGCGGCATTATCCGTCGTGCACCAAAGTGGGGGAATGATTAAATCAATACCAGTTCCTTCTAAACGGTTTTTCATTTGTTCCCTTAAATAGGAATTAGCAGAAACTCCGCCAGCAAGAACCACTTGTGCTGCATGATAATTTCTTGCTGCACGAGTCGCTCTATCAATTATCATCCCAATTGCCACGTCTTGGAAAGACTTAGCCATATCATCAATATTCAAAGTCTCGCCTTTTTGCTCAAGATTGTGGGCAAGATTGATAACCGATGTCTTTAAACCGGAATAAGAGAAATCATACCCATCTTTTCCAAGCAACGGTTCAGGAAGATCGTACGTATGTTTTCCTTTTTTAGCGTGTTGGTCAATTGGAAGACCGCCTGGATAAGGTAACCCTAAGACACGAGCAACCTTATCGTAGCATTCGCCAACCGCGTCATCTTTCGTTTCACCAATAATTTCAAAGTTAAGATGGTCTTTCATTAAGACAAGTTCGGTGTTACCACCCGATACTACTACGCATAAGAGAGGGAATTTAAATTCTCCAACGTATTCGTTTGCATATATGTGTCCTGCAAGGTGGTGAACTGGTATCAATGGCTTTTTATAAAGCATAGCTAATGTTTTAGCGGCTTGAAGACCGACATGTAAGCAACCAATAAGGCCAGGGCCTCTAGTTACCGCAAAGGCATCCATGTCTTCGAATTTTAAGCCTGATTGTTCTAAGGCTTCTTTAAGACACACATCAATATTTTCAGTATGGAGTCTTGAAGCAACCTCAGGCATAACTCCGCCATATTTCACATGAACGGCAACCTGAGAGGAAACAACGTTTGCTAATAATTTGCCATCTTCTGTAATGGCAACAGCCGTTTCATCACAGCTAGATTCTATTGCTAATATACGAGTCATAAGATACTCCTAATCATATATAAGGCATCTTCGCCATCATCATAATATTTTGGTTTGATAACGACTTTTTGCCAACCGTTTTTCAAATAAAGAGAAATAGCGTTTTTGTTGGATACGCGAACTTCAAGAGTGATAAATTCAACGATTTCTTTTTGCTTTTTACAAACTTCAACCATCTTCTCTAACAATTTTGAGCCAATTCCGTTTCCGCGATACTTCTCGCTAACGCAAATGCGATCGATTGTTGCTGAATTAAAGGTTATCATGAAATCAATGTAACCAAGAATATTGTCGCTAGAATCAGTCGCAACAAAAACTTTGGCGCAAGGATTGCCTTTATATTCATAGGCAATCTGATTGAGTGGCCACGGTTTTATGAAACAAGCCGCTTCTAATTCGGCGACCTTTTCAATGTCTTTCTTTTTTATTGGGCGTATTTCAAATTCCATCATAAATCCTTCAAATAAACTGGTTTTGCCGCTAATACGTCTTCGCAAAGATTGCGTTTTACATCGGCATTCATTAGATTTTCTAAAACGTTTGTTTTTTCTCCTTCTAAGGAAAGATAGCTAACGTCTCCGCAAATTTTATATTCTGGATGAGCAGCAATATAAATTCTTATTTGCTCATTATCCATGATCGTATCAGAAAGAATAACTTCATCTTGTGAATAAACGCCAACGTATGACCGTTTGCTACGAGCATTCATCAAACAAATAGAACGTCCTTCTTTTGCCTTATACACTTCAAGAGAAGAAACAAGATATAAAGGTTTATTTATAGCAAAAGCCATTACTTTTCCTACTGTCATAGCAATACGGACTCCAGTATAGGAACCCGGTCCTTTTGCTACAATAATCTCATCGATTTCATCTTTGCTTAAAGATAATTTAGCAAATAACGCGTCAATTTCTTGAATCAAGAATTCCGATTGCCTTTGCCATGCTTCATATTGGGTTTCTCCAATAAGCGTATGATCTTTAGCTATTCCTACGGCTAAATTAGTATTTGACGTATCAATTAATAAACTAATCATGGAAGGTCTCCTTCACCGAATTAATAATTTGTTCAAAATGTGGCGTATTTCCTTCTAAAGAAATCATTCGATTGTTTTCACCAAGATTTTTAAGGGATATCGAAAGAGTCTCATCAGGTAAGAGGGGTTCGATATATTGAGGCCATTCGATAAAACAAATGCCATCTCCTTCAATATATTCTTCAAGGCCTAGTTCGATGTTTTGTCCTTCTAGACGGTAGGCGTCAATATGGTAAAGAGGAATTTTGCCTTTGAAATAACATTTCATGATGTTAAAAGTAGGCGAAATGACATCTTCTTCAATGCCAAGAGCCTTAGCGACTCCTCCAGTGAATGTCGTTTTTCCAGCGCCCAAATCACCTTTTAGCAAAATAACATCGCCACGAACGAATAAATTAGCAATGAATGAACCAAATTTTTGAGTTTCTTCTTTAGATTTAGAAATAAAATTGTACTGCATAGATAAAAGAGTTCTTTTAGAACTCCTAAATTATAGACCCCTTAGAAATAAGATACTAGAGAGACGATAACTAATGTTTAGAAAAAGTGTCTTTAGGGACGAAAGGGATTGTTTCCGTTAAGAATGAAGAATATATGTCTTCAATCATTTTATCGTTAAACGGAAATTCGCCATTTTCCATCATCTTACGCGTCTTAGCAAATGAATAACGCACTGCTTTGATGAGTTCCTTTGAATATCCGTATTGTTTTGCATTAGATTCAAATTCTTGTTCATCAAGAGACTTAATGCTCTTATCTGGATACAATTTAAGATCTAAATCGTAATCAATGTAGCGAAGGAAATGGTCATCCATGATTGTTGGGCTAGCAATATTCGCATAATAGCAAATTCCACCAGTTTCCTTAAACATGCAAATGACATTAAGCCATTCTTTCTTGAAAAGAACGAAAACGGCATTTTCTTTTGTTAACCATCTTCTTCCATCATATTCAGTAATTAAAGAAGAGCGAGAGCAAATAAAGAATGCGTCTTCTGTTTCTTTTAAAAGGAAACCAGGAGACCATTGCCTATGCAAGCTACCGTCGTGCTTATAGGCTTGGACAATAATCCATTTTTGTAAATCTTTCTTTTTATCGATCATAATAGGGAACGTCTATTTTTCAAGACCACGCTTAAAGTATAAATGTTTTTCAAGTTAGAATATATCTATATTTTTAATAAAAAAGATTGCCTCGGTTTGAGGCAATCATTCTAGAAAGTTATCTATCTTCGTGACGAGTCGTTAAAGCATCGACAAAATCGAGGATTTTTTGGATATCTCCTTTGTTTTGTCTTGTTGGAGCTGGATTAAATGGCTTTTCGAGTGGCAAGACCATTAAATCATCTTCATATCCGACGGCAAAGAAGAGGCCCTTTTCATTGATGGCAATAGCCATATCGATAAAGGTTTTGTTTGTATCAAATTTTGAAAGGGCGTCACGAACTTTTTTGGTTAATAGGCTCTTTGCCTTGCCATTTCCATAAATAACCATCGTTTTATTATCTTCGATTAATTTACGGCCTTTAAGGCTATTAGGAGGTAAGGCTCTCTTATTTCCTTTGATGTAAATAAGGAGGTCATCATTGCTAGTAATGCCATCGAAATAAATGAATTTACCGACGAAGAGCGTTTCTAATTGACGTTCGCCTTTCTTTTGGGCGGCTGCATCAGAAATAGATGCGTTAAATCCCTTATAGGAGAATGTCATATAGGCTCTTGAACCAACCTTAGCAACATTGGTGTAGATACCAGAGTTGATAAAGGTATCTTCAGGGAGTTTATCGTCTACTGTTCCTTTGAGGTTTTCAACCGATTGAGGGTATACGTATGCACAAGTATGATCATAATATTCTTTGAAATATACTTTCATTTGTGCGTTAACTTTCTTGCGGAAAATCACTGAATAAACAGAAATTGCAACCAATACCACAGCGGTAACGCCTAAGGAAATGTACATTGTCATGTTGGAATTTATCCCACCAATTGCTGTAGGGATTATCCATCCAGCTGCAATAAGGGCTAAGCCAACGGCGGTAATGACCCATTTGATGATATTCAACTTTTTATAAATTTTATGGAAATTTTTTCTTGCTTCTTCAACGGCTTCAAGCTCAGGGCTTTCATAAAAATATTCGCCGGCGTTTTCTTTTGCGCTCTCTTTAGATTCCGTAATTTTTGTTTCTTCGGATTCTGGAACTTGAGTTTCTTCTTTTTCAGCGTAAAGATTGATTTCTTCTTCAGGTGTTTCTTCAACGACAGGGGTAGATTCTACATTCGTTTCTTCAACAGGCTTAGCAGGTTGAACTTGGTCAGCGAAATCACTTTCCTCCTCAGGGGTGACGACTTCTGCTTCAACAGGTTCAGGAGTTTCGACAGTTTCCTTTATTTCTTTTTCTTCGTTTTCCATTTGAGTCTCCTTTCGAGATTGGACAATGCACTATAGCACGAATTTCAAATAAATTAATTATTTATTTTTATTTTATTTGCCAATTTATTTCATCAACGCCATTTTCAAGCAAAAAATCATTGCATTTGCTAAACAGATGGTTGTTGAACCATCCGCCTCTGTTAGCACTTAATGGTGAAGGGTGGTTAGCCTTTAAAACTAAGTGTTTGGGATTGGTTACTTTAGACTCATATTTCTTAGCGAATCCACCCCAAAGCATATAAACGATTGACTGATCTAACGTTTCTATATATGCAAGTGTATCATTTATGAATTTTTCGTATTCAGGACGTTGGTGGGAAAGAGGAATGCCTGCTCTAACACTAAGATAAGCGTTTAATAGCAAAACGCCTTGTTCTGCCCATGGCGTTAAATCACCATTTTCAAAATTCATCTCAACGCCAAGATCTTTTTGTATTTCCTTATAAATATTTATTAAAGATGGTGGGAGATCCATTCCACGAGGTACAGAAAAAGACATGCCCATTGCCTGACCTGGGTTGTGATATGGATCTTGGCCAATAATTACGACCTTTAAACTTTTTGGGGAAGTAAATTTAAAAGCCTGAAACATCATATCTCTTGGAGGATAGATGACGCCCGTTTTATATTCGGCATCAAGGAATGCTTTTAATGTTTTTGAATAATCTTCTTCTTCGACCCTATTAAATAAGTCTTTCCAATCTTTAATCATATAAAAATATTATAAATGAAATTTATTTCTAAGTATTTGAAGATTGAATTTTCTTGCGATACAAAAAGACAAATTTCAAAAAATCCACTGCAAAACCCCATTATTTTTAATTGATAACAAGTTTTAATTGTTTAGATGGTTTCAATCGATAATTCGTTAAATTATCATTCTTAATACTAGTTTCAACTTTTTTGCTTTATAATCTATTCGCTTACTTTGTAAGCATGTTTAAAATCAAACTAATAAAAGGAGAAAAGAAAAACATGCCATTTATTGAATCGATCCATGCTCGCCAAATAATTGACTCTCGTGGAAACCCAACAATCGAAGTTGATGTCATCACAGAAAGCGGTGCTTTCGGAAGAGCTGCCGTTCCTAGCGGTGCTTCCACAGGCGAAAGAGAAGCTCTCGAACTTCGTGACGGCGACAAGAATGCCTTTGGTGGAAAAGGTGTTTTAAAGGCAGTCGAAAATGTTAATAAGATCATTGAACCAGAATTAATCGGTATGAGCGTCTTAGATCAAGTCGCTATCGATGAAGCAATGATCGCCTTAGACGGAACAACAACAAAGAGCAAACTTGGTGCAAACGCCATGCTCGGTGTTTCCCTTGCAGTTGCTAAAGCCGCTGCTGAATATGTTGGTCTTCCACTTTATCGTTATATCGGTGGACCAAACGCCAAACAATTACCAGTCCCAATGATGAACGTCATCAACGGTGGCAAACACGCTGATTCTTCAGTCGACTTCCAAGAATACATGATCATGCCAGTCGGTGCAAAATCTCTTTCCCAAGCCATCCAAATGGGTGCTGAGACATTTGCCGCTTTAAGAACAATCTTAAAGAAGAGAGGCGACATCACTGCTGTTGGTGATGAAGGTGGATTTGCTCCTAACGGACTTAAGAGCAACGAAGAACCTCTCGAAGTCTTAGTTGAAGCTATCAAAGCTGCTGGATATCTCCCAGGCAAAGATATTTGCTTAGGTATGGACCTTGCTTCTTCCGAATTCTACAACGCCGAAGAACACGTCTATGACTTAAAGAGATCCGGACAAGGCAAGAAGACCTCCGAAGAAATGGTCGCCATGTTAGAAGATTTCGTTGAAAAATATCCATTAATCACAATCGAAGATGGTCTTAGCGAAAATGACTGGGAAGGTTGGAAACTCCTTACCGAAAAACTTGGAAAGAAAGTTCAACTTGTCGGTGATGACCTCTTTGTCACAAACAAAGTCTACGTCAAGAAAGGTATCGAACTTGGCTGCTCCAACGCCGTCTTAGTCAAAGTCAACCAAATCGGCACTTTAACCGAAACCCTTGATACATGCCAAGAAGCCATGAGAAATGGCTGGACATGTGTTGTCTCCCACCGTTCTGGTGAAACAGAAGACACAACAATCGCTGACTTAGTTGTTGGTTTAAATGCTGGACAAATCAAGACTGGTTCTATGAGCCGTACTGATCGTATTGCCAAATACAACCAATTAATCAGAATCGAAGAAGAACTTGGCGAAACAGCCCAATACCCAGGAATTGATGCTTTCTATAACCTCTCTCCTGAAGCCAAAGCTCGCTTTGCTAAATTCGCTAAATAAGATTTGTTAAATCTTAAGTGTCATCCTTAGGGGTGGCACTTTTTTCTTTCTTTTGATATGATATTCACCATGAAAAATCGAATGTCAAAAATATTGTTAGGTGCATCTAGCATATTATTATCTTTATCATCATGCACAAACATCTTATCCTCTTCATCAAATGAAGATAAAACTTCATCTTTTGAAAATTCAAATAGCGACAGTGATAACGTTAAATCATCCGTGAATGAAGATTCAGCTTCAAAGCCATCTTCTTCAGAAAACGAGTCTGCATCTAGCGAACCTCAGTCTTCATCAAATCAGCCAATTTCAAGCGAATCATCTGATTCTGAAGCACCTGTTTCTAAAACGGCAACGATTTCGTTTGGTGTTAAAACTAGCAATATTTCAACTTCGCCAACAGATGATTCCTATACAGTTTCAGGAATTTCCCTTAAAAGCATTTATTTTTCCACATGTTACGCCTCTGAAAGAGGAAATACGGATGAAAATAGCAACGCTTTAAAAATCGGTTCTGGCAAAAAGACCGGTAGCATTGATATAAATTTTGAAAAAGCCACACTCGTAAAAAGAGTAAATGTTTATGCAAAGCAATACGATGGCGATGCTGCAGTTGAATATAATCTTTCATCAAGTGCAAATCCAACTGGCATGAACATAACAATTGAGGCATCCGAATTCACCAAATTCTCATATTTATATTTAGATAACGATAATGACGCGAAGTCTACCTCAATCAGTTTTAAAGCAAATGCTAAAGGTAGGATATATGTCAGTAAAATCGAAATGATTTTATCCGATGATGCTGGAGATGATTCATCTTCTAGCTCTAGCAGTTCTTCCTCTTCTCATCCACAGTCTAGTGATGGTTCCTCGCCAAGTGAAGATCCTTCGTCGTCTTCCTCTTCCTATGAACCAGATATCGACGATGATGGATATTATCAAGGTGTAAATTGGAATGCCACAGGCGCTACGCTAAAAACATCATTATTTAATGTCATCAGCAAGGATACAAAATCAATTGGATATGATGGACTTTGGAACGCTTATGAGAAAACCGATCTCACTGATGAAGGATACATTTGGGATATGTACTCAAATGAAAAATTTAATCCTAAAACAGATAGAGCCGGTAACTATAAGGCTGAAGGAGATGTTTATAACCGTGAACATAGTATTCCTCAATCAAAATTTGCTGGAACAGATTCCTCAAAAATGAAAAGCGACATATTCCACGTTTACCCAACAGATGGATACGTTAATAACAAGCGTAGCAACTATCCTCATGGTAATGTTTCTAGCGCTTCATACACCTCAAAAAACGGCTCTAAGTTAGGAACTGGCAATAACAACGGTTATAACGGAACTGTCTTTGAGCCAATTGATGAATATAAAGGCGATTTTGCTAGAACATATTTCTACTTCGTTACAAGATATCAATCGTCAATTCCGTCTATGAGTTACGATTCCTTCGCGAAAAATACTTATCCCTCTCTTTCTTCTTGGGCATTAAAAACGTATTTAGAGTGGAATGATTTAGATCCAGTCTCAGAAAAAGAAATAAAACGTAACGATGCAGCCTATCTTCTTCAAAATAATCGTAATCCGTTTATTGACCATCCTGAGGCAGTACACCGCATCTGGGATGGTGCATTGTCATAAAAAGTCTTTACGTTATCATTACTTATTTTTACCTAATTGGGTATTGCAAAGTAAAAAATTACCGGTATAATATAGTCATAGGAACAGAAATGGATCTTCCTACCGTAAGGATAGTTGGGTTAGTTTAGGATCCGTCATATGCCTGCTGTCTATGTCTCGTCGCGATAGTTTTACGAGACATGACGAAACTGAATTTTGCAAGATGTCTTCGTAAGGCATCTTTTTTTCTTTGCTTTATCTTAGAAAAAGGAAGACAATTTTTAAGAGGTAACACATATGGATAAAATTAACCTGTCCTACTTAAGCGACCCTGAAACAATCGGAGTTAACTTATTAGATGAACATTCTTCACATCATTTTTTTATTAACGGAAAAGAACCCATTTTCTCTCTCAATGGCAAATGGGATTTTTATCGTTCTAGTGGCTGGACTGATGAATTGTTAGATTATCAAACGCTTGCTTTCAGAAAATGCGTTTTGCCACGTTCCGCTGAAATGGAAGTACCTGAAGAATTGATTTACTCAAATTCTGAATATGCTTGGGAAGGTAAAGAAGATTTAGAGCCAGGGGGGATTAATTTATCTCGTGACCCAGTTAATATTTACCGCAAACGCTTCTCCTTAAAACAATTAGCAAAAGGCAAGAGACATATATTAAGATTTGAAGGATTCGAATCAGCTATATACGTTTATTTAAACGGTCATTTCGTTGGCTATTCAACAAGATTGTATGTTGATTCGGAATTTGATTTGACGCCTTATCTTGAAGAAGAGAATGAACTTGTTGTTTATAACTTTAGATGGAGCGCCTCATCTTGGATGCTCGACCAAGATTTTTGGAGATTCTCTGGCTTATTTAGAGATATCTCAATTGTTTCAATTGGTGAAATTCATCTTGAGGATATTGATGTTAAAACTGATTTGATCAATAAATTCAAAGATGGAAAATTAGAGATTAAAGGATTAGTTAGCAATGCAACAAAAGCTTCTATTTCTCTTTGCAAAAATGAGAAAACCTTGCTTAACGAAGAAATTAAAATAACTAATGGATCTTTTGAATTAGGGAGAGAGATTAGAAATATTGCACCTTGGTCAGCAAAAGAACCAAGCCTCTATTGGTTAACGATTACCCTTGCCGATGATAATGATAATGAAGAAACATCATCATTAGAAATTGGTTTCTCCCATCAAGAAATCATTGATGGGTGTGTCTATTGGAATGGCATTCCATTATTAATCAAAGGCGTAAACCGTCATGAAATTGATTGTTTTAATGGGCGTGCAACATCATTAGATGATCTTTTATTCGATTTAAAATTATTAAAAGAAAACAACGTTAACGCGATTAGGTGTTGCCATTATCCAAATGACAAGAAATTATATGAATATGCCAATAGATATGGTTTCTTCATCATGGACGAATGCTGCATAGAATCCCATTCTAGAGTCTATGAAGGGAATTTTACTGACGTTAGCAAATATCTTCCTGGTTCAAATTCAAAATGGGAAAAGATCGCCTTAGATAGGGCATCATCGATGTATGAAAGAGATAAAAACAATGTTTGCATCTTCTCTTGGAGTTTAGGAAATGAATCAGGAGGCGGGATGAATCTTGCTAAAATGTCTGATTATTTCCATTCAAAAGACAAAAAACGTTTGGTTCATTACGAACCAGAATGGTTTAATCCAGAACTAACGCCGTATGTAGATATGAGATCCTATATGTATCTCCCATCGGATAAGTTAGAACAATATCTAATTGAAAATCCAAATAAGCCAGTAATTGAATGCGAATATGAACATGCAATGGGGAATTCTTGTGGCAATTTCGATGAATACATGAGAGTCTTTAGAAAATACTCTAATTCTATGGGAGGATTCATTTGGGATTGGATCGACCAAGGACTCTATGTTGATGGCAAGTTGCTCTATGGCGGAGACATGAATGACGTACCTAACGACTTGAACTTCAATTGCAACGGAATTATCTATTCAGAAAGAAAAGAGGGGATGCGTATATCAAAATTACGTACCGTTAACTACATGTATTCTCCTTTGCAAATAACATTTGATAATGGTGTGGCTAACTTCTCATTAGACCCCTTCTACTCCTATAAAGACTTCGTTTTATATCTTGAAGACTATTCAAATGGTGTTCTTGTTAACAAAGAAAAGATTACTTGGAAAGGCGAAAAGGCTTTATCTCTTCCAAACAATGAATTTGATGGCGAACATCTAAGAAAAATTAGAGTAATCAATAAAGCTAATAAATCTATAGTCTTATTTGATGAACCTAAGCCATTTAGCTATCAAGCAAAAGTAATTGAATCACCAATGCAATATATCAATTCCCATAGATATGTAGGAATGAGAGACGATGAAGTCGCATTTATCTTTTCAAATTCAGGATTAGGCACAGGGTTAGTCGGAATAGAACTAAACAAAAAGGAAATCCTAGCATCTCAGGCAAGATTAACTTTCTACCGCCCAATTTCTGATAACGATCGCGGAAATCTATTTGCCATGAAGTCATCTATGTATTTAGGGGTTTCTAGATGGAACGCGCCAGTAGATGTTAAATCCGATGAAAAGGGTATGACATTTACCTACCTTGTTGGTGGAACTGGCGCAAAAGCAACAGTTAATTATATTTTCAATCAAGGAAGATACATCGATATTGAGATTCATTATTACGGCGTAAATGGAATGCCTTCTTTGCCTTGTTTTGGAATTGACTTCCCACTAAAAAAACATATAGAAGATTTCAAATTCTATGGTATGGGTCCACTAGATTCATATAAAGATCGCCTTGCTGGAGAAAATATTGCCGAATATGAGTCGAACGTAAACGAAGAATTGTTGCCTTATTCGATTCCTCAAGAATGTGGTAATCACGAAGAAACAAGATATGTTGAATTTCCTCTTGAAGATGGACATTCTTTAATTGTTGAAGCGCTTGATAAACCATTCTCATTCAAATATCTCCCTAACGATGAATTTGAAATAGATAATGCAAATCATGAAGATGAATTGCCTATCTCAAGAAAGAACCATTTAACGATTTATGCAGCTATGCGTGGAATTGGAGGAGATGATTCCTGGGGAGCAAACGTCCATTCACAGTATGAATTAAGTGGAGAAAAAGAATACTCCCTTAAATTCAGATTAAGTATCAAATAATATTATTCATCAACGAGAACCTCCATAACAGCCATGTTGCCGTCTAGTGTATAAATTACATTAGAGGCAACTGCGACATGGAGTTTTTCTTTGTACTTCCAGCATTTCCAAGAATAATAAAATTGATCATCAATTCCAGAGTCCTTAGCTTTCTTTTCTTTAGTATCGGGATCGTCTTCGTACCCTCTATTTTCAAAAATGGTGAAAAGTGAATCATCCCACTTTCCATGAGCCCCAAAGATAGGGTATCCAATTGGCTTGCCAAATAAGGTAAAACCAAATTCTGGGTCTCTTGTCATAAAACCGATATTTACATTATTACGGAAATAAAATTCTGTTGGTCCTCCATTCATAACGCCGCACGTATAAACATCGACGTTGCCGCGCCTCTCAGAATATTCAAATTTACCAATGCTATAAAATGAGCCAAAAGTATTGTAATAATCGTCACCTATTATTTTCATGCAATCATTTAAACTCATTCCAATCAAAAGATTGCCTTTTTCAGTTAGCTCGTTTATTTCTTCTTCAAGTGTATTTTGTTTGTTGCACGAAACCAACAAAGGAATCAAAAACAAACAGCATAAAATTTTAGCTTTTTTCATAAATTCAATTCCCTCCAATTTCTATTAATGGTTTTATTTGAGAAATATCACTATACGCTTTAAAGATACCTTGACAATCACTGACTATCTCTTTTTCTGCGTTGTGGCGAAGATAAACATCGTAAGTAGGGAATTTTCCTCCTGATCTTCTTTCAACTATAGAGTGAGTGTCGTTAAGCTGGTTTACGTATGGCGTAAATTTCAACTTATAATAATGACGCTTTGTATATTTCGAATCATTGGTTTGAAATCTGCATTCAACAGTCATACGATCATCGACATTGAAAAAATAAACGTCGGTTTGATTGTACCTAGAAAACCCTCCGTTAACCTCTAAAATCCGACTATAGAGTCTATTATTCCCTGAAGGAAGTTTCATCTCTTCAGCAGTTAGATATGTCTTATTTCCAGATTTAGACTCGTTATATGTGGCCATATAAAAATCATTCGAAGATTTCTTTGCTCTATAGGCCTTTTTATATTCACTATTTTTGAGTGAAAAATCTCCATTTATAGATGTTATTTCATTAAAAGTAAATGGTGCATTAACTAAGTTTTGCCCATTTTGAGTAAACGAAAGGCACATAAACGGAATCAATAGAATATCAATCATAAATCTCTCCCCCTAAGATCAACGATATTGGTCTTATGGTTTTATGTTAGTTTATTCTAACTTAATAGTCAATTATAATTTTCCGTATTTTAAAACCCTTATCTAAGATAAGGGCTAATTATAATTTTTTATTCACTGCGTAATGCTACAACAGGATCTTGTCTTGCCGCAGCTTTTGCAGGAATAATGCCTGCAATCATCGTTAAAGCAATGCTTATTGCTAATATTATTAACGCGGAATACCAATTAAGATTTGCAATCATTCCAAGATTGAATGCAACACCAAGCGTTAAATTGAGAACGACTTCAATCAAATAAGTAACAGCTAAGCCAAATAAGCCAGATGCCGCACCAATAATCAATGTTTCAGCATTAAATAAATGGGATACGTCTTTCTTTCTTCCGCCAAGCGAACGTATAACGCCAATCTCTTTTACGCGTTCCATGACTGACACATAAGTAATGATGCCAATCATAACAGTAGAAACTACAAGGGATAAAGACATAAAACAAACTAAGGCAATAGTAACGATATTAATGACTCCATTGATTATTGAAATAATGACAGCCATATTGTCAGTGTATTTGATTTGCTCTCTATCTGCTTTAGCAAGAGTTTTTCCATTAGATAAAGTGATATCGTTATCGGATTGCCATTGATCTAGGTAATCCGTAACAAGGTTTTTATCTTTAAAAGAATGAGGATAAATCTTAATCGTTCCCGGGATGTCATTTCCACCTAAATCACGAGAAGTAACAGTCGCTGTTTTATTGAGGCTTGCCGAAGTGCCAGATGAAGATCCGCTAATCATATTAAAGATGCCGGCTAAGGAATTGGAGGAACCAATTAAAGCTGCTCCCTTATATGTTTCATATTCGCTTGATCCTATTCCATCAGGGAAATTAACGTTGTATGTAAAGCCAATGCCAGAAATAAAATTGTGATTGGAAACGTTTATAACGGCTGAGGTAAATCCGGAGGCCTCTTTATTCGCTTCAGCATATGCGTTAACGAATTTTGTCACTGAAGAATTCATATTATCGGCAAGATATTTTTGAACAAACGCTTCTGTGTAATATAAGCCAGAACTCATACAGCCATAGGAGATATCTTCTTTTGGGGCAAGAATGCCAACGATTTTCATCTTCGTTCCGCCACTAAGATCGCCTTTATCGCAGAAAGCATAATCATAAGCTTGCATCTTGAATGGGTCAGTCGTCGATGTTGGATCGTATGATTCGTCATACTCATATATGGAATCATTTGGATAGTAATAATATTCCTTATTCAATAAATCATTGACGGTAAATGATTGTTGCTTTTCCCATAAATCCATATCCATCTTATCTTTTTGGTCGGAATAGTAATAAATGGCATTAGCAAATTCATCTTGTCCATAATAGCCAAGCAAGGTAAGGACAAATTCTGTCATAGCGTTTTTATGATTAAGTACCAAAACCATTTCATCCGCGCCAGTAGCGTATTTTCCAGCGACGACATCATATTGGCTAAGAACATAATCTTCATTAGGTAAAGCCTGATTTACGGCATCGGTATATTCATCAACCATCGAGGCAAAAGCCTTAAATTCTTTGTCATTTATATTTTCAAGAATCGTTGAACAAATGCCAGTTATGCCCGTAATAGAATAACGATTGGTTTTTAATTCTTCATCCGTGTATCCGCTAAGATGAATATCGGAATGGGTATAAAGATTATTTTTGATATTAATTCCATAATCAAGGCCAAGAGCAGAATAATACTTAGTTGGCATGTCTTTGATGAATTGGACGTAATCTTCTGTAATTACATTCTTAGATGCTGCGGCGTTCATCGAGGAGGAACTATTGATCAATGTTTGAGTAACGAATTGAACATCTATTTTTCCATCTTTCCAAGAATGGATAACTGCATCGGCTTGTTGCCCTGTTGTAGTAGAAGAAAGCAAAGAAGTTAAATCCCAGGAAGATTCCGCGATAGTTACTGGATATTCTGATAACATATCATCTTGCATATCATTGATATATCCTGTGACCCCTTGTGAGACGGCTAAAACAGCCGAAACTCCAACAATGCCAATTGATGAGGCAATTGCAATCAAAGCAGTTCTTTTTGATTTAGAAAGAAGGTTCTTTGCCGATAGTTTAAAAGCTGTCCACCAAGACATTTTTGCTTTCTCTCTTTCTTCATTAATTGATGCACGCACCCCTTCTTTTTCTTCATCTTCGAAAGAATATGGGTTTGTATCCCCGACAACTTCACCATCTAAAAGATTGATGATTCTTGTTGAATATTTTTCTGCTAACTCAGGATTGTGGGTTACCATGATAACAAGTTTCTCATTAGATATTTCTTTAATGAGATCCATGATTTGAACTGAGGTAACCGAATCAAGCGCGCCAGTTGGTTCATCAGCAAGCAAAATATCAGGTTTGTTAACTAAGGCCCTAGCAATGGCTACTCTTTGGCATTGTCCGCCAGATAATTCGCCAGGCTTTTTGGTATACATTCCTTTTAAGCCAACGCGGTCTAAGGCTTCTTTAGCAAGCTTAACTCTTTCTTCTTTGTTAACGCCACCGATTGTTAAAGCTAATTCAACATTTTCTAAAATATTTTCATGTGGAATTAAATTATACGATTGGAAAACAAAACCAATCTTATGGTTACGGTATACATCCCAGTCGTGACCGTTGAATTCTTTTGTTGATTTACCATCAATTATTAAATCGCCGCTTGTGTAATGATCTAATCCGCCAATAATATTCAATGTTGTAGTTTTACCGCATCCTGATGGGCCTAATATCGAAACAAATTCGTTTCTTCGGAAAGAAAGATTGATTCCTTTTAAGGCCTTAACTTCCATGTCTTTGGTCTTATATATTTTTGTAATTTTATCTAATCTTAGCATGTTCTTTCCCTCCTAAAAACTAACATGCAAAATATATAATTTATTCCGTCTAAATTAAACAAAAATATTAAATATTTTTTCTATCAAATTATTCAAAGTTGTAGAATAAGAATCTATGAGCGATTACACGAAAACATTTAAGATCATTCCTGAACAAGTATCTCCGTTTAAGGAGTTAAGACCATCGTCTATTTTGCGTATCTTACAAGAGATGGCGATCGAACAAACAGAATCATTCGGATACCCCAAAGATGTAACTGATAAAAAGGGCGTTATATGGGTTGTCGCAAAGCAACACGTTGAAATAAAAAGAATGCCTGTATATGGCGAGACATTAACTGTTTCCACGTATACGCATAAAACAATGCACGTTCTTTTTCCTAGAACCTATGAATTCAAAGATGAAAAAGGCGAATTGATAATTCTAGCAAGTTCTATTTGGTCATTAATCGATATTAATAAACGTAAAATGGCCAATCCTTCTGATCGGAATTGAAATTCCTGATTTATCAAATGGAAGGAAATTTAATATGCCTTTCTCCTTGGCAATACCTTTTGATTTAGAAAACGAACAACAAATTAAAGCGGAATATTCTTTCTGCGATTTCAATGGTCATATTAACAATACTTCATATTTAGATATAGCGGAAAACCTTATGCCTATTGAATATCTTAAGAATAATCGCCTTAAAGAATTCGAAATCAAATACATGCACGAAGTTCCTCTTGGCACTTCTATGCCAGTTAAATTTGGAGTTAGAGATAACACTTATTATTTTGTTAATGAGGCATTTCAACTTTGGATGAAATATTGAAAAATCATCGTTAAAACCCCCTTAAAATAAAAAATGCAGAATCGTTTGATCCTGCATTTATTTTTATTTTCGCCTTTATTTGATAAGGGAATTTTTGCACTTGCCGGTTGTGCGGTACTCTTCCATATTTTGAAGAGTGATTTCAATCATGTCGATTAAGGCATGTTCGGTGGCAGAGCCGATATGTGGAGTAATAAGAACTCTTGGATAAAGATCGACGATTAATTGGTCTTCTTCATTTGGCATAGCCTTTGGATCATGATCCTTGTTGAAGAGAACTTTTTCGTTATCGATAACATCAAGCCCTAAGCCAGCAATCTTTCCTTCTTTAACGGCAAGGAGAGCGGCCATATTGTCCATGACTTCGCCACGGGCAACGTTAATGATGATGCCATTCTTCTTCATCTTAGAAATCATATCAGCTGAGATGAATTTATCATTTTGGCCTTTGATATAAGCCATATGGCAAACGACGATATCAGATTCAGCCATGACTTCTTCTGCTGTTTTCTTCATTTCGATTAAGCCTTCGCAAGCTGGAGAAACAAAGACATCATAGCCAATGACTTTTGCACCAACGCCTTTGAAAAGGGAAGCGGTTGTTCTGCCGATTCTTCCACATCCTAAGATACCAACTGTGCAGTCACGGATTTCTTTGGAGAACATTTGATCGGTGACCTTGAAATGTCCTTCATGGGCGATTGAAGTTGCATATGCTGCATTGCGGAGCAACATCATAGCTAAAGTTAAGGCTAATTCAGAAATGGCGTTTGGAGAATAGCCAGGAACAAAGGCAGTTTCGATGCCAAGTTCTTTGCAGGCTGCAACATCAACGTGGTTATAGCCAGCAGTGCGTGTTAAGTAATATTTCAATCCAGCCTCTTTTAATTTTGTGAGGTGTTCTTTGTCAACAACGCAGTTTCCGCGAACCATGACGTTCTCATATCCAAGAGCGAGTTCGTAGTTATCGTTGTTGAGGTATTCAGGACGGGTAACTAATTCATAGCCATATTGTTTTCCTAATTGTTCGAAATATGGTAATTCGTAGCCACGACATCCGAAGCAAATCATTTTCTTTTCCATAATTTTTTCCTTTCGTTAAATGATACAAACGTATTTTACATTAATTAATAGAATTAAGTAACAAATTAGGCGACAAAGAAAATTCCGGTATTAGAGAGTACTGTGAGTAAGATAATCCAGATAACGATTCCGATAACAGACCCAAACGTACCAATTAAGGAAATGTGGGAAGCCATTTCTTTTTCTTTATCAAAGCTGATGCAGTATCCAACGGCAACAGTTGCAGGTGGAACCATCCAAGTGATTACTGAAGAACATAATGTTTCAACTGAAACGAGTTGTGAAACACTGCCGCCTTCTGGAACGAGCCAGCCTGTTGCATTGGCAACAATTTGAAGAACAACGAGAACGCCTAAGACGATTGCTGGGGCAAGGACAACTTTGAGTCCAGTCCAAATCCAAGCGAATTTGTCGGTTGCGGCATCTTTGATGTTTGTGCCACCTAATGTGCAGCCAATAGCAAATAAGATGATTGTTGAGGATAAGCCTCCAAGAGTGTTAGCGGCTTGATAGATCCAAGGTAATGTTACGTCAAATCTCCAGAAAGCGACTTTTGAATCGGATTTTCCGCCGCTTAACCAATCTGTAGGAACGAATTTGACATTAGGAATTGCTTGTAAGACCCAAAGGAGTAAGCCAACAAATGTAGCGATAACTATTGGGTTAAGGAAGACCTTTTTAAGGATTGACTTAGCTGATTTGTCAACTGCTGGCGCAGCTTTTGTGTCATGGCTAACGGATGCTGCTTCAGCTTCTGGAGCTGGTTCATCTTCAATGTTAGCGATAGCAAGATAAGCGTAAGAATAAAGGAATACACGATAGGCAACGTTCATGATATTGAAATAGTTGCCAGCTGTTCCGCCATAAACGGAAGTAACAATAGGATAGCCAAAGAATGTTGTAGATCCAAAGGCAAACAAGACGGATAACACCGTTCTCTTTTTCTTATCTTTGACCCAGAAGAAGATGAGTTTTGATAAGAACATGAAACCAACATAGAAAACAAAGCCCATAACAAAGTTAACTATGGCACCAACGCCTTCAGTTGCCGTGAAATCTTTCATGAATGAGCAGAAAGCAAGGCATGGTAAGCAGACTGTCATGACAAATTTTGTCAAAACCTTACCAGTTGCGTCTGGTAACAACTTCTTCTTAGTGAAGAAAAAGCCTAAAAGAATGAAAATAACCGTCTTAGCAATAGCAACCCAAAGATTTTGGGAGGATAAAGCTTTAGCAAGGTTTTCGCCAACGTTTGAACTTGCGTCGGCTGCTAAAATTGCATTTTGAAGCATCATATGATTGCTCCTCCTTTACGGCTAGAGATTATAATAAATTAGTTATTCCTTACAAGTATTTTTTTATCAATATAACGTAATCAATATTAATTTAGGCGTAATATTACTTTTTTAAGATAATTAAAAAAAGGCCATCATAAAGATGACCTTAATTCTACTTAATTTTATTAGAAGTTATATGAGTCAGGCGTGACCATGTTGTTGTCTTTGTTATTGAAAGTGAAACAAACACGTTTAAGTTCTGCTCCTTCAACATAGTTTTTATATATTCCAACGGAAAGTTTCCATTCACCAGTTGGATCTGTATAGTAATAATAACCGAGATGGTCGTCTAATTCAGTTGTTAATGTCCAGCCTTTTTCAACTAACATTGCCTTATATTTTTCAATATATTCGTCACGTTTTGCTTCCGTTTCGAATTCATTGGTTTTAAAGGATGCGTATCTCGCAAGGCTTTCGTCCTGCTTATTTTTCGCACGAGTTGCCACTTCATCAGCATATCCAACATTGCTTGGATATAAGAATGGAATGACATCCGCAACTCCCCATTCTTCTAATGACGCAAGAAGCGTGCTTGGGTAGGTTGTTGGTTCGCTTGGATTAACGATTGAATCCCAATCACGATTTATGGTTGTCGTGCCAATTGATGAATACGTTCCTTCAAATTCTACTTCATCTGCAAGAGAGGAGCTTGATAAAGTGGCAGACATTCCGCTTAAATGTCCATCAGCGCTAAGAGTAACTTTAACTCCTTCTTTTGCGGTGTAATAATAGCAATATTTAGGGAGTTGCCAACATTTGGAGAAGAAATCTCCAACATATTCGCCACGGCTAAGGTAAGTATTCTTGGTTATAGATTCGCCTAAAATCTCAACTGCAAAATCAAATGTTGGATAACGATTTACTGCATCAAATGACGCTTCATAATCTTTTGTTTTTGTTATGGTACCAGCATCATCAACACTATAAGTGAAATATCCTGTTCCATTTCTATGAGCACCATTTTGGGTAACTTTGCCATCTTTATCAACGATCTTTTCTTCGATTGTATCTTCGGTATAGGTTAACGTATATGTCGTTGTGCCATAAGCCGTATCTGGATCGATTATCTTGTAGGTTGCAGTATAGTTTTTCGAAGATGCCAATTCTTTTCTAGCCGCTTCTAGAGTGTCGTGATAGGTTTCGTGGGCATAAGGTTGAAGGTGATCAATTTTTGCCGTACCGATTTCGCTAACGGTTCCTTTAATTGTTTGCCCGCCCTTGATGCCTGCAGAATCTTTGCCGTATGGATCAGTAACAATTTCAAAACCAAGAGTGTCATCTTCTCCAACCGTTATTGCAAAAGAATCCGGGGTAATATCTTCTAAAACGAAAGAAACAGTTAAATACGTCGTGGCCCAAATAGATGAACCGATATACTCATATGTTTTTCCTCCATCAAAAGATTCAAAATCTGATGCAGTTACAACTGCTGAGGTGTCGGAATCTTCATCGAACTTAAACATGTTCTCATAATAAGAGTTAACCCAATGATATTCGTTTCCTTCATCATCGTATTGAGTAACTTTTCCAACTTTGTTCTCAGAAGTTAACTCTTCAACGGCAAGGCGAACTCCGCTACGAACATATTTCTTATGGAAATCGTTCTTTCCTGTTCCATTACGTTCAACAACATCAATTTGATAAGCGTCAGTATTATGATAAGGATACGACTCGCTATCTTCATTTTCTTCATAAATTGTTGTTATATCGTATGTGTTGTATAAGCTTTTCTCTAATGTTTTAGCGTCATAGTCATAAAGCTCTTGGGTAAGATTTACTCTCATTGCGCCAGTAAGTTTATTAAAGGTTTCTTCCGCCAAGGCCGTTCCGTGTCCTATTTCAAGATCGTATGAAACAAGAATATTTTCCTCTCCTTCAAGATAGGCGTATATTGTTGCGTTTCCTTCACTTCTTGCAGAGAGATACGCTTCATTGCTCACTCCTTCGATTTCTGAGCAAGTGACGATTGATGTTTCGCTTGAATAAAATTTAACGGTACCAGTAGTTTTGCTATCTTTGAAAATAGCGTAAATTGATCTGCTTTGATTTAAGCGAAGAGCACCTTCCATATGGAGGGTGAATTTCGCGTGTTCAGGATCAACGCTCTTATCTTGACTAGAGCTTGATTGTTGACCTTGAGAAGATGATTCACTTGATTTGGTATCTTCTTTTTGGCTAGAAGTTGCATCTTGATTGCTAGAAGTTGCCTCCGAACTAGAGTTAACGACCTCTCCACATGAGGCAAGAACAGCTAATGAACTAAGAATAAAAACTAACGATTTCTTTTTCATTTATATCCCCTTTCAACTAGATATAATGATGTTATTAAATACTAACTTAAGAAAATTTCAATATTTATTTATTTTTGAGTTTTTGCTCTAATGTATAATCTAGTGGCAAAGGAGAGAGAAAAATGAACCCTTGGAAAGACATTAATAGCGAAAGAGTAAACGATGAAGAATTCGTTGCCTACATCGAAATATCTAAAGGCAGCAAAAACAAATATGAGTTAGACAAAGAAACAGGATTGTTAAAATTAGATAGAATCCTATACACTTCAACACAATATCCACATAATTATGGCTTTATCCCTAAGACTTATGCGGAAGATAACGACCCATTAGACGTTTTATTGATAACATCTGAGCCAATAATCCCTATGACGCTTGTTAAAGGAAAACCGATTGGCATGATTGATATGGTCGATCAAGGTTTGCCTGATGCAAAAATATTGGCTGTTTGTCCAGACGATCCATTCTATAAGAATTTTAATGATATTAAGGATTTGCCAGACCATATCGTTCAAGAAATCACCTATTTCTTTGAAACATATAAAGTTCTTGAAGGAAAAGAAACACGCGTCCCAGGCTTAAAAAGCAAAGAAGACGCGAAAAAGGTTATCAGAGAAGCCATTGAACGTTATAAAGAAAAGTTCCCTAACGATTAATCGTTGGAAACTATCCATTCGTTAATTTCACTAATATAATCCTTGTTGCATTCAAAATATGTCATATGTCTTGCATTTTGAAAAACAAGGATTTTCTTTTTCTTTGAGCCAAGTGAATTGTACATTAATTCGTTTTGTTTCTTAGTTGATTCATCCAAAGAGCCATAACAGACAAGAGTTGGAATAGCGATCGTATTTAGCAAATCACTTGTTTCATAATCCTTTAAATTGCCTGTTGGAGCAAATTCTGATGGTCCCCAAGCGGTAAGATATGCAACATTCCCTCTTATTTTCAATCTTCTTAAGCATTCAGGGAGAGATGGATCATCAGGCGAATAATCCGATACTGTGAGTTTCATATATCTATCACTTGCATCTAAAAAGGCTTGATGCGTGTAGTCGTTATTGGCTTCCGCTTCTTCAATAGCCTCTTGATCTTCTTTGCTTAATTTCTCGATTAATTTATGCGTTTCCTCTTTCCATAATGTCGCACTAGATAAAGTTGAAGACAAAGTTAAAGATAAGATATTTGTTGGCTTCTTTTTAAGAACGAATAATTGAGCTAGCATTCCTCCCCAAGAATGTCCTAAAAGGTGATAAGTTTCAATATTTAATGTATCTAAAAGATTTTGAAGTTCATCAATCCAAAAATCTTTGTTATAGATTTCATCTTTCAATTGATCTGGTTTGGAAGAATAACCGCAGCCGATTTGATCATAATAAACAAGCGGTCTATCACTCAATGCTGCAATAGGTTTTATCAATTCCAGAGAATTATGAGTGCTTCCAGGTCCACCATGTAAAATAATTAACGGAGGATTTTTTCCGTTAGGGTTTACAATTTTCACATATGTTTTAAAATCCTTAAAGTCTATGAATAATTCTTTTTCTTCTAGTTCCATAGTAACAATTGTTACCGATGTAAAAAATAATTTCAAGAAACAATATGTTTTTATTTCATTTTAATAAATATCTAGTATCATTTGCTAGGTTACAGCTAAAGGAGGATGAAAAATGAGTGTTAAAATTATTGGCGATAGCACGATGGATTTATCGGCAAAATTACAAGATGAATTAGGAATTCATTGCGTTCCTTTCTCAATTCAATTTGGCGAAAATTCCAAAAAAGACGGTTCATTTCCAAACGAAGAAATGTATGAATATAACAACACCCATAAAGATATTTGTCTTTCTAGTGCAGTAAATGTCGGGGAAGCAATGGAATTTTTCAAAGAAGAAGGCAAAAACGGCGATGACCTTCTCTATTTCTCCATCTCCTCAAAATTGTCTTCTGGTTTCCAAAATGCATCTATTGCTAAAGAGGACAATCCACATATTGAAATATTTGATTCCGAATCTTCTTCTTTAGGAATTGCGTTACAAGCCTTAAAAGCAAAAGAGATGGCAGACGAAGGAAAATCTTTAAAAGAAATCATCGATGTTATGGAACAATATAGAAAAAACACCAATGTTTCCTTAATCGTTGATGATCTTTCGTTTATGGCCCGTGGAGGAAGAATTTCTAAGGCATCCGCTTTAGGCGCAGGACTTTTGAAATTCCATCCTATCCTCACGATGAAAGACGGAACCTTCTCAGTTTATAAAAAATTAATGGGAAAGATCCAAAAATTAGGCTCTAAATACGTTGATTCGGTTACTGAAGGATTTGAAAATATCGATTATTCACTAGCTTTAGTTGGATATACCTCTGAAAGAGATCCAACAGTTGATGATATAGTTAACGCCCTTAAAGCAAAGGGCTTCAAGAAAGTCGTTGAAACAAAAACCAATTCAACCAACGCCGTTCATTCTGGTCCTAATACATATGGCATTGCTTATGTTTCATCCATTAAGCCAAGCAAGTATCGTTTCTTCATTGGGCAATTAAGCGATAAGTTAAATTCCGATGCCGCAAGAAAAGCCATCGAAGATGAAATCATCAAATATAAACAATAAAAAGAATTGAGCCTTAATCAAATAAGGCTCTTTTTTCTTATTTTAAAATCCCCTGCAAATCTAGGCTATTTTGTTTTATAAAAAATCGAAATATCGAAAAATCACCGCTAAAAGTTGCTTATTTTCCAGTAATCGATGAAACTATGCCGTTATAATAACCCATCAATATAGCGAAGAAATTCTCGTTGTAGAATACTTTTCCGATCGTGTAAACATTTGGATCTGAAAGATATAGAACACTATCGAGGAAATTATAAATAGGTTCAATACCAGATAAAGCAACTAAAGCAGCTGATAAAGCAGCAATGTCAACAAACGCAATTAATACGCCAAGCAAACCGCCAAGAAGACGATTTATTCCGCCAATTCCTTTAACGCGATTAAGCTTCTTAGCGAATATTTTTAAGATGATAAGGATGATATAGCCTACAACAAACACGGCCACAAAACCGATACCAACAAACGTTAAAGAAGCCAAGGAAGCAGAAAGGTATACAGCAATAGTTGATGTTGCGTCAGTTTCCGGTAATGAATTCATTAAGAAGTTCATTACGTAGCTTTGTAAGAAAGAAGGAACGCCAACTGAGCCAAGCCTTGATTGAATAGCCTGAGCTACCGTCATTTCTGCACCTGGATAAATTGCCGAATTCAAATCTTGCTGACTGACAATCCAGTTCATTACGTTATCAGAGCCGAATTTGACCTTAATATAAGCATCTGCAACCTCATTACCTGTTGAAACCAAATTTTGGGAGCCTTTATTCACGAAGAAATTAACGTAATTTCCTTGAAGGTTTTCTCCCCACCCATTTAGAGTGAACAGCCACTCTCCAATAGGCTTAGCTAAAAGATAAGCAACAAAGAAAACAACGAGCATTCCAACGAAATTAAGTAAGGAATATAGGAATCCTTTGCGAATGCCTCTGATGATACAGAAAAGTAAAATGACAAGGAATATCAACGATATCCAATCGAATTTGAAGGTTTGTCCTGAAGTTGGGAAGTAATTTGCTAATGTTCTCATAACAACTTTATACTATCTTGTTTTATTGTTTTAAACAATAAGGCAAAATAAAAAATTGCTTTCTTTCGATGTTTTTTGAGTGAAAAAATCTTCAGCGGTTAAACTGAAGATTATTTATTATGAATGTTTCAAACTGCACTTTGAGATTGGTTTTGAGGAGTTGTTTCTATCGCGCTTGCTGCAATATTAGCTTCATTACGTTTAGCAAGTTCCTCAACCATCATCTTCTCTTGTTCTTCGGTGATGTGATACCCGAATCGCATAATGAGATAGGCTATTACAAACATTGCTATAGTCAAACCGATGATGATAATGCCAAATAAAGTGAGATTGGCCTTACCGTCTGCATATATTTGATCTATTTGGCCGTTAATTAATTCATTAACTTGTTCTCTGCTCATTTCGCCAGAATTAATGTTCGCTTCCGCTTCGCCAATAGATTGGAAAACGGCATAGAATCCACCTGCAAAGTAGGCAAGATAACGAATGCCAAGATTTAAACCGGAAGAAAGTTTTACATCTAACGGCCTCCAAGCAAAGCAAATGGAATCTTTTCTTTCTCCAAATGTGTATTCATTATAATCGATTGCATCTTGGAACATAACAATTAAGGCTAGATAGAATAAGCCTGATGCAGCAAAGAATATGAAGGCAAATAAATATAGAATGATGTTTTGCCAGGAAAGCCATTCCGAAGAATTAAGTATCGGATATCTTCCGTTAAGTGGGAAACCAAGGAAGAAGAATGCAGCATAGAACACGGCAATAACTATCGTCGTAAATAAAAGAATGTTCTTCTTTGATATTTTCTTTGCAAGCAATGGATAAAAGGCTTGAGCTGCGATTGTGCCAACAATATAGAACACGGAGATTACGGTTGCAATCATCGCGCCACTTGGATATCCATATAAGAAATAATAGTAATTTGTGCCTACGCCGGTTAATAGACCTTCACCAGCATAGCAAAGGAACATAGCAATGGCCGCAGCACGTAATTCCTTGTTTTGAATAACAACTCTAAACAAATCCAAGAAATGAGTTTTTTCTGATATTTCTTCTTGTTTTGGGTCCCTCTTCTTTTCTTTGCAAAGGAAAAAGACAAGGGTTTGAGAAACAAAGAATAATGCTGATAATCCGACTGACGCCCAAAGGAAAACTTCTTTGTATGTCCCTAAATTTCCTGGGCCAAGAGTCAAAACGGCAAAAGAAATGAAAGTGCCAATTGAAGCGGCAATTGTCATCGAAGTGGAAATCTTCGCTCTTTGCTTTTGGTCGTTTGTTAAAGCAGGCAACATTGACCAATAGCCAATATCATTCATCGTGAACATCAAATCCCAAAGGAAATACATAACAATCATGAAAGCGACATAGCCCCAACCATGCACTAAACCAGCTGACGGGATTATAAACATGAGTAAGACGGTAATGGTATTTCCTATCGCTCCAATTTCGATCCAAGGACGGAATTTTCCTAATTTGAAACGGAATTTTTCAATTATAAATCCCATTATTGGATCATTAATGCCGTCCCAAATAAGGGCAAGCATTAAAGCGATTGTGATAACCGCGTATTGAGCTTTAAACGCTTCACCAGAATCTAAAACCCCTGAAGCTAAGGCGTATTGGGTAAGAAATGTTCCTACCAATTGGTAACAAGCATCGCGGAAAATGCCAGACCAAGGAAAAAGGATTCTTGTTAATTTTGGTACCCTATCGCCTTCATAGGTGCCATTGTCAATCATCCTTTGAGTTAGTTTGCCCATATTTGAGCCTCCTATTTTAAGTGACTTAATTATTATAATTCGTAAGCGCTTACAAGCAATGAATATTAGAAAAAGTTACATACGTTTCAAAATAATTAAATTATTTTTATTTAGGGGTTATTTTTTTATTCTTTCTATGTATAATAAACGCATGCTTAAGAATATATTAGACAAATTAAAAGAATCATCTCTATCAGTCCTGCCTGTTGCGGCCATCGTCATCATCTTATTTTTCACTCCACTACTTCAATTAAGTGTAACTGAGATCGTCGTTTTTGTTATTTCGGCAATTTTCCTCATTATTGGTATCGCACTCTTTAACGTTGGCGCGGAAATGGCAATGTCACCGATGGGCGAGCAAATTGGTTCATCGCTTATTCGTTCTAAGAAAATCAAATTAGCGTTAGCAATCATCTTTGTCATGGGATTGTTAATCACTATCGCTGAACCAGATCTTTCGGTATTAGCTACTCAAGTTAAAGAAGCCATTAACAACGTTGTTTTGATTGTCATGGTTGGCGTCGGTGTCGCAGTATTCTTAGTTGTTGCTATATTAAAAATCATTCTAAAAATCGATTTGTCTTATATTTTAATGTTCTTGTACATGGTCATGTTTGGTTTTGCATGTTTAGCTATGGTTAGCCCAAATGGTGCTAAATTCATTGCTTTGGCATTTGACTCTGGTGGCGTAACAACAGGCCCAATCACCGTTCCTTTCATTATGGCTTTAGGCCTTGGCGTCGCTCAAACTGTTGGTGGAAGAAATTCTAAAGAAAACTCCTTCGGATTGGTCGCTCTCTCTTCTGTTGGACCTATCTTAGTTGTCCTTATTTTAAGCATGACAATCACAAACGTCCCTGAGCAAATAATCAACCCTGCCGATTACCAACTTAGTGGGGATTGGATGGTTATTTTGCAAACCGTAGGTCTAACGTTATGGAAATCATTTAAGGAAGTCGCACTTGCCTTAGGCTTAATAACTGCATGTTTCTTCGTTATTGAATTGATCTTTATCAAACTCCCGTTAAAGCAAATTCTTCATATCATCGTTGGTTTAGTTTTCACGCTTGTTGGATTGGTGGTTTTCTTAACTGCTGCAACAGTTGGCTTTATGCCTACTGGTTACCAAATAGGTAGAATGCTTGCAAATCAAGGTGCGGCATGGCTAATTGCTTTAGGTTTCATCCTTGGCTTCATTGTTGTTTTAGCTGAGCCTGCCATTCAAGTTTTAACTAAGCAAGTTGAAGAAGTCACAATGGGTGGCGTTTCAAAAAGACAAATGTTATTGGCCTTATGTATTGGCGTTGGTATTTCCATTGGTTTATCAATGGTCCGCATCGTCTTTAACTTCTCTATTCTCTATTATTTAATTCCTGGTTACTTAATATCGTTAGCCTTATCTTTCTTTGTTCCAAAGGTATATACGGCTATCGCTTTTGACTCAGGCGGAGTTGCCTCTGGTCCATTAACTTCTTCTTTCATTTTACCTATGGCAATTGGTGCATGCGTCGCTTTATATGGAGAGATGTCAGAAAACATTCTTGCTGACGCTTTCGGAGTTGTCGCTATGGTCGCTATGACCCCACTTATCGCTATTCAGGTTTTAGGTTTCAAATCAGTTATACAAAATAAGATTCGTGAACGTTCAAGAACGAAACGCGTTCTTAGCGCGGATGATGAAGAAATCATCATCTTTAAGTGAGGAGGCATTTTTATGGAAGAAAAGAAAGAGAATCTAAAAAAGGCCGTTCGCATTAAAAAAGAGATCCGTAAAGAAAAGATCGAAGAAATCAAAGAAAAGGTAGCGGAAAAAACTGAAAAAGTCGCTTCAAAGATCGAAAAAGAGAGAAATTCCGCTCCTTTGACTGCTCCTAAGAAACTCAAAGTCCTATTTACCATCGTTCCAAGAAATAAAACTGATTTCTATCTCGATATCTTGAAAGGATACGAAATCAACATGCAAATGGTTCTCTTTGGTACAGGCACCTTGCCTCCAGCCTTAGCTGATCAATTACACACAAATCCTGATAAAGCGGTAATTTTGAGTATTGTTAATGCTGATTACGTCAAACCAATCATGAACGCATACGAAGACAAATATTTCAAATTAATTAACGGTCAGGGAATTGCCTTTACAGTTTCTTTATCTAGCGTAATAGGCAAGGCCGTATATCAATTTTTAGCCAATATGGAGGCAGAACAATGAGCGAGAAGAAAGAATTAATTATTTGCATTGTAAACAACGGTTTCTCCGATTCCGTTATGGATGCAGCAAGAAAAGCCGGTGCTAGAGGCGGAACAAAAATTAACGCTAGAGGCACAGCAAATCCTGATGCTGAAGCAACTTTTGGTATTACCATTCACCCAGAAAAAGAATTGGTTTTGATTATTGCCGATGAAGATATTCGCGATGGCATTCTTCATGCAATCTATCAACAAGTTGGCTTAAATTCTCCTGCTCAAGGAATTGCTTTTTCCTTACCAGTCGATGAAACTGTCGGCTTAGGCGGAAAGGCCATCCAAAAAGCCGTCAAAGAAGCGGAAACTGAAGGCAAATAAGGCATGCGTCTAGATGTTTTTCTTGTCGAACAAAAATATGCTGAAACAAGAAGCAAGGCATCTCAATTAATAAAAAGTCAAAAAATAAAAGTAAACGGCAAGGTCATTAGCAAGAACGGTTTTGATGTCTCAACAGAAGATAAAATCGAAGTCATTAAGAATGATGTTTTAGAATTTGTCTCTCGTGGTGGGCATAAGCTTGCTAAGGCCATTGACGTTTTTTCTTTAGATTTTAAAAACAAAATAATATGCGACATTGGATCCTCAACAGGAGGATTCACCGACTGTTCCTTAAAAGGCGGTGCAAAAAAGGTCTATGCGATTGATGTAGGAACCGCTCAACTACATCAATCATTAAGAGATGATCCACGCGTTGTTGTAATGGAAAACACCAATTTCCGTTATATGAAATATTCAACATTCGAAGAAAGAATCGATTTCTTTGTTTGCGATGTTTCTTTCATATCTATTAGGAATATTATTGACACATTAATATCATTTAAAGAAGACTTTAAGATAATTCTCTTATTCAAGCCTCAATTTGAAGTAGGTCCTGCTAAATTAAATAAGAATGGCGTCGTCAAAAAGAAAGAATATCTTATTGAAGCGATTAATGATTTTTTGTCATATTTAAAAAGGAATGATCTGCACGTTATAAACGCGTCATATTCACCAATTCTAGGAAATAAAGAAGGGAATATTGAATTTTTATTCTACGTATCAAACATCGGAAATGATTATCTTTTTAGTGTCGAATCTTTGGTCAAAAAAGCATATTCCGTGTTAAAAGAAGATTGTAAAAGATAAAACATTACTTTTAGATAAACGTAAAAAGCAATAAGGCGGACGCAAAAACTAATACACGTTCGCCTTATTTTTTCTTATTTGGTTTTTACAATCCTGTTACATTCTTGTTTCTAGTTGTTGGTAGTTGCTATTTTCCTTTTCCCTCATACTAGAATTGCAAAAAGAAAGAAAAGAGAAAAAATGAACAAAAGAATTCAATTAATCTTAGGTGCCATAATGCTTACTGGCACACTCGCATCATGCGGGGGGAATAAAGAATTTGACTCCGCTAAAAACATTTCCGTACTCGTTAGAGAAACTGGCTCAGGAACAAGAGGAGCCTTCCTTGAAATATTAGGTTTAAAAGGTGCGGAAGACCCAAAGGGTGCCATCGTCCAAACTAGCACTTCTGCTATTTTGACTGAAGTTTCAGGAAACAATTACGCCATCGCTTATGATTCTTTAGGATACGTAAATGACAGCGTTAAAATCTTAAAAGTCGATAATGTCGCTCCTTCTGCTACTACAATCAAAGATGCAACATATGGAATCTCAAGGCCTTTAAATGTTATCTATAAGGAAGCAACGATTGCCTCCGAACCAGTTTATAAAGACTATTTATCGTTCTTAGGCTCCAAAGAGGCAGAGAAATTAGCATCCGACGAAGGATATGTCGCCATTCACGATAGCACTACTTCTTATGCCAAAACAGCTGACTATGCCGGTAAGAAAATAACAATCTCTGGTTCCACATCATTACAGCCATTAATGGTCAAACTTGCTGCTAAATATAACGAATATCACTCTGAAGTAACAATCGAAGTCGCTGGTGGAGGATCAGGAACTGGCTATAGCAATGCTGAAAACGGAACATCTATCTTTGGAATGATTTCTGAAGAATTCAATTCTAGCAAAGCTGCCTCATGCACACCTTATACCGTTTGCAAAGATGGCATTGCTGTCATTGTTAACAAAAACAATCCATTAGATTCCATATCTAAAACAGATTTAGCAACGATTTACAATCCAAAAGCAGAGACTCCTATTACAACATGGTCTCAATTAATTAAATAATGGTCGATTCGCAAAGATTAAAAATTAATAGCATCAAAGAAAAAAGCGCAAAGTGGGGATTCCTGCTATGTGCCTTTTTCTCGTTATGCTTGCTTGCAATAATTGTTGTTTTCCTTTTTGCTTATGGGTCTCCATTTCTTTTTAGATATGGAGTTGGGAATTTCCTTTTTGGAATGTCTTGGAACCCTCTTGGCAACCCTGCCTCATATGGCGTTTGGCCAATGATTGTTGCAACGATTTATGTGACTGCTTTATCAGCTCTTGTCGGATGCGTATTTGGCTTATTCGTTGCTATAGCCTTATTCGCTTTCATTCCTAAGAAATTAGTAAGGCCTATACGCGCTTTGATTGATCTATTAGCAGGAATTCCATCTGTTATTTATGGTTTGTTCGGTTTAATTGTTGTCGTTCCTTTTATTAGAGATTATCTTTCAAGCAATGGCGTTGGCTATGGAATATTAGCTGCATCAATAATCCTCTCGATTATGATTTTGCCAACAATGGTTGGTGTATCTTTAGATGCCTTAAATTCAGTTGATAAAGCATACTATGAAGGAGCATTATCACTTGGATCATCTAGGGCACAGGCAATATTCAAAGTCATGGTACCTTCCGCTAAAAGAGGAATACTTGCCGCATGCGTTTTATCAACTGGAAGAGCCTTGGGTGAAACGATGGCCGTTATTATGGTTATTGGCGGATCATCGCAATTGCCTACTTCCTTAACTCAACCAGTAAGGACCTTGACGACAAATATAGCTATGGGAGCCATGGAATTGCAAGCTATCCCCGATGCCTTAAGCGCGTTATTTTGCTCAGGCGTCGTTCTTTTCTTGTTCTCTTTGCTTCTAAACGTTTTGTTTTCGTTACTTGAAGGGAGGAAGAATTAATGATCAAAAATCGTGCTTGGAAAGTAAATAAGGGATTATTTGAATCATTAAAATATGTTTCGTTATTCTCCTTATTGGTAAGCCTTGTTGCCTTATTTTCCATCATCATCTTCATATTTGTTAGAGGAGGCGGAAATATTTCTTGGCAGCTATTATTTGGAAAATACGGAACTGAGATTTCTCTTTGGCCAGCGACCGTTGGAACATTGTATTTAATCCTTATTTCATTGGTACTTGGCGTGCCATTAGGAATTGCTACCTCAATATATTTAGTTGAATATGCCAACGGAACAGGAATCATTACAAAAATTATTCGCGTTTCTATTGAAACTCTTGCTTCAATTCCCTCTATTGTCTATGGCCTATTTGGATATCTTGTCTTTGTCGTTTCCTTTAAATGGGGATATACCTTGATGGGTGGAGGAATCACTTTAGCAATCATGATTCTCCCTTTAGTTGTCAAAAATGTCGAAGAAGCCTTAAAAGAAGTTCCCAATTCCTTAAGAGAGGCATCGCTAGCTTTAGGCGCATCAAAGATAAGAACAATATTCAAGGTCGTATTGCCTAATGCATTGCCAGGAATTCTAACTTCCATCATTCTTTCAATTGGAAGAGTTGTTTCAGAATCAGCAGTTCTTCTTCTAACCGTTGGAATGGTCGTTAATATCGTTCCTACCTCTCCTATGTCAGCAGGAACTTCATTAGCCCTTGATATCTATTATTTTGCGCAATTTGGCTATATCGGTGAGGCTGGTGCTGCTTCGTTAACCCTATTAGTTTTGGTTTTATTCCTAAACGTCATCGCTTATGTTCTTACATTTATTTTTCAAAGGAGGAAAAAACATGGGAAATGAAATCCTTGAAAGCAAAGATCTTCATCTCTTCTATGGTGAAAAAGAAGCCCTAAAAGGCATCAATCTTTCAATAGAAAAAGGCTCTATACACGCTTTGATAGGCCCATCTGGATGTGGTAAATCCACATTCTTAAGATCTTTAAATCGAATGAATGATCTTATTCCTGATTGCAAAATCACTGGTCAGGTTCTCTACCATGAGGAAGATATCTATCGTAAAGGGATTGATATAAATTTGCTCCGAAAAAAGGTTGGCATGGTCTTTCAAAAACCAAATCCATTTCCGATGTCGATTTACGATAATATAGCATACGCACCCCGTACTTTTGGTATAAGAGACAGAAAAACATTAGATGAAATTGTAATCAACAGCCTTAAGAAAGCATCTTTATTTGATGAAGTAAAAGATAACCTCAAGCATTCTGCGTTATCTCTTTCAGGAGGCCAGCAACAACGTCTTTGTATTGCTAGAGCTCTTTCGGCCGAGCCAGAAATCCTACTAATGGATGAACCGACAAGCGCGCTCGATCCTATTTCAACAGCCAAAATCGAAGAACTCATGGTTGAACTTAAAAAAGACGTGACAATCGTTATCGTGACGCACAACATGCAACAAGCATCAAGAGTCGCTGATTACACTTCTTTCTTCTTGTTGGGAGAACTTGTTGAAACGCAAAAAACGGAAAGTCTTTTCTCTCAGCCAATAGATAAAAGAACGGAAAACTACATTACAGGGAGGTTCGGATAGAAATGGAAACAAGATTCGAAAAGGAAATCGATTTAGTTTTAAAGAAACTTGCAGATATGGGTGAATTAGCGGCTAAATCAGTCGAGAAAGCCCTAGAATCATTAGTAGAAAAAAACACAAACATCGCTAAAGAAGTAATCGAAGAAGACAAACATATTGACCAATACATGAAAGATATCGAAAGTTCATGTTTTAGGATTCTTCTTCTTGATCAACCAGTTGCTTCAGATTTCCGCAAAGTTGGTTCTGCCTTAAAAATGATTACGGATCTAGAAAGAATTGGCGATTATAGCGTGGATATAGCTGAAGAGGTTCTTTCTTTTCCTAATGAGCCATATATCAAATCCTTAATTGATTTACCAAAAATGGGTGGATGCGCCTCAAGCATCGTTAAGAAAGCGGTTCATTCCTTCATCACTGGCAACGTCAATGAAGCAAGGTCTCTAGAAAAAGACGATGACCGTGTTGATGAATATTATAAAAACATTAAGCAAGAACTAATCACTCTTATGAAAGGTGATGAGAAAAACGCCGAACAAGCTATAATATTCATGATGATTGCCAAATATCTTGAAAGAATTGGTGATCATGCGGTAAACGTTGGCGAATGGGTTGATTATTCTTCAACGGGAACTCATCTGGACTCTTAATTATGGAAAAACAACTAATTTATTGTGTCGACGATGAAGAAAGCATCCGTGCTTTATATGAGGAAGCGTTGCCGATGGGCGGTTATGAATGTCTCTCCTTCCCTGACGCGTCTTCTTTTTGGAATGCATTAAAGAGAAAACAACCTGATTTGATAATCTTAGATATCATGTTGCCAGGAATGGATGGAATGGCTTTGTTAAAGAACATTATGGAAAGCGAATTCTCCTCAATCCCAGTAATAATGGTCTCTGCTAAAGGGAAAGAAACCGATAAAGTCAAAGGCTTAAATGAGGGGGCGTCAGATTACCTTTCTAAACCTTTTGGCGTTATGGAACTTTTAGCAAGAATCAAAGCGAATCTTCGTAAATGCATCAAAGTAGATACGATAAAATACAAAGAGTTAACATTAAATAAATCTCAGCATGAAATCTCTTTGAATGAAGAAAGCCTTCATCTTTCTTTAAAAGAATACGATCTTCTTGCCTATTTCCTTACACACGTCAATAAAGCCATATCCAAAGAAGAACTTCTAACGAAGGTTTGGGGAGTGGAATGTTCAATTGAGACAAGAACAATAGATATGTTTGTTTCTAGACTAAGGAAAAAGTTAAATGGATCCTCTATCTCAATTGAAACGGTTAGAGGACTAGGATATATCATGCGATGAAAAAGAAATTAGCTTTTTGGAATTCCTTAATAATTGTTATTGCCATTTCAATATTGCTTTCTTTTGGCATTCTTTTTGCTAAAAATGCTTTGGTTAATGAAGCAAAAGAAAACACAATATCATTGACCCATGCCTATAAAAATTCCTTTAATGGAGATACCACTTCTTTAGTAATCGAAGATAAAAACGTAAGAGAAACGATAATTCTTTCTGATGGAAAAGTCCTTTGGGATTCAGAAGAAGACGCAAACAAACTTTCTTCGCACGCCGATCGTGAAGAATTTATCGCTGCTATAAATAATTCTCCAAAAGTCATAATCCGTTCCTCCGAAACTTTTGGCGTTGAATATATTTATTATGCTGAGGCTAAAACGATCTCTGATACGACATATGTTATTAGAATTGCTTTAAAAACATCATCTTTGACTTCTTTTGCCTCTTCCTATGTTCCTTGGATAATTTTAGTAGGACTTATTGCCGTAGCGGGTTCAATAATCACTATTCTTTTTGTAACTTCAAAATCATTAAAGCCCCTAAAGACGATTGAAGGTAATCTAGCTAAGATAAAATCTGGCGAGCAATTGGAACCAATTGAAATTAAAGACAAGGATGAGATAGGGAATATAAGCAAAGACATCAATGACATTTCGCATGAATTATCAGAAAGCCTTAACCGATTAAAAAAGGAAGAAGAGAAACTAGCTCTTCTCCTATCAAGTATTCCTAATCCAATCATAGCAATAAGAAAAAACGGTGAATTAT